>NZ_JAMXIA010000001.1:2400000-2742488 GCF_025457425.1 Chryseobacterium foetidum
CTCGCCTAAAGACAGGTACATTGTACAGGATGATGTTACAAAAGATACTATTTTCTGGGACGGTAAAGTAAATTTGCCTACAACACCCGAAATTTTCCAGTCCTGTAAAGATTTAGTTTTAACTCAACTTTCTGATGCCAAAAAAATATATGTTGTAGATACATTTTGCGGTACCAATGATGATACGAGACTAAAAGTAAGATTTATCGTTGAAGTGGCGTGGCAGGCGCATTTCGTTACGAATATGTTTATCCGTCCTTCTCATTACGATTTGGAAAACTATGGAGAGCCTGATTTCACGGTCATCAACGGTTCAAAAACAACCAATCCAAACTGGGAAGAGCAGGATTTAAATTCTGAAAACTTTGTAATGTTCAACCTTACTGAAAAACTTCAGATTATTGGCGGAACCTGGTACGGTGGCGAAATGAAGAAAGGAATGTTTGCGATGATGAATTATTACCTTCCTTTGAAAGGTATGGCATCGATGCACTGTTCTGCAAACGTAGGTGAAGAAGGAGATGTAGCGTTATTCTTCGGGCTTTCGGGAACAGGAAAAACAACTTTGTCTGCAGATCCAAAAAGATATTTAATCGGTGACGACGAGCACGGCTGGGATAACAACGGTGTTTTCAACTATGAAGGCGGATGTTATGCTAAAGTAATCGATTTGTCAGCAGAAAAAGAACCGGATATTTTCAGAGCAATCAAAAGAGATGCACTTCTTGAAAATGTCGTGGTAAATGACGGAATCGCTGATTACACAGACGGATCTATCACAGAAAACACAAGAGTTTCTTACCCGATTTACCATATCAATAAAATCGTTTTGCCATCTAAAGCAGGTCACGCAAGCAAGATTGTTTATCTTTCTGCTGATGCGTTCGGGGTTTTGCCTCCGGTTTCTATTTTAGATGAAAACCAGGCTCAGTACCACTTCCTTTGCGGTTATACTTCAAAATTGGCGGGAACTGAAAGAGGAATTACAGAACCGGAACCATCTTTCTCTCCGGCATTTGGAGAAGCTTTCTTAACATTACACCCAACAATGTATTCAAAAACATTGATCGGGAAAATGAAAGAACACGGTGCAAAAGCATATTTAGTAAATACAGGCTGGAACGGAACCGGAAAAAGAATTTCTTTAAAAGATACAAGAGCAATCATTGATGCCATCATCGACGGATCAATTGAAACTGCTGATAAAACAACGATTCCTGTAATGAATCTGGAAATTCCAACTTCGTTACCAAATGTTTCTGAAGGAATTTTAGATCCAAGAAATACTTATAGTGACGTTGCAGAATGGGAAGAAAAAGCAAAAGATCTTGCTGCAAAATATATCAAAAACTTCGAGCAGTACTGCGGTAATGACGAAGCCAAAAAGCTGATTGCTTCTGGTCCTCAACTTCAGGAACAGACCATTTAGAAATAGTGAAATGGAATCCGTCTCACAACAAAATTTGAGGCGGATTTTTTATTTCAGTAAAATGTATATTATTTTGGAAAATAGAAAAAGTTGTCCTCTTTAGGCAACTTTCTTTCTTAGATTGTGTGCTAAAGCGTGTAAACCGAACTCCAATTCTACTTTTTTCAGACCTTTGAGGGTAAACCGCTTAAAATTATTGCAATGTTTGAGATGTGCAAACACAGGTTCTACTTCAACCGAGCGTTGTTTTCTTTTTTTAATGCCTTTTTCACTGTTTAAAAGCTTTCGTATTTTCTCTTTGTAATCTTCCAAATGATGGTTCCGTTCGATGCTTCGGTTTTCTTTGGAACTGTGGCAAACGCCTCTAATTGGGCATCCATAGCAGTTTTTAGCCTGATAATGGGAGAGCTTTTGAGGATAACCGGTCTTGGTTTTGCGCGTGCTTTCGTGCGTTTTTTCCATCTTTTGTCCCATCGGACAGATATAAAAATCGCCTTCCCCGTTGTAATGCAGATTTTCTTTGCTGAAAGTCTTGTGTTTCGCCTGATAATGGGCATTCTGCTCTTTGTCGAAAGTATTGTATTTTACAAATGGTGTAATATTGTTCTGTTCCAATAATTCGTAGTTCTGCTCGCTTCCGTACCCCGCATCGGCAGTGAGTTCTTCCAACTCTTCCATTCTTTTTTTACCAAACAATTTCTCAAAATTTTCCAAATGACGCTCCAAAGTATTGATATCATTGGTTTGCTGATGGATGGTATAATTGACGATGATTTGATTTTGACTTCGTCGAATCTTCGATTTCTGTGGAAATCTGTGCATTATAAGCCGGTTTGAGCTGTCCATTCATCATGTGATCGTCCTTCATTCTCATGAAAGTAGCATCTTCATCGGTCTTGCTGTAGGAATTCCGCTCTGCTAAAATAGCTTCCTGAGCTTCGTATTTATCGAGGTTTTTCTCAAAATTGTTTTTAATGTAATTCAGTTTGGCTTTGGCTTTTTTGTCGGAATCGGTTTTACCCCCGCTGCCTTTTAATTTGGCATTGATATTTTCTGCCGTTTGCCGGATTTTTTCTTTGCTGATCTCTTTGAACTCCGGCGGTTCAGGGTCTTTATCTTCTTCCTTTGCCACACTTTGAGCGTATTTCCAGAGCTCTTCCAGTTGACGAAGCATTTTTTCTTTGTTGGTTTTGATGGAATTTGCCCAGACAAAAGTGTAGCGACCCGCCTGTGCTTCAATTTTGGTTCCGTCTACAAACACCTGTTTCAGGCTCACCAAACCTTCTTCTGCCAAAAGCAAAACCACCTGGGAGAAAATATTTTTGAAGGCGGCTTCAAGTTTATGGGCACGAAAACGGTTCACGGTATTGTGATCTACAATACTCATGTTGGAGAGCCACATGAAGTTGATGTTTTCACGAAGCGCTTTTTCGATTTTCCGCGATGAATAAATATTGTTCATATACGCAAAAACCATCACCTTGAGCATCATCACAGGGTGATAACTGGGATTTCCTTCTTTACTGTAAGCTTTCAGGAGCGGGTCAATGTTTACCTTCTCCAAAATATCATTAACGATCCGAACAGGATGATTTTCGGGAATCAAATCCTCAAAACTATAAGGAAACAAAACCAACTGATTTTGATTATAATGCTTAAAATTCATAAACAACTATCTGATTATCAGATATAAATATACGAAATCCTGCAATAATTACCAAAAAAAACCGCCTCAGTTGTGAGACGGATTCTTTTTTATTTTAGAGAAAATCTGTATAATTATTTTGATTTGAATGAGGAAAATTCACAATTTAATCTGTGTAAATCCGTGCAATCTGTGGGAAACTACTTCAAACTCAATATCGCCAACCGATACCCCTCCATCCCAAAGCCAGACAAAACCGCATCCGTACAAGCTGCCGTTACAGATTTCTGTCTGAATTCTTCCCTTTTGTAAATATTGCTGATATGCACTTCCACCTTTGGTTTCTGAATATTTTTTAAACAGTCAGCAATTGCATAAGAATAATGAGTGAAAGCTCCGGGATTGATCACAACCGCATCAAAATCATCTTCCTGCAGACGGTTGATCAGTTCACCTTCAATATTGGATTGATAGTACAAAATCTCATGAGAAGAAAACTCCGATTTCAGTTTTTCCAGATATTCTTCCATAGAAACACTTCCATAGATTTCCGGCTCCCTTGTTCCGAGAAGATTTAAGTTAGGACCATTTACAATTAAAACTTTCATAGGATAAATTTAAATAATTTAAATTTAAAAAAGAGATGATCAGTTTATAACCAAGAAATTTTGAAAAAAAATTTGCTTCTCCTCACATCTTGGACGTCGCATCCCGCATCCGGCAACTCGTACCGCGAACCCCGCCTCCCTGACTTTCATCATAAATCAACGCCAAACTCAATTTTCTACACTATATTTGTAGTAAAGATTTTTGTTTGAAGTTTTTCGTATCCTTTTTCATCGTTTTTACCATCGCTATTCGTCCCGTTTTGCCGATGCTTAATTATGCGGTGAATTATGACTACATTGTAAGAAATCTTTGTGAAAAAAGAAATGTGGTAGATTCCAACTGCAAAGGGAAATGTTATGTTGGAAAAGAGCTGGCAAAAACTGAAAAGCAGTCCAATAGTTCTCAGAATGTGAAAATTGCGGGTCTGGATGTATTTCTTTCAAATGAAATTATGTCTTTTTCAGATTGTTTAAGTCTTAATCTTGAATTGAAAAATCCAAATTCCGATTACCTTAATTTTAACACTTCAGAATATCATTTCAGAATATTTCATCCTCCGTTAGCGTAAATTTATTTAAACTAAATTCTTCGTTTGAATGTAATATCTCATCCATTTACATTAAATCTACAGACTCATCTGCATCTTGCTTAAAAATCTATATGATTTTCTTAAAAAAAACTTAACCATTTAAATTTCTTAATGGTTCAGATTTCCAATTCATATTAAATTTAGTTTAAACATTACTCAGTTTTATTCAGTCAAATTATTAATTTCAATTTAAAATAAAATGAAATCAAAATTCTTTTTAACAGCATTTTTGTCGGTTTCTTTAATTGCCTGTGCACAGGAAACCCCGAAAGTAAAACATAAAACAAAAAATAAAAGTTCAAAGTCAGTTTCAAAACCTGTAAAATTCGCCAACGCCATTGATCCTATTTGCGAGATGAAAACCGAACCGGATATGAAGCATACTTTTGAGTACAAAAATAAAACGTACGGTTTTTGCAGTGCTTACTGTAAGGACGAGTTTAAGAAAAATCCGGAGAAATATGTCCAAAAATAAGAAGGCGGAAAGCAATACAAAAAAGAAGATTATTCTTCCGCTTGTAGTGATCGCACTGTTGTTTTTTGGAATCGGTTTTGGAATGAATTATTTTAAAACCAGTCTTTTTACAGTGATGAAGGTTCCTGATTTTAAATTAACCAATCAGAACAACAGGCAGATCACCAATAAAGATATGATCGGGAAAGTTTATCTTGTGGAGTTTTTCTTCAGCAAGTGTCCAACAATTTGTCCGGTGATGAATAGCAATATGAGATTTATTGAAGATGAAATCAAAAGTCCTGATTTTGGAATTATTTCAATCAGCATCGATCCTGAAAATGATACACCAGAATTATTAAAGCAACATTCTCAAAAGATTGGTGCGAAATCTCCTAACTGGCATTTTTTGACTGGCGATCGGGCATATATAGGTAAATTAGCTGATCAGTTTGATATCTATGTTGGAGATCAGGAAGATGAAAGCGAAAATCTCAATCACAGTGGGATGATTGCCTTAGTAGATAAAGAGGGGAAAGTGCGTTGTAGGTTTGATCAGCAGAATAAACCGATTCTCTATTATTCAGGTTTGAATTACGAAGATGCTGAAGGAACAAATCCTCAGCTGAACGGAAAATTTCATCCCGACAGAGAAAAGCTGATTGAAGATATTAAGAAATTATTGAAAGAGTAGGAAGAGGGAAGAGGGAAGTCGGAAGTTATGGCATTTTGTTGTAGACTTCCAGCTTCCATCACCCCGCTTCCAGCCAAAGAATTAAAAGTTTAACCTTACATAAAAATGTTATGAAGATTTTTAAAGTAGCTGCATTCACTGCAGTATTTGCGGCGCAGTTTGCGTTTGCACAGTTCAAGCAGACGCCATTGCCTTATGCTTACAATGCACTGGAAGGTAATGTGGATGCGGAAACCATGGAGATTCACTATTCAAAACACGCAGCAGCTTATGTTGCTAATCTGAATAAAGCAATAGCCGGAACTCCACAGGAAAAGCAGACCCTGTTTCAGATTTTGTCTACTGTTTCAAAGGCAAATCCTGCCGTGAGAAACAATGCAGGTGGGCATTACAACCACGAATTATTCTGGACTGTTCTTACGCCACAGAAAGACACAAAACCTTCAGAAAAATTAGCAAAAGCGATTACTTCAACTTTCGGAAGCATGGATGCATTCAAGGAAAAGATGGCAAAAGCTGGTGCAGACCGTTTTGGCTCAGGTTGGGCTTGGCTTTCTGTCGATAAAAGCGGAAAGTTATTCGTTTCTTCAACACCAAATCAGGATAATCCTCTGATGGATGTTGTAGAAGAAAAAGGGACGCCAATCTTCGGTATCGATGTTTGGGAACACGCCTATTATTTGAAATATCAAAACAAAAGAGCGGATTATTTAACTGCCATCTGGAATGTGACCAACTGGAAAGAAATCAGCAGAAGATATGATGAAGCTTTAAGCAAGAAGTAATCTTATATTATACATTACAAAACCGCATTTCAATCAGGATTGCGGTTTTTTATGATTAAAGATTTAACTTAAAACAAAAAACCATTGAAATAAATCAATGGTTTTGTAGCCCGTAGGGGAATCGAACCCCTCTTACCAGAATGAAAATCTGAGGTCCTAACCGATAGACGAACGGGCCATCTACCAAACTGTAAATAAATGAATATTTGCAGGGTTAGTTTTTTGTTTTTATAAGTTTCAACTCTTATTTAATTGTCCGGTTAGAAACAATTAAGTTTAGTAGCCCGTAGGGGAATCGAACCCCTCTTACCAGAATGAAAATCTGAGGTCCTAACCGATAGACGAACGGGCCAACTATATAATTACGCTAATTTATTAACGTGCTTAGTCAATTTGCTTTTCAAGTTAGCTGCCTTATTCTTGTGAATAATGTTTTTCTTAGCTAATTTGTCCAACAAAGCGATAACTTTTGGCAATTGCTCAGTAGCAGCTGCTTTGTTTTCTTCGCTTCTCAAAACTTTTAATGCAGTTCTTGCAGTCTTGTGGTAATATCTGTTACGAAGTCTTCTTACTTCGTTTTGTCTGATTCTCTTAAGTGCTGATTTATGATTTGCCATATCGTTCAAATGTGAGTGCAAAAGTATAGACTTTTTTTTTATCTGCCAAATTTATTTGTGAAAATTTTTAATTTTCTTCAGATAAATATTTCTGAGCTTTTCTCTTGCGGGTTTTAATTTTTATTTTGTAGTCTATAGGAGAATCGAATAATCTCTGTAAAGTACCATCAATAAAGACTTTCTAAAAACAAGGATAACGTTTTACTAACGTTTTTTCAAATTTCTATAAAACCTTAAAATTTTAGATCTCTGTTCTACCTATTGGTTTAATTGCGGGCAAAGATAAAATAAATTGTTTAATTGTAAAATACTAAATGTGCATTACAATGCCCTGCTATTAAGTTTTTTTTGAAAATCTGTCTGTTTGGTGAGAAGTAAGTAAATATGCGGCTTGTCAAATTAAAGCTTTTTTGAGAGCATTTATTTATGAAAGAGTAATATTGCTCAAATATTATTTTTTAGCAAAGCGGTTCCGTTAGAAAATATTTGGAGTCCTCCAACTCCACTTTAGAAAAAACAACTACCTGTTCAAAAGTGTTTTTTTTAAGCCAGATCTAGTCAGCGTTTCTATTTTTCTCAGTGGGTGTTAAGTTCTCTATTTGTGCGTAATATTTATTTTTAAGTATAATTGCGTACTAACAATTTTGTCTTCAATTAGTCGTTTACTTTAAAAAAAACTTTAAATTTGCTTAATGAATTTTCTGAAACTATTATTAACGATTTATTTTATGGTGCTTTCTGTGGTTCCATGCAATGATGTTAGTGCTCAGTCGAAGAATGGCATAGACCAATCCTACAGCAATTTGATGGATTCTGAAGGGACACATGCAAAAGACCATGGGGATATATGTTCACCTCTATGTACTTGCAACTGCTGCCAGATGACGGTAGCTTCTTTTAAAGTTGAGCCTTTAATGCCTTTATCAAAAAAGGCAACCGAATATTTCTCAAAGAAAATTCATTTCCAAAAAAACGATTTCGCATATTTGGTTTACGACCAAATTTGGCAACCCCCCAAAATATAATTTTTATTGATTAGATGGGAGACGTGTGTCTTTCATCCATTTGTCGTGGAAACTTTGCAATACCGTTGCGATGTATTCCTGTTCATCTTTGTCGCTCATAATTCATCAATTTTATTGATGAAATGAGTTCGATATTCAATAAAAATTAAATCCAATGTTAGATAATATCATACGATTTAGCATCAAAAACAAAATCATTATAGGATTGATGACTTTGATGCTGGTCATCTGGGGGACGTGGAGTGCCACCAAACTACCAATTGATGCCGTACCTGACATCACAAACAATCAAGTACAGATTATTACCGTTTGTCCTACACTTGCAGGACAGGAAGTTGAACAACTCGTTACATTTCCTATTGAACAGAGCATTGCCAATGTTCCGAATATTGAAGAAACGAGAAGTATTTCCCGTTTCGGACTTTCAGTAATTACGGTTGTCTTTAAAGAAGATGTCGATATTTATTTTGCCCGTCAGTTAATCAGTGAGCAGTTGAAGCAGGCTTCTGAAGAAATCCCTCAAGGAGTAGGAACTCCTGAGATGGCTCCTGTGAGTACGGGTTTAGGAGAGGTATACCAGTACATTCTTCATCCTAAAAAAGGAAGTGAGAAAAAGTACAGTAGCAAGGACTTGAGAACAATGCAGGACTGGATTGTTCGAAGACAGCTTAACGGAACTGTCGGAGTTGCAGAAATTAACAGTTTCGGAGGAGAGTTGAAACAGTATGAAGTAGCTGTCGATCCTAACCAATTAAAAGCAATGGGAATAAGTATTTCTGATGTTTTTACCGCTTTGGAAAAAAACAATCAGAATACGGGAGGTGCTTACATTGACAAAAAGCCAAATGCTTACTTTATTCGAGGGATCGGGATTGTAACGTCAATTGATGATGTGAAAAACATTGCTGTAAAAAATGAAACAGGAAGTGTTCCCATTTTCATTAAAGATGTAGCAAACGTAGGTTTGGGTCATGCAGTTCGTTACGGTGCTCTAACGTATAATGGCGAAGTTGATGCCGTTGGAGGTGTTGTTATGATGCTCAAAGGCGCAAACAGTAACGAAGTTGTTCAAAGAATTAAAGATAAAATCCCGACAATTCAAAAGTCGTTGCCTGAAGATGTTGTCATCGAGCCATTTTTAGACAGGACAGATTTGGTAGGAAGAGCAATCAGCACTGTTGAAAAAAACTTAATTGAAGGGGCTTTAATCGTAATTTTTGTTCTCGTTGTTTTTTTAGGAAATTTTAGAGCCGGACTGATTGTAGCATCAGCGATTCCACTTTCATTGTTATTTGCTTTAGGAATGATGAATATTTTTGGGGTAAGTGCAAACCTAATGAGTTTGGGAGCCATCGATTTTGGTTTAATTGTCGATGGAGCCGTAATTATCGTCGAAGCAACTTTACATCATTTAGGATTGAGAAAAACAAATAAAATTCTTTCACAGTCTGAAATGGATGAAGAAGTTTTCCTTTCTGCATCGAAAATTAGAAGCAGTGCGGCTTTCGGTGAAATTATCATTCTTATCGTTTACATTCCAATTCTCACTTTGGTGGGTGTCGAAGGAAAAATGTTCACGCCTATGGCTAAAACAGTCGGGTTTGCGATTTTGGGAGCATTGATTTTATCTTTGACCTATATTCCGATGATGAGTGCTTTGCTTCTGTCTAAAAAGCCGATGAACAAAGAAACTTTTTCAGATAAAATGATGAATAAACTTCAGGAAATTTATCAACCATTATTAGAAAAAGCTTTAAAGATTAAATATTGGCTGGTAGGTGGAACAATAGCATTATTTGCTTTTTCAGTTTTAATTTTTGGAAGAATGGGTGGCGAATTTATTCCGCAATTGCAGGAAGGAGATTACGCTTTTCACTGTATTCTTCCACAGGGAAGTTCGTTGAGTCAAAGTATTGAAACTTCGATGCAGGCTTCAAGAATTATCAAGCAATTTGATGAAGTTAAAATGGTTGTCGGAAAAACCGGAGCTGCCGAAGTTCCAACCGACCCGATGCCACCTGAAGCAACGGATTTAATTGTTGTTTTAAAACCCCAAAAAGATTGGGAAACAAAAAAATCCTACGAGGAATTAGCCGATGAAATTTCGGAAAAGCTGGAAAATATTCCCGGAGTTTTCTTTGAAAAAAATCAACCGATTCAGATGCGATTTAATGAGTTGATGACCGGTATCAGGCAAGATGTTGCTGTGAAGATTTTTGGTGAAAATTTGGATTCACTGGCAATTTATGCTGATAAGACTTCAAAAGTGATTCAGTCAGTAAATGGCGCAACTTCGCCACAAATCGAGCGGGTGAGCGGACTTCCGCAAATCAATGTCGAGTATGACAGAACAAGAATGGCGAATTACGGATTGGATATCGAAGATGTCAATAATGCTGTAAGTACTGCATTTGCAGGGAAATCTGCGGGTCAGGTTTTTGAAAATGAAAGGAGATTCGATTTGGTTGTCCGTTTAGACAGCCTCAACAGGACGAACATCGATGATGTCAACAATCTGATGATTTCAACCAATTCAGGCGTGCAGATTCCGCTTTCGCAGGTTGCAAATATTGATTATAAACTCGGTCCGGCACAAATCAGCCGTGAAGCCGGAAAAAGGAGGATCGTTATTGGGTTTAATGTCAAGGGGCGTGATGTGCAAAGTGTTGTAGAAGAAATTCAAGGAAAACTGGATAAGCAGATGAAGTTACCTTCCGGTTATTATTTCACTTATGGCGGTCAATTTGAGAATTTACAGGCGGCGAGCAAAAGATTGATGATTGCAGTTCCGGTGTCGTTACTGTTGATTTTTATGTTGCTGTATTTTACATTCCATTCATTTAAACAGGCAGCGTTGATTTTTACAGCGATTCCTATGAGTGCAATCGGAGGAGTTTTCGCATTATTATTGAGAGATATGCCTTTCAGCATCAGTGCAGGAATCGGATTTATCGCTTTGTTTGGAGTTGCCGTTTTGAATGGAATTGTTCTGATTGGGACTTTCAACCAACTTGAAAAAGATGGCGAAACCAATATTCTAAAAAGAGTAATGGAAGGTACCAAAACCAGATTAAGACCGGTTCTAATGACTGCAACTGTTGCTTCTTTGGGCTTTTTGCCAATGGCGATTTCCACAGGAGCAGGCGCGGAAGTTCAGAAACCTTTGGCAACTGTTGTAATTGGAGGTTTGGTTACAGCAACGTTTTTGACTCTGTTTGTATTACCGATGTTGTACATTATTTTCAGTAATAAATTTAGAAGAAAAAATATTGGTTCTAAACCTTTAACAACGGTTATAGTCTTGGGGTTTTTATTTTTCGGGCAAACTTTCACTGCACAACAAAGAAGTACTTTGACCGTAGAACAGGCAACGCAGATGGCTCTGACTAATAATGATTTAATGAAATCGAAAGATTTTGATATTAAATCGACCGAAGCTTTAAAACCAACGGCGAAAGAACTTCCAAAAATGAATATTGATGCTCAGTTAGGGCAATATAACTCCAGAAAATTTGACCAGTCTTTTGCTATTTCTCAGACGATTCCTTTTCCGACTTTGTTCAAAGCGCGGAGAGATTTGATTAATTTGCAAATAAGAGGAAAACAAATCAGCAGAGAGATCTCAGAAAACGAATTGGCAAAACAGGTCAGAACTTATTTCTATCAGATAGAATATTTGCAGTACAATCAGTCGAAACTGAAAAATCTTGACAGTTTGTACAATGATTTTATACGAATTGCTACGGTGAGATTCAAAGCCGGAGATATTAAAAAGATTGAGATTAATACTGCTGAAACTCAAAAGGGAGAAATTAATTTATTGTTGAAACAGAACGAAGTTTATTTGATGAATGCCTATAAAAATTTAAAAACGGTTTTAAATACTTCTGAAAATATTGCTGTTGCATTTGACAAAAATTACCAACCTTTAAAAGCCGATTACGTTTTAGATAGTTCAGCAATTGGCAAACATCCTACCGTAAAAGCATTTTATCAGGAAATGGAAATTGCGGATAGATATAAGAATGTCGAAAAATCTCAGGGACTTCCTGAATTTACCATCGGTTACACAAATCAGTCGTTGATTGGATTTCAAAATGTGAATGGAATGGAGCAATATTTTAATGGAAGTAATCGATTTCATTCCGCAACAGTCGGTGTTTCAATTCCTTTGACGTTTGGAGCGACAAAGGCAAGAATGCATTCTTTTGATTATCAAAAACAGATAGCTGCAAGTAATGCCAAATTTCAGCAAAAACAACTGGAAGCACAATTGGAGAATGCGTTTAACCAGTACCGGCAAAATGTAGAACAATATGAGTACTACGTAAATCAGGCAATTCCAAATGCTGAAAAAATTACAAAAGCCGGACAACTCGGATATAAAACGGGTGAGATTTCTTATGTGGAATATCTATTCGCATTGCAAACAGCAACCAACATTCAGTTAAAATATCTGGAATCCATTCAGCAGGTAAATGAGTCTGTTGTTATCATCAATTCAATCATCAATAAATAGACAAATGAAAATCAAAAACAATATAATTTCAGGAGCATTAATATTACTTTTCGCCGTAAGCTGCGGAAAAAAAGAAACAGGTAATCAAGATACCGAAAAGCCTGAGATCGAGCAATCGGAAGAAGGGCATGAAGAGGCACCTCTAACTATTGCGGAGTTAACAGATGAACAAATGAAATCTGTAGGTGTGACTTTGGGAACTGTTGAAATGAAAGAACTGACTTCAACCATAAAAGCCAATGGTTTGTTGAGGGTTCCAAACAACAAAAAAGCTACTGTAACTTCACTGTACGGGGGTGTGATTCAAACAATTAAGGTGCAAATTGGGGATTTTGTAAGACAGGGTCAGGTGTTGGCAACAATCAGCAATCCAGAATATATTCAGTTGCAGGAACAATATTTAACAGTGAATAGCAGAATTTCTTTTGCAGAACAAGAGTATAGAAGGCAAAAAGAATTATTTGACAATGATGCCGGAGCAAAGAAAAATCTTCAGAGTTCCGATGCAGAACTGAAAAGTTTGAGAACTCAAAAGGCTTCTTTACAAAAACGATTGCAATTGATGGGAATCAGTCCGGGTAAAGTTGCCAACGGAAACTTACGTTCAGGACTGGTTATCACTGCGCCAATCAGCGGAACAGTCAGTATTATCAATGCACAGATTGGAAGTTATGTTGATGTTTCATCTCCGGTTTTGGATATTATTGATAACAATTCGATTCATCTGGATCTACAGGTTTTTGAAAAAGATTTGCCAAAAATGAAAGTAGGACAAATCGTTCATTTTAAACTAACCAATAATCCTGAAACGGAATATGATGCGAAAGTTTACAGCATAGGTTCGTCATTTGAAAATGAGAGTAAAACGATTTCAGTCCATGCAAATGTAACCGGAATTAAAACAGGTCTGATTGATGGAATGAACATCACAGGAATCGTAAGTCTGGATAAGAGTACAACGCCTGCAATTCCCAATGAAGCCATTGTAGAAGCTGACGGGAAGTATTATGTTTTTGTTCACACAAATAAGAAAGCTGAAGAACACGCCGACAAAAATGGGGATGATGACCATGGTCACGGTCGCGATGAAGGCGAAGCAGAGCACGGTCATGCATCTGAAAAAGAAGCCGGAAATCACGCAAAAGAACAATCTAAAAAGATGAATTTTGAGAAAGTTGAAATTGTAAAAGGTGCTTCCGATTTGGGATATACCGCAATAACATCCGTAACTCCAATTTCTGCCGATGCTAAAATTGTGGTAAAAGGTGCTTTTTTCGTAAATGCAAAATTGTCTAATTCCGGTGATCACGGTCATTAAACCAATAACATTATGATGATATTAAAATTTTATTTACCGGTGTATTTGGTGTTGTATATGATGGTAGCTTTTGTGCTGCCATCATACCGCACCTACAAGCAAACAGGCATCAATCCGGTAACTTTTGGTAAAACAGATAATGCACACGACTATATCGGTTTTGTGATGAAAGTTTTGATAGCATTGCTTTTCGTTGCGGTATTCATCTATTCGTTCAGCGATAAAATATATCAATATTTAGTGCCGATTTCTTATTTGATGAAAGATGTGTTTTTAATTATTGGATTAATTCTAATACACTTTTCGTTACTATGGATTTCAGTAGCGCAATATCAAATGAGTAACAGTTGGCGCATCGGTATCGATGAAAATAATAAAACCGAATTAATAACAAAAGGATTATTCTCTTACAGCCGGAACCCGATTTTTTTGGGAATGATAATCAGCGTGACGGGAATATTTTTTATACTATCCAATACGGTTACATTTTTCCTGATGCTTGCTACCTATATCGTTATTCAAATTCAGATAAGATTGGAAGAAGAGTTTTTGGAAAAACAACATGGAGAACAATATTTAATTTATAAAAAAACAACTAAAAGACTACTCTAATGGAACACAAACATAAATACGATGCACAAGGCAAACAGCTTTGCTGCACACCACAGGAAGAAAAAATATATACCGATGCCAATGCTAAAAAATTATTGGAGAAGCATCACAACAATGACGGTCACAATCATAAACATAGCGATGATGACGGTCACAACCACGGAAGTACCGACAAATCTACCTTTCAAATGTTTTTACCTGCCATTATCAGTTTTGTCTTACTGATGATTGCAATTGCTTTTGATAATTGGTTAACGCAATCCTGGTTCACAGGTTGGATTAGGATTATTTGGTACATCGTTGCCTATGCGCCTGTTGGATTTCCTGTGATTAAAGAAGCATATGAGAGCATCCGCAAAAGCGATGTTTTTTCAGAATTTTTATTGATGAGCATTGCTACTATCGGAGCTTTTGCTATTGGCGAATATCCTGAAGGTGTTGCCGTAATGTTGTTTTATTCGGTTGGCGAAGTGTTTCAAAATTTGGCGGTTACAAGAGCAAAAGCCAACATCAAAACCTTGCTTGACCAAAGACCCGATGAAGTAACTATTTTAGAAAATAACCAACCTAAAACCGTAAAAGCAGAAACCGTAAACATCGGTACTATCATTCAATTAAAACCCGGAGAAAAATTAGGATTGGATGGCGAATTGTTATCCGAAACGGCAGCATTCAACACCGCTGCATTAACAGGAGAAAGCAAGCCCGATACCAAAACAAACGGCGAAACCGTTTTGGCTGGAACGATAAATTTAAACACCGTAACACAAGTAAAAGTAACCACAGCATATACCGATAGCAAGCTTTCAAAGATTTTGGAATTGGTACAAAACGCTACTGCTCAAAAAGCACCAACAGAATTATTCATCAGAAAATTTGCAAAAATTTACACACCAATTGTTGTGTTATTGGCAGTGCTTATTACTGTTTTTCCTTACTTTTTTGTTGATGATTATTTGTTCAGTCAATGGTTATACAGAGCGTTGGTTTTCCTTGTTATTTCTTGTCCTTGTGCTTTGGTTATTAGTATTCCTTTAGGATATTTTGGTGGAATTGGTTCAGCTTCTAAAAATGGAATTTTATTCAAAGGAAGTAACTTTTTAGACGTAATTGCGGGTATTCAGAATGTTGTGATGGATAAAACCGGAACAATGACCGAAGGCGTTTTCAAGGTACAGGAAGTTAATTTAAAACCTGAATTGAATAAAGATGAAATTCTGAAATTGGTAAATGCTTTGGAAAGCCAGAGTACACATCCGGTTGCTACCGCCATTCATCAATATGTAGGAGAAATCGACAATTCCATAAAATTAGAAAACACAGAAGAAATCGCAGGTCACGGTTTAAAAGCTACCGTAAACGGAAAAGAATTATTGGTAGGAAATTTCAAACTGATGGACAATTTCAATATCAGTTATGATTTAGACCCAAGTACTATTGTGTACACTTTAATCGCCATTGCTTACGATGGCAAATTTGCAGGTTACATTACCGTTGCCGATAGTATAAAAGAAGATGCGCAGATTACAATTGACAAACTAAAAGCATTAGGCGTAAAAACTACAATGCTGAGCGGAGATAAAAGCACGGTGGTAAAATTTGTTGCCGATAAATTAGGAATTAGTAATGCCTTTGGCGATTTATTGCCGGAAGACAAAGTAAATAAAGTAAAAGAAATCAAAGCCAAAAACGAAACCGTAGCATTTGTTGGCGATGGCGTGAATGATGCGCCTGTAGTAGCTTTGAGCGATGTAGGTATTGCAATGGGCGGTTTAGGAAGTGATGCCACTATTGAAACTGCTGATGTAGTCATTCAGGATGATAAGCCAAGCAAAATCCCAATGGCAATCAATATCGGAAAGCAAACCAAGAAAATAGTTTGGCAGAATATCATTTTAGCATTTGTAGTAAAAGGAATTGTACTCGTTTTGGGAGCAGGTGGTTTAGCCACAATGTGGGAAGCTGTTTTTGCAGATGTTGGTGTAGCATTATTGGCAATTTTAAACGCTGTAAGAATACAAAGGATGAAATTTTAAATAAGATAATTATCATAAATGTGATGAGCATAACGTTTATGTAGGTAAATCCTAATATTAGCAGTTTATAAAAGACATAAAAGTCCGTTTCACAGGATGTGAAAACGGACTTTCTGCTGCTTTTTTAAAATATGGTTTGGTTTGTTACAATACAAAAATCGTATTTCATAAATTTCACCTGTTAGTTGTTCATCTTCTGCCTTGGCAACCCAATCTCATGCTCTTGCGGATAGGGTTTTCTGAAAGTCATGCTGACATCTTCCTTCAGGCTTCTCGCTGCTTCGCCTGATTTAATTTTATCCATGGAATAACGTGGATCGGGAATAAACGGCATTTTAGTCATTTTATGAATCGTGATCGTTGGGAAGTGGAAATCCACTTCGGCAGTACCTAATAGCAGGTAACAACCACCGCCCTGAAAAGGATATTGCTCTAAGCAATTAGGGATATACCATAATACCATAAGTCTCGCCTTGCGTTTTATGAATTTAAAAAGGGAACTTTTCAATATTGCTCTAAGAATGTTGTCCAAGGAGTTAAAGCATTTAGAGATGAATCAATTTATTAAGCGTACCATACTTGATTCTCATCCGGTGAAGATAGAATATACTTAAACAGAAAAGAGAAAAGCCTAAATAGAGTTATTAAAGAAATGGCTGGCTGGGGAATTGGCTATAGAGAAAGATTGTTAGAAGGAGATATCAATAAAAACGAGTAAATTAGCTAATAGAAAAACCGAATATTTTACAATTTAATTAAGAAAAAACATTTATGAAATACGGTAGAAAAATTAAATCATTCAGTGAAATTAGTAACTTCGATTTTATCCCACAGCTTAAAGAGTATATAAAAAGAGAGATCGAAGGTAAGTCAAAGGATTACATACTCGGAGTTGATGAAGAGGAATTTAAGTCCTACTTGATTGATAAGCATAAATTAGAATCTTTAGCAATAGATTTTAATAACGAAATCGTCCCACCTCCACTAGTGACAAAAGAATGGGTTGAAGATAGATTTTACAGAGAAAAATACGAAACTGATGTTTACATTTTCACGGTACAATATCCATTTATAGGTTCAGCGGATTTGTTTAGAGTTCAACCTAGTTCTTGGATTATGACATCAGCTGAAATTACTGTAGATGAGCATGATTCATTAGTTTCGTTTGATTTTAAACTATATAAACAAGATCCAGAGGAATTTTTGCAAACAAAAGCAGAATATAAAAGGAAAGTATTTGCTAACTTAGATAGTGCTAATCAAATAGCACAAGGTTGGATGCAATCCTTACCTTCTTTAGTTGATTCGTTATTTTCTGAACAAAAAAATAAATATCAAAAGGAAAATGATTTTTTTACTGCCATCAATGTAAAGGTAGATCCTGATACGACATCTCTTTTTACTGCTCCAACGATAAAGAAAAAAGTCATCCCACAGCCCATTGTTTCTGAAAATAAAGAGTTTTCCTCTGAGCCCATGATGGCAAAGGAAATGTATAACGATATACTTAAAGTCATCTATGATTTAGGAAAAAGTATGGAAAAAAAGCCATCTACATACAAAGACAAGGATGAAGAGGGTATAAGAGATCAATTTTTACTGGTTTTAGAAACTCGATATGATGCAACAACAGCCAGTGGTGAAACATTTAACCGTGGTGGTAAAACTGATATTATTCTGAAATATGCTCCGGATGCGAGCAATTTGTTTGTAGCTGAATGTAAATTTTGGCATGGAGCATCAGAGTTTCACAGCGCTATTTCCCAGCTTTTCGATCGTTATCTTACATGGAGAGATTCTAAGGTTGCAATTTTGCTTTTTGTACAAAACAAAGATTTTACTAAAGTACTGCAGACAATCAAAAATGAAATTGGAGATCATCCGTATTTTCGTAAGCATGTTGGAGAAAGAGGAGAGAGTTCATTAAGCTATGAATTTTGTTTACCACAGGATGAAAATAAAACTGTTTACTTGGAAGTAATGGCATTCCATTTTGATAAATAATCTTCACATTTTATTAATTATGTTGGAAAATTTAAATATTTCACCTGAAATTCTTAGAGGATTTTCAACAGGTGTTTTGAGTGCAATAATATCAGGCTTAGCAGTATACCTTGTTGAAAGTGTTAAAAATCGTAGATTAAAAAGAGATAATGTAAGACTTGTTCAAGAGGGGGAAGAAGTAAAATCGTATTATTCAAAACAGTTAGAAGAACTTAAAAAAGATCATCAACTCGATTTACAAAAAAGAAATATCGATACGAAAGTAAAACTAAGTCCTACTCGAATTTTTTTGCTTAGGTTGATGAAATGAATACAGAAATAAATATTAAAGGTGGAGAAAAAATGTAGATGTATATAGCTGAATACACTAAAAATCTGATGAGATCTTTTACAGATAAAGAGAAACAAAAAGCTACAGTAAACTACCAAAGGAAGACGTAAACGTTAATGATGGATGCAAGCAAAGGACTGGTGAAGTTAAGACACGAGACTAGTGAAATAAGACTTCATGCAAGTAATACTGTAATACAACAATTGGATCTTTTAGAAAGTGCATACAGTAAATTGGTTGATGAAAGTAATAATTTATTGGCATCAATGCCACAGCTTGTTAAATCAAATTCAGGAGAATTACTGCAGCTTCTGCAAGCACCACTTCTTGAAGAAGCTATAAAAGTGGAATATATTAAAGCCGAATTAATAAATCAAATGAGATTGGAATTAGAGGAAATTTAAAAATTCCCGCTAATACTTTTTAACTTACACACTCTGTGGAATAGTGTCTAAATTTATTTTTTCAACTAAAATTCCAAGCTTATCTGTCTTCATTTTCCTTTTTCAAAATAGCTTTATAATACAAAACTGTCATTGTAATCAGAAGTGAAATATCCCATAATATATACAGCACAATATAAAGCTTTGCATTGTGCTTTAAGAGGAATACTAAAAACTCTGAAGCTGAAATAAAAACGTGACCAAGCATAGCAATCATCAAAAGCCATGTGAAAAATAGAATTTGTTTTTGTTTCATTTCATAAAGATACAGCACTGAATTGCGTCCAGCTTTTTTGCTTAAAAGAGAAAAACCGCTTCAAATGAAACGGTTTTTGCTTTTATAAAAACTGATTATTGCTTGACCAAAATTGTAACAACCTTATCAGTTACACCATCGTTATTATAATCCTTATCAAAATAGTCTACATAACCTTCATCAAAACTCTCAATCTGAAGTTCAGAATTTGTAATCGACTTTACTTTATACTCTATATCTCCGTAGAAGCCAATCATTTTTGTTGATGAATTATAACTCCATACACCATTGTCGTTAGTGGGAGTGTCCAAGCAAGCACCTCCGTTAACGTTTTTATACATTCTGATATTTAACCAGTTGTTTTCTCTCAGCTGATATAGATTTTTCCCTGAGCAGTCCGGATTAGCACTTCCAATCTGCTGACCGTTCAGGTTGTTTATAAAGACATACTTTGAAATTTTCCAGTCTCCAATAAAAGCGTTTGCAGGCTGATTTGAAGCTTCCGGTTCATCAGTTGAACTGCTGCAAGAAAATGTAAAAAATGAAGCCATTAAAAGGCTAAGGATAATAGATTTGTTTTTCATTTTTTTAATTATTATAATTGGGATTGATAGAGGTTTTCAGAAATTATCTTTTTAATCCTATAGTTGTAAGATTCAATTTCATCTTCGCTGGAAAGTTGTTCTAAATCTCGTGGTTTGCCGTGAATATAATCAAGTAATGTATCTGTCGAAAGCATTAAGCCTTCTGAAGGTTCGTAATAGTACAAGAGCCATGTAAAAACTTTGTCGTAGTTTTCTTTATCTAATTGTCCGTCAACTGGTCGAATATACCATGAAATTCTAGCTAGTTGATTTGCGAGCATAGAAAAGATCTGTATGGGCATAATTTTCATGTGTATAAGGCTATGTTCGATGAGATCGTCATCCAAATCTAAGGGGAAGTAGCGATACTGAAATGAGTAATTTTGTCTTTGTATGGTTACAAGTTGATTGATTATCTTTTTGCAGGGATGACAATTGTACCATTCTACAAGTTCCATTCTTTCTTTTTTCGAAGAAATTTCTAAAAATAGAGTAATGGTTTTTTCAAAATGTATCATTAACTGATCTTGGTTTACATCTCTTTTCATTCCATCAAATGGGTTAGCTTCAAGGTAGTCTGCTAAATCAGAGGTGAGATAACGGGTGTCCGTGATAAAAACTGATCGCCCAAAAAGAAATAAATCTACAAATCTTCTAATAATGCTGAATTGGGGAGGGGATTCCGGTAGGTCGTTTAAGTCCATAACACTGTTTTTTATGGCACAGTTCCTAATACCTCGTTAGAATGCAAAAAGCGTGGAACTACAGCTTAATTTGCAAACAGAGGTTCTTGGTAGACCATACATCACAAACAAGTTTGCAGTCCACGCCATCGGCGGGACGAAAACTGTTTGTTCTGTGATGATTGAGAATTTACCAAGATTCCTGTTTACAGAACAAAAGCTAACGCTTCGTTAGTTATCGATAAAATTTTAGGGTGTAAATGTAATACAGAAAATGGAAATAAACCATTATTTTACGGCTTTTTTATTGAAAAAAGACCAGATGATACAAAGCTAATGTTTTATACCTTAGAAACGTATCATGTTGGATGGAGGAGTTTAAATTTGCGACTGTGCTGTATTAGGAATAGAGTTTAAAAGAAAAGTCTTTTACGGATTTCTTTTACATCCTGCCAACTGGATTTTTTATATTCGGCTAAAGCAGTTTGATCTAAAAAACTAGTTAAAGAATTTCCAAGAATTGTTTTTTGTTCTTCAAGCTGGTTTCTTACGTGCAGCAAACTAGGAAGAATTTGATCATTAGAAAAAAGGTTTGCAAGCAGCATTACGGAAATTTGGTTGTAAACCGTAATTGGAATCTGAAGCCAATCTAATAGTGGTTTTTGAAATCGAGTGTGAGCCATAATGTCACCGTAGTAATGTATATGACTGATCTTATTTGAGAAATCTTCTGTTAGAAAATATTCTTCAGATACATCTCCATCGTGTTCATTAACAATGTCAGCAGCTAGTCCTGCAAGTTGTGATAGGCAGAATAGGTCGTTTTCGTAAGGATTAAGGCTATCGGGATGCTTAATAAATTTGTATAACATTCCGCCGTCGGAGTAAAGGCTAAATTCCTGACTGTAGTCTGTATCAATAGTGACGTGCTGTATTTCCATTAATTAGGGAATCAAATAACCGAACACTGCATGACCAGCTTCATGGATAGCAATGTCGTTATGAATGGTGAGAGCCATAGATAATCTAGTTTTTAGTTTAGAACATAAAATTACAAAATTTTTTAGTACCTGAAAGTAAGGCTAAATTTAGATTGGGCGTTAGATGAAACAGTATCTAAAAGATTTTGTATTTTATTCGCATCTTTGAGAAATTTAATAATTAAAAACTCGTAACCAATCCAATGCCCATCGTTTTACTTTGATAAAAGGGCATCACCATTGTTGAACTTGTATTATTTTTTCCTGAAATCAATTTATTAATTTTAGGATATAGCCAATAAGCCAATTCGGTTGAAATAATCCCAAATCCTGCACCAGCCATCACATCACCGAACCAGTGTTTGTCATTCAACATCCTATAAATGCCGGTAAAAGCAGCAAACGAATAACCAGAAATACTCAAAAGGAAATTTACGTCTTTATATTCTTTATACATAAAGTGTGCTGATGCAAAAGCGACTGCTGTATGTCCTGACGGAAAAGAAAGTCGGTTGGATTGATCAGGTCGCTCCTCGTTTACGAGATGTTTCAGCGGAACTGTTATTGCTGAAGTGATCAACATTGAAGTTCCGTAAATAATGCTTCTGTCTTTGAAATTATGTTTGCCTTTGATGCCAGCCGCATTTAAGCCATAGACTAGAACCGCCGGAGCAAACTGAGTGTAATTGTCCAGTCGAATGTGATCCGGCTGATGTTCTTTAATTTCATCTCTTGTCGAAAAATTTAGCTGTTTAAGATCCGGGATGGTTAAACTCGCAACGCCGTACCCGACAAGTGCAGAGGGTAGAATGTATTTTTTATAATTTAAAACGACATTTTTCTTTTCTGAAAGCACCGTACTATCTCGTACACTTTGAAAATTAGATATAGAATCACTGACTGTCTGCGCTGAAATGTGTTCGAAAACCGATAGCAAAATAGGAAGGAAGCATAATTTTATAAAATATCCTGACATAATTTTAAAGGATTTTGAGAATTAAAAATGATAAGAAGTTATAATGAATTGATGCGCAAACTGTGTCTGCTAAATTTTATGTTTAAGATAGATTTTTCCTGAAATCAAAAGACAGATTATGCCCAATACAAATGCTGCCAGAACATCTGTAAACCAATGTGCACCGAGATAAACTCTTGATACGGCTCCTAAAAAAATCATAGAAAGACAGCTTACTATCAAAAATGACCTAAATATAAAAGTCATAGTTCTCCAACTCCAAAAGATTATCGTAAGAGAACCAAAAAACATTGTGTAAAACAATACGTGCCCGCTGGGGAAACTCTGATATTTTGTCTCTTCTAACAGTACAACCAGATCATCGGTCGGGCGTGGTCTGTTAATCAGAATTTTCAGAATTAAACCGATAAAACCTGATAATAAGGACGAAAGAATTAAAAGTGCTTCCTGTCGCTTTTTGATGATGGTAAAGAATAATGATAACAGTGAAACCACCAATACCGAAACATGTATTCTTCCCAACAAGCTTATCCAGATCATAATGGTATTTAAATTCACAGTCTGATGCTCCTGAATTTCGTTCGATATCTGTATGTCTAAATATTGCGTAGGATTAAGTAATACGTATACTGAAAGCAGCAGGAAACTTATGGGTAGTAGAATTAGAGCCCAATGGTAAAAAGCTGTCTTGTTTTTGCTGATAAAATTCGATAGCCTGATCATCTTCATTTTTCTAAATTTCAAATTTTGTAAGCTTTTTATTTTTATAGCAGTAAAACTCATGCGCGGGTTCACTTCCTAAAGTGAAAACTTTTTCAATATACACCGTGTCATATTGCTTTTTTAAATTGATATACTTCTGCTTTAGTGGTTCAGGCAATTCTTCAGGCTGTATGGGTCGTTCTATTTCCAGACCGTCTTTTATAGCATATTCCAAAACCATATCGGTATTTCGCCAGGAAATTACCGAACTGTGTTCGTTGTTGTTATTCACTATAGAAATTTTGTCCTGTTCGATTATTTTACCAGATGTTCCTGCCAGCAAAGCAACTCCGGAAATAACCATCGCTCCGTAACCCACTTTCTTAAAAATATTTTCGCTCAGATAAGGAAGAATAAATTTTACTGTATACGATGAAATGATGGTAGCTGCTGCGATTGCCAATCCAAGCCACAACGCAAGATTTGAATATAATCCTAAAGAAATATAGATCAACAGTTTAATGAGATGCAGAAATACTTCATTCGCTGCACGTGTAGCCACGATTTCTTCTTTAGAAAGCCCGAATTTCAGATAAAAACGGTTAAACAAAAGTCCTGTTGCCCCCGTAATTCCCGAAACAAAACCAGCAAGGAAACCAATGACTGCCAAAGCAAAATCAGGATATGGTTTTTCAGATGTAACTTCAATTTTCTTTGATTTGAAAAGCTGTGGAGTATTGCTTACAAGAAAAAGGGCTACAATAAGTTGAAGATAGTTAGGATTAATATATTTGATTAAATAAGCACTAGCCAAAACCGCAGGAATTGAAAATGGAACAAACCAGAAGAATATTTTCCAGTTGATATGCTTCTTAAAAATGGCAATTCTGGATGCAGAACTTGTAAACGTCCCAATCATCAGAGAAAATGGAACAACAGAGGTCGGTAAAAGAAGATTTAAAATCGGAATAAGAATCAGGCTTGCGCCTCCACCACAGATTGCACTCAGCCAAAAAGCTAAGACAGTTCCGAAAAATAATAAGATTATTTGTAAAATCATTTAAAAAAAATTAAAAAAAGTTACACCTGCATTTTAATGATACAAAGGTGTAACCTGATTTTGAAGAAATTTTGAATTTCTATTTTCAGAAAAAATTATTTTAATTTCATTTTTCCATTTTTAAATCTTTCACTTGCTGTCTGATAATGGGCAATTGTTTCCGAAATATGATAATTGTTTGAAGCGTGAACTTCAGACAGTGATTGGTCGGAAGGATTGACTTCAAACTGCTTTATCCTTTTACGGTCATCAATTTGGGTGAAAAGATTATTTTTCAGCATTCCCAAAGTTCTGTAGTTGCCGATAAATGCACGTTCGTCTCCTGCTTTAGTCTGGTTGATGTCTTTGCCATACAGTTCAGTTTTGTAGTTCCAGCCTAAATACCCGAATAATGTTGGCATCAGATCAATTTGTGAAGTCAGACGTGTGATGTTTTGGTGGGGTTGATTCAGATTATAAATTATGGCAGGAATGTGATGTTTAGCAATATTAATTTCCCACTTTCCTGCGCTGCTTGCACAATGATCGGCAACAATTACAAAAACTGTATTTTTAAACCAGGACTTAGTTTTAGCATCTCTGATGAATTTTCCCAAGGCATAGTCGGTGTATTTCACTGCAGCATTTCTGTCTCCCTGAGCAAGATTGATTTTACCAACAGGAAAAGTGTACGGTTTATGGTTTGAAGTCGTCATTACAAACTCGAAAAACGGCTTGTTTTCTTTCATACTTTTATCAGCATACTTCATGGACTGAGTATAAATATCTTCATCACAGATTCCCCAGGCATTTTCAAAAGTGACTTCCTGATCAGGGATTTTAAATCTATGCGTATGAATTTTATCGGATAAAGGATTTCCTCTGTTGCGGTCTACAATATCAAAGCCCTGTCCTCCGAAAAAATTGTTCATATTGTCAAAATAACCGTCGCCTCCGTAGATAAAATAAGGATGATAGTTTTTAGATTTCACAATGGTTGAGACTGAAAACAGGTTGTCATTATCAGGTCTTCTTACGATACTGTTTCCGGGAGTTGGCGGCACGCAGAGTGTAAGGGCTTCCATGCCTCTCACGGTTCTTGTCCCGGTAGCATAAAGATTCGTGAAGAAAACGCTTTGAGTAACGAGTTGATCGTAATTGGGTGTTAAGTGGTCTTTGTTTCCGAATTCTGTCAGGAAATCAGCACTGAAGCTTTCAATTGCAATAACGATGATGTTGGGACGCTGTTCCTGAACGCCTTTTGTAATTCTTGAAATATCATCCTCTTGTGTTGTTTCATACTTTTGGTTTTCCTGCAACAGCGAAGCTTTCAGAACAGAATAGGCTTCTTTATCAGAAAGTTTTGGATAAAAAGTTTTGTAATCAAGTTCATTGGATCTGTAGGCGGAAATAAATGAGAATGCACCGTTTTTACCGATTTCGTTGATCACAAGATTATTGCTGAAATCCGCCATTTTGTTTTTCATTAAAAATCCCAGAACAGAACCTAATAGTATTATAATAACGGCAGGTGTTAATCGTGAAGAAATTGGTCTCTTATCCGAAAAAGTATTTTTAAAAACACGTAATTTTTTAAAACAGATAAAGGTTAAAACAATAACTAAAATCAAAACACCTGCGATCAGAGGAAGAGGATAAGACTGGTTGATATTCCCGACAACTTCGTATGTGTAAATTAGATAATCAACTGCTATAAAATTAAATCTTACCCCAAATTCATCCCAAAATGGAATTTCTGCCATCAGACTGAAATAAATTATAATGAAAATGAGTGTTAAATAAAAATATGTGAAAGCTTTATCTGCAACCGATCCAATCCATCTTTTTGGAAATAATAAAAGATACAGTGCGTATAGAAACAGTAACATTGAACCTATCGCCAAATCATAAAGAAAACCCGTTAAAAATGCCCTAAAAATATAGAAAGGATTAAAATCTACATCTGCTGAAGACCAAACTAAAAAAGCAATTCTGATCAAAAATGAAAGTATTATGTAAAGGCTCAGAACGCTAAAAAGCGCAGAAAATCTTGAATTGAAATGGGTTTTAGCATAACCCGAAAGTTTTTTGAATATCATCACAAATTATTTGAGACGACAAGTTTAGACTTCAATTTTGAAGAAATTTTGAATTTTCAACCCAATTGAAGTCTAAGATTATAAAAGTATTAAAAATTCTGTCCGATTCCGAAGAAAAAAAGACCATCTTCTTTTGATCTTCCGTAATCAAAATACAGTATAGTAGATTGGTTCCAGCCAATTCTCAAACCTGCTCCGTAAGAAGTCTTGATGTTCTGGAAATTTAGATCCTGCCAACGGTTTCTTACAGTTCCCATATCAAAGAATGGAGCAACAGTAAAAGAGAAATGCTGCTTCCATAGATTAGTTTCAGCAAGACGGGCACGCAATTCAAAATTAGCAAACCACATTGATCTTGCCAGAAAACGGTTGGCACGGTAACCTCTTAAAGAAGCTTTTCCACCTAATGCATTAATACTGCCTTCTGGGCTCCATTGATCCTGAAATTCAAAAAATGGAGGATTTTTACCAAAGACATTTCCAACTCCCGCCCGACCTGCAAGTACGGTACGTTTCCCGAAAGGAAGTTTCTGATAATACCTTCCCTGAATCAATAATTTATCAAAATCAAACTGAGAACCGATGTATTTCCCTGAATATTCATTGGCAATCTCAAAATAAGCACCTTTTGACGGATCGGGTTCAAAATCTCTTGTGTCATAGATCAGAGCATTCTGGATGATCGAAACCCAGCCACCGTCTACACCTGAAATATTTCCCTGCTCAAAATCTCTCCTGAGAAGTGAAGTTCCGTTAGGCGCTTTGGTGTTATTTCTCGTAAGCGGATCGATGGCATCGGCTTCCATTCCTTCGAAAGTTGTATAATCAAGGTGTTGAATTTCATAACCTCCCATTATTCTCCATTTTCCGTTTCCAAGAGTATAATCCGCTTTCAGGTTCAGCATAAATTCCGTTTCTCTGAATCGGTTAGAAAGAGCATCCGTTACGAATGCAGCTTCATTACCAAGACCGGGACGTAATGTTTTTCTTGCTTTGTCAAAATCTTTGTAAGTTGAAAATGTAACATTTTCATTGGAGGGAAGGCTTATGTCTCCCAAGGTCTTTTCCGTAAGACCGAAATAAAGGTTTGCAGGATTTTGCTGGGCTTTAAAATCAACTTTAAATCTCCATCTGCTGCCTTTGTAATAGGGAACATCTAATGAGAGTGCCAATTCTCGTGCATTTGATGTGTAGTAAGCAGCATTGGCTTTTAACTTCATCAGATATGGGGTGTAAGCAAATAATTCATTGTCCCGTTTTCCGTTCCAGATGACGTTGGTTCTCACACCAAAACCAAATCCTGTAACGGGATCAGAGGAAATATCAGGAATTCCTGTTACAAAGATTCCCTCTTTTTTTTTAGCTAAATCTGCATCGCTCATCCTTTTGGATTTTGCATACGAAATCGTATCACGTGCTGTTGATGAAATTTCCTGCGCTTCTACTGCGACCGACGAAACTACCGTTGCAGCAATTGAAATAAATTTTCTCATTTAAAATATTTTGATAGTAAATAATATGTAAGAGCAAACACAAAAGCTAATGATCCCCAAGAAGTGTTTCTAAGGAATATTTTTAAAAAAGAATATTTAGGATTAATTTTTTTCTGAGAGTGCCATTGTTTATTTTGACACAAAGAAAAATTCCAATTTTGAAGAAATTTAGAATTAGGGAAAATGAGTGGGAATTTAGATGTTATAATGTCACAGAAAAGATGTGATTTTGCTCTGAAAAATGATAGTCAACAGTCCAGTTTTGCGATTTTGATATTTCTTTAATAATTGCCAAACCCAAACCGCTTCCACTGTTGGCAAAAGATAATTTTGAGAACCTTTTAAAAAGCATGTTTTCATCTAGTTTTTCAGAACCTGAATTGGATACTGATAAGACTGAATTTTCTAAATTAATTTTAATATAGCCTTCAGATTTTGTATGCCTGATAGCGTTTAAAACCAAATTATTGATCAGAATTTCTGCCAGACTGATGTTGCCTTTAATTATTGTTTTCTGCAAAGTAGAAACCTCTAAGGTGATGTTTTTCTGAAGGATGTGCTCTTCAAGATTTGCTAAAATCTGTTTTACAATTAAATCAAATTGGATAGTTTCTGACTTATTAAACTGACTGTTCTCAATTTTAGCCAGAAGTAAAAGGTTTTGATTAATTCTTGCACTTCGGGAAAGTGCTTTGTTCATATCTTCAGCAATATTATACTGCTTTTCCGTAAGATCTGAGTTCTGCAGAAGAAGATCCAGCTTGTTTTTAAGGATTGCCAAAGGGGTTTGCAATTCGTGGGAAGCGTTTTCTGTAAACTCTTTCTGGGTTTTGTAAACCGATACATTTTGAGCAATGAGTTTTTGAAGAGAAACATTCAGTTCCTGAAATTCAATTGTGTCTGATGGCTCGAACTCAATCTGAGTATGATTGTTAAGGTTAAAATGTTTAAGCTGATCCAAAGTTTTACGAAAGGGCTTCCAGATTGATTTGGAAAGTTTCCTGTTTAAAATAAATAAACCGCTTACAATCAGTATAAAAAAGAAAAACGTAACCATTCCGATAATCATTACTGTTCCTTCAGTTTCTTCAATGTTGGTTTCTATAGTAAAAAGGTACGTTTCGTTTTTGATATAGATTACTTTTTCCAGACATCGGTAACGTTCAATTTTGGTATCTGAAGAAAAAGGTTTGTATTTTTCTGTCGTAAAAATCTTGTCCTGTTTCAGAATTTTAGCATTCAGTTTTTCAATATTGGTTCCTGGCTGAATTTGATTCCACAGCGCAATATTCCGTTGCATTTCTTCAGAAGAAATAGACATCCGGTTAAATTCATAAGAAGTTTTTTCAGCTACGATCTCATTGTGCTCGTCAAGTTCATCCTGCCAGATCGCATCTACCACAAAATAATAAACAGGAATACTGATCGTGAGAACAATCAGTACAAAAATTAAGAACGGTCTTGTGGTTTTGCTTAATAAAGGCTTCATTGAAATCTTTTTATTGACTTTCCCATTTATAACCCGTTCCATAAACCGTTTTCAGATAATGGTCACATCCTGCATCATATAATTTTTTCTTAAGATTTTTTACGTGAGCATAAACAAAATCATGGTTTTCAAGCATATCTGCAAAATCACCGGAAAGATGCTCTGCCAAAGTACTCTTTGAAATTACACGGTTTTTATTTCCCAAGAAATATACCAATAAATCGAATTCTTTCTTTGTCAAAGTTATTAAACTGTTATTTACTGAAACCGTTTTTGCCAAAAGGTCGATCTGAAGTTCATTTTGAGCCACGACATTTGTGCTATTAAACTGTTTTCTTCTGATAATGGAATAAATTCGTGCTGCCAATTCCGAGAGATGAAATGGCTTGGTTAAATAATCATCTGCTCCGATTTCGAGACCTTTGATTTTATCGTCCAATGCATTTTTTGCAGATATGATGATTACGCCATCCTGTTTTTGCTCTTTTTTTAGTTCTTCCAGAATTTTTAAACCGTTTCCGTCAGGCAAAGTAATGTCTAATAAAATACAGTCGTACTGAAAGACTTCAATTTTGCTCATCGCTTCGTTGAATGTTGATGCAAATTCACACAGATATTTTTCTTCCGAAAGGTATTCTGCAATACTTTTTGCCAATTCTTCTTCGTCTTCAACAATCAAGATTTTCATATCGCTAATTTAGTCATTCAATTTTGAAGAAAATTTGAATTTTAAGATGATTCTTCATTTTTCTATTAAAACATTGTAAACGTATCGCCAAGCTTGGCATAATGTTATGGCACTATATTGCCAAATCCTTTCTGTAATCATAAGGGAAGAACTGTTTGTCTAACTATATATTAGACCAGCCCTACAAAAAAGCTGTTTTCTAATTTTTATTTTTGACCCACCCCCATCCTTATTTCGCAATTCCAAATCTGAAATTGAAACTCGATTTTTCCGCAGTCTTCTGGCGTATCGCAATGCTCGATTTAAGGTTTCGTTTTCCATGTGAAAACGCCACTAAATCTAAATTTTGTTCTGATAAAATAGATAGATGATAGGTTAAAAAGATTAAAAAAATTTCTGTAATACAATTTGACGAATGATAAGCATAGTCTGTGAAGGACTGTTATTTCAAGCACTCCTACATCATCAAAAACGCTATCACTATAAATTTAGTTATAAAATTATGATGTGACAAAGTATAGCTTTAAATACTTTCCCCCTGACATCTTGATCAATATCTAATAAAAAAGTATCCATCAGTATTATTAATAGAGATAGATGAATAGTATGCCTAGTGTATTATTATGCAGATTATATTTACGAAACGTTACGCTTTATAATTCAGATTTACTGACCAAAGTAAATTTTGCTATTTTTAATTGTAATAGCTTTAGACTTCTATATTCACTTGCGGTTGCACGCCATTAGCTTCCAGCATTATTTTTTGAATTAGGACTGCAAGATCAGTCTTTTTAGCCCATTCTACTGTTGTCATAATGCTATCATGAATCGTGAACAGAGGCATTTTTGGAAACATTTTACTCAACCGTGGTGTAACTATTTCTAAGATGCAGAACGCTTCTATATTCTGCATTTCTTTACTTAAGTCAGTAAAATCATTCTTTTTTAATTTTTTAAGAAATTCTGAAAAATGTGGGAATCTTGATTCAAATACTTTAAAATCTTCGTTTTGATATGCAGCAGAAGCCGTGTCAATATAGAATAGTCGTAGGATCAGCTTCTTAACCAAATCTCTTTTGCTTCCATAGGTTACCCTTCTCACTTTATTTTTTTTCCACTCGTTTCGTGTTAATGGGGTCTCTCGATTACCAAACCAAATGTCAGCCATTCGTGTATAAAAATCGTCTTTTAAAATCCACTGTTTTATGGTCTGATACTCCTCTTGGAAACCATCTTTATGTATTAAATCTTTGACGTTCTCGAACATAAGGGTACGTCTACCCGTTGGCTTTCTAGTTGTTGTTCCAATATTTCCTAGCATTTCTTCAATAAAGACTACTAGAAAGTAGGGTTGGCTAGCCTTAAGGTCGATATTGAAAAAAAATTCGGTGTTGAAACGAAGAAAAGGACGTATTTTTTTCGATAAATTGGTTAGGTTAGTATGAAGCCGATCGTCTGACAGCTTTTTTCGGCTAAAATAGAATTCTTTATTTTTTATTTTTTCAATTGCAAGTAAGTAAGATTGTCGTTTCAAAATATTTGGTTCTTTATTCGCTGTCTGAACAGCTGCGTCGTAATCAATTTCTAAACCTTGATAAAACCATTTTGTAAGATGTGAGCACTTAATACTTCTTCCATTAAAATACTCAACAACGTTTATGTTTTTTAGTTTATTAAGGCTCGTAACATCGATTACTTCAAATTCCGTAGATTCAAATTTTGAATCATTGATGAACCTATATGACTTTGATTTGTTATGGTAGGTCGAATAATTTTTCATCTCAATAATGCCATTTTCTATAAAATAATTGAAGTATTTTCGGTAACCATAAAAGTGTTTTTCCAAAATCTTTGAAGATAAAGGGACAAAGCCGTCAAAACACTCGTTAAATTCAGGGTATTTAAACCTGCGTGAAGCGATTAAGTTTAAAAAATGACAAGCCAGAGGTATGTGTAGATGAAATTTTGGCTTGTTAGTGGCAATTGCGTTGTGTAGATTATTAACCACGGATTTTGGTAGAGTGATCGACTTAGGTATTATAAGAGAATTAGAAGTAGAAAATATCGAAGTTTTGTTTTGTTTCATTATAGATGAAATAAGGATTTTTCACCTTGTTCCTTGCGATATAGGCATAAGACTGTTAGCACAGAAGAATTTCGGTGTTTTGATATTGCTTTAAAAAATGTGGAGTTATCCTGCTGTAGCAACAGGGCAAATTAGAAATCCGTTTTTAATAGAACGGATATGAGATTAGGAAATTCTATCGACTTGATTTTGAATAGCAGATAGGTAAGATAGCAGTTTCTTAGGTACATTTTTTGAGAGACCTGATAAGAGACTGACTTTTTGAAAAAAGCTAATGCAGATATTCTTCGCAACTTTAGAAAGTATACGGAATGCCATTAAGCTATCTTTCATAAAATGAAAATCAATTTCATTGGCTTCATCAAAAAAATTTGATACCCTAAGCTTACTAAAAAACTTAATTTTCGATACTGCCCGCACAACGCAACCCCCCTCTTGGATAATTCTATCTAAGTGATCTTGGACTTCTTTTGCTGTTATTGTGGGCATATTTAGTTATTATTGAGAAAATAATGGGCAGTTTCTATCTGCAATTCTTGTTCAGTTTTTGCTGTGTTTAGAGCGATAAAATCGTCTATTTTTTGCCTGCTAAAAACAAGTTTTCTTCCAAAAGGCTTTGAGAATGGAATCTTTTTTTTATGGATTAGCTGATAGATGTATTTAGGCTTATATCCTAAATATGCTGCTACCTCCATAAGGGTCATAGTGTCCTTCATTTAGTGTAAAAAACTAAATACATTGTTTCGGTATTTTAGTTTAGTGGTATAAAATTAATTAGAATAAAATTAAATACAAAACCATGTAAATGTTGAAATTACGCTAAATAATAAAAAAATTATCATTCAGGTATCTGAATGATAATTTTACATTATTTAAAAAGTTATCCACAATTAGCATAATCCAGCGGTCGCCTGATCTCTCAGGTCAGTAACATGGTTTAAATACTTTGCGGTTGTGTTAATATTTTTATGCCCCATAGTATCTGCTACAACCTTCAAATTAACACCGTTTTTAAGCAATCTTGTGGCGAAAGAGTGTCTGCCGCAGTAACTTGTCAGGTGCTTCGTGATTCCAGCTTTTAAAGCCCATCTTTTTATTACTCCGTTTATGCCGTTAAGCGTTAGATTTTTGCCTGTACTTTTATTTTTAAGGTTAAAAACTAGTTCATCGCCAGATCCTGCTTTTCCTAGTTCAAAGAGCATACGTTCGCTAATTTTATTTCTTATCGAAATTTTGTTTTTCTTACGAAACGTTGATAGTATGGAATCAGGAATTTCGCACCATTTCAAATCAAACATCTCAGCCATTCCTAGACCTGAATAGCAGCCAAACATAAAAGCTTTCTTGACTTCATTATTGCCACAAGGAGTTTCCCATAATAGTAGAATTTCATCTTCGTCTAAAATTTGTTTTTTCACGACTTTTTCAGAGGCTTCAGGCTTCTTTTTAAATATCACATCTTCGAATACCGAAGCCTGTAAGTAGTTTTCCTTTTTTGCGCAGTTTAAAATTTTTTTAAATTTTTTAAAATATCCGGCTGGCGTGGTTCCATTGAGATTCGCTTCGTAATTTAAGTATGTAGCAAAATTTTCGACAATGAATTCTGTAAGATTGGGAAAGGTTAATTTTTCCTGTTTAACCTTCTCTTTCAGAAAAAGCCGGAACTTTTTAACGGATGATATGACTGTGTTGATATCGGTCTGCACATAATTCTCAATATATCTATCGCAGTAGTCGATGATTGATACATCCTTTTTATATGCAGGTACTTTTCCTTGTTTTATTGATTCATACTCATCCAGAAAAGCTATTAAAAGCCTGTCAGCCTCTAATTTTTTATTTTTGAGATTGTCTCCCTTTCGAACTTTTAAAATTGTTTTAGTTCTTCGTTGATTATTTTCAATAATGTCAACATAATAAGAAAACGTCCCATCATCTTTGTGTTTTCTCTTTCTTAGAATTACACCCATAATTTTATACTTTTAAAATTAATAATTTTAAAATCTTTAAACTGTACGGGTTTTAAATAAAAATAAAGAAACGTTTTAGTAACGTTTTTATATGAAATAAAGTAAAGTTGAATAAATTAAAATAAATTTGATTCTACCTTGAATGCCCTAAAATAGGGCGTTTATGCACTCATAGATCCTTGCGGAAAGTGCGATATTGTAGTCTATAGGAGAATCGAACTCCTGTTGCAAGGATGAAAACCTTGAGTCCTAACCACTAGACGAATAGACCAGATTTTGAGGATGCAAAAATATATATTAAGTTTTACATTTCAAAATTTTTCTCCTATTTATACATCTTTTGGATGATTGTATTTTTAATTCCTTTGGCTTCCAGCTCTTTCTGAAGTTTCACAGCATCTTCCAGAGAATACTCCTTTCCGTAAGTATAATAGAAAATTCCGTTCATTTTGTTTCTTTCCACATCTTTCAGAGTCTGCAGTATATGGGAATTTGCACTCAATTTATCTTTCCCTACGTATACTTCTATATTATAATACCCGGAACTTAATTTTTGATTAGGCATAAATCCAACTGCGTAAGCGTTTTTAAATCCGGCATCCTTAGCGGTTTTAATATTCTGGTCTTTCACTGAAGCCATATTGGTAACGCTGTAATAGTATTTATAAACACCACCTTCTTTCAGAGTTAGAATATAGTTTAAACCTCTCAAAGCAGGGTCATTCTCATCATATTTGATAGATGTAGTCATTAAAAGAATTCTGAAATCGTTTTTCAGCGGAACTTCCACAGGTTTTTCCGGCTCTGGTTTTTTATTTGAAGCTACGTTTCCGGTTTTTCTGTCGTAGGCTTTTTTATAATCAATAATTGCAAGATAAATACTCTCAGCAATTTCTTCCTGACCTTTATCTGATGCTAAATAGTGACTTTCTTCAGGATGATTAATGAACCCTGTCTCAATTAATACTGACGGCATCGCGTTCATCCTCAAAACGTGAAGGTTTTTCTGGAATACACCACGCGAAAATCTTTTATCTCTGTTAACGAAATTTCCTTCTACCAGCCCTCCTAACAGCATGCTGGCTTCAAGGTATTTACTTTGCTGAAGTTTAAGAGCTATTAAAGATTCAGGGGAACTTGCGTTGTAGGAGCCGAAAGTCTGCTTATCTTTTTCATCCAAATAAATTACGTCGTTTTCACGTTTTGCCACTTCAAGATTTTCATCATTCTGGTTAGGGCCCTGTACAAAAGTTTCAGTACCGTATGCAGTGTTTCTGGCTGCGGAATTACAGTGAATAGAAACGAAAAGATCAGCCTTACTCCGGTTGGCAAGGTTAGTACGGTCCGAAAGGGAAGGGAATTCATCTATCTTTCTCGTATAAATGATTTTAAAATCTTTATTTTTTTCGAGTCTTGCTCCTAATTTTAAAGTGATGGCGAGCGTAACATCTTTTTCTGCAATTCTGCCAATATCACTGTAGGATCTGTAGGCTCCATGGTCGCTACCGCCGTGTCCTGCATCCAAAACTATCGTGAATTTTTTTTGAGAAAATGCAATACTGGATAAAACAACGAACAGAAATGCTAAAATTATTTTAAATTTTGATTGGTACATCTTTAAGTTTTAAAAATTATACTAATTTTGACCCCAAATTATAGCAAACAAAAATTGGACAAAACCGTCTTCAAAAATATATTACAATTTCTTATTATCCTAATTTTTAACAGTTTTTTAGCACAGACAGTGCCTCAGAAATTGCAGAAAAATACGGTAGTAAATGATACCCTACCGAAAGTGGTAGGTGATACCATCGCAAAAAAAGACACAATTGCTCTGCCACGGGAGTCTTTGACAGACGTACTCCGAACTAAAGCCGACTCAAAAAGAAGAGACGTGCCTGCAAGGATGATTTATCTGAATCAGAACGCACAGGTAAAGTATCAGGATATGCAGATTGATGCAGATTATATCCAGATTGATGAGCGTAAAAGCCTGATCTACGCAAGAGGCAAGCTGGATTCTCTGGGAAAGAAGGTTATAGAACCTGTAATCGTTGTCCAGGGCGGCAAAACCTATGAAACAACAGATTTTAATTACAATACCAAAACAAAACAGGCAATAGCCTACAATGCCCGTACCGAAGAGAATGAGGGAGTTATTGTAGCACAGAAAACAAAAAAATACAATGATTCTGTATTTGTAATGCGCCGCGGTTTATTTACCACAGATGATTATTTCATTAAAAAGAAAGACAGTCTTGCCGATTACCATCTTCTGGCTTCTCATATTAAACTTGTGAAAGGACAAACAGGTTCTCAGGTTATCACCGGGCCGGTTCAGATGTATGTTGAGCAGGTGCCAACACCTCTGGTAATGCCTTTCGCCATTCTTCCGTTTTCAGATAAGCGTTCTGCGGGTATTTTAATTCCGAGTTTTGGAGAAAGGGAAGATGTAGGGTTTTTCCTGAATGGTTTGGGGTATTATCAACCCATCGGAGAGCATTTTGACCTCAGGGTTTTGGCTGATATTTATACAAAAGGCAGCTGGAACTTAAGGCCGGAAATGAATTATATCAAGAAATACCGCTACGGAGGAAATTTCTCCGCAGATATCGGATCAACCGTCCGTGGTATTAAAGGTCTTGATAATTACGGAAAAACCGGAACTTACAGAATTGCATGGAGACACACTCAGGATACCAAAGCCAATCCGTTTCTTACGTTTTCTGCTTCAGTAGATGTTACCAGCCAGACGTTCTACAACAATACGGTAAACAACAACTATATTATGGACCAAAGTGTGCTTAGAACCCAGCAGAATTCTACGCTTACCCTAACCAAAAGATTTTTGACATTACCTATCTCCATCACAGGAACAGCTTCCTACAATCAGAATTTCGCAACGGGACTGGCAGATCTCCGTCTTCCGCAGATGAATATTGCCATCAACCAGTTTTATTTATTTGGATCAAAAACAGGTGTGAGACAGGGTTTACTTGAAAATATTACCGTAAATACCGGTATCAACCTTACCAACTCCGTAAGTACAGAAGAAGGTGAACTTTTCACTCAGGCGATGTGGGATAAAATGCAAACCGGTGTAAAAAATAATATCGCTTTGGGAACCAATACTACCATTGCCAAATATTTTACTTTCAGTTTAGGAGCTAATATTGATAATGCATTAACCACAAAAACACTCACTAGACAATACGATCCTATTCAGAATAAAGTGGTGGATCAGATCAATAAAAAAGTGGCTGGATATTCTACATTCAGCACGAGTGCATCTTTACAGACTACACTTTACGGAATGCTGAATTTCAAAAAAGGAGGTGCTGTTGAGGCTATCCGTCACATGATGATGCCAAGTCTTAGTTTTTCTTATTCTCCCGATTTTGGATCGCCAGGCTTCGGGTATTTCAGAAATTATTATGATGCTGCGGGTGCCTTGACTCCTTATTCAATTTTTGATATGGGTATTGTTGGAAGTCCTTCTTCCGGCGAAACGGGTGCTTTGGGGTACAATATTTCGAATAATATCGAAATGAAAATTAAATCTAAAAGCGATTCCACAGGAGTAAAAAAGATTAAAATATTTGAATCTCTGAATATTAACGGGAATTATAATTTCTTAGCCAAATCCCACCCATTCTCAATCATCACAGTGAACGGGCAGACTTCGCTTTTCGACAGCAAGCTGAGCATCAATACAAGTCTTGCTATTGAGCCATACAAAGTTTTATTTTTACCGGGACAAAATACGGGCATCAGAACAGAAGATTTCGGATCTTTCAGTGTGCAGGGTTTCAACGTGCAGATGTCTTATCCTCTGAGCAGTGAGATTTTTGAAGATAAGAAAGAGAAAAAGGATCTCTCTAAAATATACAGTAAAAAAGGTGAGATCAGAAATGAAAATTATTATTTTGATGACGATAATTATGCTCACTTTAACCAGACCTGGAGTCTGAATATCAATGCAAGTTACGCCTACACCAGAAATTTAACCCGAGAAGGCACGAGAATTGCCTCCGTTGGTTTGGATGGCAATATGAAACTTACACCGTACTGGAATGTAACCGGAAGCACCCACTACGACATGATCACAGGGAAACTTGCCTACACAAGAATCGGTTTTGCGAGAGATCAGCGAAGTTTTACAATTAATTTTAACTGGGTTCCTTTCGGGCAGTACAAAGTCTATGATTTCTTCATCGGAATTAAAGCCAATATTTTAAGTGATGCGCTGAAATATAAAGACAGAAGTTTTACACAGCCTAATGCACCTTTTTAAGATCATCATTTAATTAAAATAGAAATTTTATATTTGCAGCCAAATTAAAATCAGGAAGAGAATAGATTTTAATCAAAATTAAAATTCTTCAAAACATTTGAAATTTATCTAAATCTAAATAATGAAAACAATAATCAACACAGAAAATGCTCCTGCGGCTATCGGACCTTATTCACAGGCTAATTTTGCCAATGGCGTGCTTTATATTTCAGGTCAGATTCCGGTAGATCCTTCAACAGGGAAGCTGGTGGAAGGAATTGAAAAAGAAACGCATCAGGTGATGAAAAATCTTGAGGCAATTCTTACTGAAGCGGGAATGACTTTTAAAAACGTTGTAAAAGCTACAATTTTTTTGAAAAGCATGGACGATTTTGCTGTGATGAATGATATTTATGCATCATATCTTGATGCAGAAAGCTATCCGGCGAGAGAAACAGTACAGGTTTCCTGCCTGCCAAAAAATGTTGACATCGAAATCTCAATGATTGCACACCAGGATTAATGAATTTTTTAAGAAATACATTGGCGGTTCTGGTAGGTCTTGCGATTGCAGGGCTTATGATTACTCTTGGGATAAGAGCATTTCCGCAATGGGTTACTTTTGACGCTTTTGCTCCGTTTGAGCACTGGCAGCGCTTTTTGGAGAGCATGAAAGGCCAAGATGCCTTTTTTGGTTTCCTTCTTTTTATTTCAGGTTTGGGAACTACCGTAGGCGGCGTCGTTACAGCAATGATTGTAAAGTATGCTAAAGTGGCTTATGCTATTTTAATTGGCTTTATCATGCTGTTTATTGCAATGCTTGATGTGATAATTTTCCCATATCATCCTACATTTTACAAGATAAGTATCTTTCTCACTTTTTTTCCTTTTTCATGGCTCGGCGGAAAAATCGTTTCTGTCATTTATGAAAGAAAGAATAAAAGGTTAAGGTTGAAGATAAAACAATAAAAAAATCGCCGTTTCATTTCTGAAGCGGCGATTTTCAATTTCATTCTAATTCTTTAAGGCATCTTAAATCCTTTTGTGTAAATTCTTCCGTACTCATCTACGAATTTCACCTGCACGTTTCCTTTGTAATTGTTAAGTATCTTTTCTACATCTGCTTGTGAATTTACCGGTTTGCCATTGATTTCAATGATGATATAATTATCTACAATACCGATTTTTGCCATTTCACCTCCTTCAACTACACCTTTTGCAACAACACCGCTGTTCAGGCCATAATCAGTTTTGAATCTTTCGCTCAGTTCAGTGAAATCTGAACCTATCTTTTCGCTTACACTCAGATCCGCTTTGGTTCTTGTAGAAGTTCCACCTTTCTGATCTTTAAGTGTAACTGTTGTCGTATTTTCCTTGCCATTTCTCAAATAAGTCAGCTGTACTTTGTCACCAGGTCTTCTGCTTCCTACAGCTGCAGAAAGATCCGCAAAATCTGTTATGGTATATGAATCCACTTTGGTGATGATATCTCCTTTTTTCACGCCGCCATCTTCAGCACCACTATTTTCAGAGAAGCCCGTTACATACATTCCGTTTCCTGCTTTCAGGCTGGTTTTCTGTTCTCTGTTATAGGCTGCTACCAGTTGGTCATTAGATAAATCCAGTGTCATTACGCCAAGGAAACCTCTTTGTACAATACCAAATTTCTTAATATCCTCAACGATCTTTCTGGCAAGATTCGAAGGTACTGCAAATCCGTATCCCTGATAATATCCTGTGGTAGACTGAATCGCAGAGTTGATTCCGATAAGCTCTCCACTTGCATTCACAAGAGCTCCGCCTGAGTTTCCAGGATTAATCGCTGCATCTGTCTGGATAAAGCTTTCAATAGGATTGCTTGCTTTTCCCTGAGAGCCCAGAATTCCAATTCCTCTGCCTTTCGCTGAAACAATACCTGCTGTAACTGTTGAATTTAAACCTAAAGGATTTCCTACCGCCAAAACCCACTGTCCAACTTCAATATTATCTGAATTGGCAAAGTTCAGGAACGGCAAACCTTTTTCTTCGATTTTTAATAATGAAATATCTGTATTCGGGTCAGTTCCCACCAAAGTTGCGATGTATGCTTTTTTATTGCTTAAAACCACTTCAAGCTTGTTGGCTCCTGCCACAACGTGGTTGTTTGAAATAATGTATCCATCCGGAGAAATAATTACCCCGGATCCCATTCCCGATGGCATATTATCCGGTGCCTGTTGTCTTTGCCCACGCTGATTTCTTCCACCCATGGGATCACCAAAAAAGAAATCCCACATATCCTGCTCAGAAGCTCTGCTTGATGCTTTATTTTGATAATTTTTAATGCTCACTACAGCAGGCACAGTTGCCTTGGCCGCTTTCGTAAAATCGTCACCAACTGCTGAAGTATTCATTCCTACAAAAGACGTGTTGCCCGATTTTGTAAAGTAAGATTGATCAGTCATGCCGGTGCCGTCATTAAAATACTGCTGAACACCAACTGTGGTAGCTCCGGAAATTACTCCCACTACTGCAAAAGGTAATAGTTTTTTTAAAGTACTCTTCATTTTATATCTTTTAATTTATAATTATTAAGTTGTTTTCTTTTATAAACAAATTTAATGCTAAATAAGTAGTCAATTCATTTAAAGTGTTTCAGTTTTAACTAAAATTTAACGGGATTTAATGCATTTTAAAGTTTAAGTCATAATTTGAGACATGCTTTAACTAAACTTAAAAATTTATTAAAGTCAAATTGTCATACTTTAGATGCCAAATGTCCCATGAAAGTTAAATTAATGATTGTAACTGGCTCGATTCCGGCAACATTGGCATTATTTAAAAATTCATTAAAATGTTTATCTTTGCAAAAATTTTCTCACTTACAACGTTTATAGCATGCAACTGTACAACACCTTAAGCGCAGAAGAAAGAGCTCAACTTATTGATGAAGCTGGTAAGGAACGCCTTACACTGTCTTTCTATGCGTATGCCAAAATTCAGGATCCCCAAAAATTCCGTAACGATTTATTTATAGCCTGGAATGCACTCGATGCATTAGGTCGTATTTACGTTGCCCACGAAGGAATCAATGCTCAGATGAGCGTACCTGCAGACCATTTTGATGCTTTTAAGGAAACTTTGGAAGCGTATGACTTCATGAGAGGAATCAGATTGAATGTTGCAGTTGAGCAGGATAATCATTCATTTTTAAAGCTGACCATTAAAGTTAGAAACAAAATTGTTGCCGACGGTTTAAATGACGAGACTTTTGATGTTACCAATAAAGGAGTTCACCTTAAAGCTCAGGAATTCAACAATATGCTTGCAGATCCAAACACGATTGTTGTGGATTTCAGAAATCATTATGAAAGTGAGGTAGGTCATTTTGAAGGAGCAATTACTCCTGATGTTGAAAATTTCAGAGAAAGTCTGCCGATTATTAACGATCAGCTTCAGGATTTCAAAGAAGATAAGAATCTTTTGATGTATTGCACCGGAGGAATTCGTTGTGAAAAGGCAAGTGCTTACTTTAAACATCAGGGTTTCAAAAATGTGTTTCAGCTCGAAGGTGGAATTATTGAATATGCAAGACAGGTAAAGGAAGATGGTGTCGAAAGTAAATTCATTGGAAAAAACTTTGTTTTTGATCACCGTCTGGGAGAGAGAATTACCGATGACATCATCGCTCAGTGCCACCAGTGCGGAAAGCCTTGTGACAATCACACCAATTGTGCCAATGATGCGTGTCATTTACTTTTTATCCAGTGTGATGAATGTAAAGCTGCGATGGAAAATACGTGTTCTGCAGAATGTTTTGAAACAATTCATTTGCCTTGGGAAGAGCAGGTTGCCAAAAGAAAAGGGCTTAAAGTCGGTAATAAAGTATTTAGAAAAGGAAAATCTGATGCTTTGAAGTTCAAAAATTCAGGCGATTTGCCTAAACAGACTTTAGGAAAAGCCGAAACCAAAGATATACGCCAAAAGATTAAGATTAAAAAAACATTAATCGGAAAAGCGGAACATTACTATTCAAAATCAAAAATTGCTCAGTTTTTATTGGAAAAAGAACTTTCTATTGGAGATAAAGTTTTAATTTCCGGACCAACTACAGGCGAGCAGGAATTTTCTGTTACGGAAATCTTCGTAGATGGGAAGTCTGTAAATGGGGGGAATGCGGGAGATCAAATTACTTTTGAATTGCCGTTCAGAATTCGTCTTTCGGATAAAATTTATAAGATTTTGGATAAAATTTGAATCAAAAACTCCATCGGAGTTTTATCTGTGTAGCATTATTTTACATTTTTTCATATTGGCGCTCCGTAGGAGCGCTATCTTTTTATACATTTGGATATGAAATGTAAGTCCTATGTAATTACTATAGTTATGCGAAAAAGTCTCTTATTTCTGTTTTTATGTTGCTCAAGAATGTTTTTTTCACAAAATCACTTTGATTGTGAAAAGGAATATAATATAGCAAAACAAAAATATGATTCACTTTTCAGCGATATAAAAAAAGTGAATTACAAATCTTTGCCAAAAGTAATAATTCAGAATATGGATTTAAAAAAGTTTACAGGAAAGAATCTCATACTATATTATTCAAATGTTGTTGAGTCTGATCCTTCGGGTGTGCCAAAAGACATGATAGACTGTAAACATTTTTATCCTCAAATTCCTTATTTTAATGAGAGAAAACTTTGGAGTGGAGAGAATATTTTATTTCTAAAATCAAAAATTAAAAAAAATATAGTACCTAAAACATCTTTTGGTTTTGAAAAATATAATAACGAGTTTGTCAGATTGTTTAACACGGAAAATTTTAGAGAAGGTCTTATGGTAAGATCTAAAGAAATTTATTTTCCAAATTCTGAGAAACAGTTTCTGTATTTTCCCGTAAATTCACAAAAACTGATTCTTAAAAAGGTTTCTAACGGTGCAGATATTTATGAAAATTCGTCAACATTTATAACTAAGGTTATTAATGTTTCTTCAAAAGAAGTAAAAATAGAATACATCTTTGAAAACGACCCATCTTTAAATTATTTTCAGGTTTTTAATTTCATTAATGATGAATGGACATTAGTTAAAAATGAGTAATATGCAAAAATCCGAACTCAGAAAAATCTATTTAGACAAGAGAAAATCTCTTTCAGAAAAGTATATCTTCAAATACTCCAATGATATTTTTGAAAACTTCATCAATCATTTTAAACCTTTACCCAATCAAAAAATTCACATTTTCATTCCAATAGAAAAGTTTAAAGAAATCAATACTCAGATTTTTATTGATTACTTTTTAAGCCGAAAGATCAGGGTTTTTGTTCCGAAAATTGTTGATACGAAATTAATCTCCGTTGAAATTTTCTCTGACTCAAAATTTGAAGTCAACAACTGGGGCATTTCCGAACCTATTTCAAATGTTGATTCAGAAATTTTAGATTTTGATTTTGTCATCACTCCTTTGCTTTATTGTGACGCTAAAGGCAATAGAGTGGGGTACGGAAAGGGTTTTTATGACGGATTTTTCAGTAGTATTTCAAAAGATTCAAAAAAAATCGGAGTTAATTATTTTAACCCCGATGATTCTGTTGATGATTTCTGGGAAAACGATATTCCTCTTGACTATTTGGTTACACCCACCGCTGTGCTGTCCTTCGCCGGCGGATCTGAGTAGAATTTTAAGAAGTAGAATTTAAATTCCTTATTCTTCTGTTCTGGTTTTGAAACGAGCGTGTACTGAGCATTTCTCTCAAAAACACCTATCGGTTTGTTTTTGGCATCAAGATATTCCACATTAAATTTGGCAAAATCCAAAGTATCAAGATCCTTAATTTGCTTGAAAACATTGATATTGCTCACTTTTATTTTCTTCACCTGAAGGCTTTCAAGTTCTTTAAATAATCCCTGAAAAGTGGTGGAATCAGATTTTTCAAAATACTTTTCAATTTTGGCATAAATTGCTTTGTCAATCTCCGTTTTTTTATTTCCGGAAAGATAAAGGGTGGAAAGATCCAGAACGTCCTGTACTTTCTGCATCGTAATGGCGTTGATGGCTTGCGCACTGTCCATTTTTACCGAAATATTTTCTGTGTTTCTGAGTTTTTCAAGGTCGCTTACAGGAGGAGTTTCATCTTTTTTCCTGCATGCAACCGTAGCAATGCTGAGAATGATCGTCAAAAACAAAAAGTTAAGGATTATTTTCATTGTTTGAGATTTTAAATTTTATAGATACAATTTTTCCTTTGTTATCTTTTTTCATTTCGATAACGTTAAGGTTTTTGAGGGATGTTGTGGGAGTTGTTACGAGAGTGATGTAATCTTCCTTATCTAAAGCTTCCAAACCATAAATATCGCTGTCATACACCTGTGTAATTACGGCTGCATTGCTGATCAGGTTTTCAAGCTGTTTCCTTTTTTGCTGGATAAGCTGCTCAGAATTTTCTCCTTTAATATCTTTTATGGAGAAATAATAAAGCGCCATCTTATAATCATCTGGTTTCAGTTCAATGGTTTCTTCTTTTGGAGCATTTTCAAGGTTTCTATTCACTTCAAGATTCTCGTAAACTGCCGAACTGATCTGCATCTTTAAAGCTTTATCCTTTGAAGGATACACAAATTTCTCACCCGGTTTTATTCTGTAAAGAATCGGTGATTCATTTTCCTTGATTACTTTTATTTCAATGTCACTTTGTACACCCTGATTTCTGTCGGCATCGGTAAAATGGTAAGTATAAGTTTTCTGGAAAATTTCATCTTTAAATCCTAAAAGTCCGAGTAAAATCACAAAAACGGCACTTGCAGCGATCCATGCAGTTTTCTGGTAGCTTTTTTTAGCAGGTGAAAGCAGCATGTTTTCTGCTGTGGAATTATTTTGCGAAGATTCTTTAACTGTTTGGTTTTCAGTATTTGATTTTTGTAAATCAGTTGAAAGTACCTCTGTTTTAGCCTCGGAATTTTGGTTTTCCTGCTTTTCTTCGAGATTGATAGAGGCTGAAACTGTTTTTTCCAGTTCTTTTACATCATCATTGGTAATTTCTTCGTCATCTTTCAGCAATTCACCGGCAAATAAGTTTTGTTTTTTGAAATCATACCATGAGTCGAAACCTGCATAAATACTGAGTAAATTAAGCATGTCAATTCTCGGAAGTTTGGTAACGGGAGAAGATTTAAAATAAGTATAAAAAGATTTTTCGCTGATGTTTCCCTTCGCCTTTTTTCTCAGATCTTCCTGAAAATAGATGATATCAATACCCTTCCATTTTGAAATTTCATCAAATGAAGGGGTATATTCTGTTAAATATTGAGCCTGAACTGATTTTTTCAGTTGCTCAAAATGTAATAATTCCAGATCAGTCAATTTTTAAAATATATTTAAAGTATTGATTTTCAATAAAGTTTAATTGTAAAACTGTTTTACAAAGTTATTACAATTGTTTTTCATAAACAAATTTTTCATCTGCTATACCTTTGTCTTGTTCAAATAACGGAACAGAAAAGAGATTTTAAAAAACAATATTAACAAATTAAATTTAATTTATTATGAAAAAGTCATTATTCGTAGCTGCTATCGCTGCAATTTCATTAGTTGCTTGTAAGAAAGGAGATGCTAATGCTGAGAACAAAGATTCAATCGAAGCTTCTAAAGATTCAGCTGTTGAAGCTATTGATTCTGCTGCTTCTGCAGGTAAAGATTCAGTTAAAGCTACTGCTGATTCAGCTAAAGCTGCTGTTGATTCTACAGCTAAGACTGCTGCTCCAGCTGCTCACTAATCAGTTACGAACTGAAAATAAAAGAACCGTTTCGCTCAGCGAGACGGTTTTTTTGTGTTATTAAGTTTCAGATTTATTCTATGACTTCTTTTGTTTTAATGTTTCGTAGCATGTAATTGCTACAGCATTACTCAAATTTAAAGAATCAATACTTCCGCTCATAGGAATCAAGGTGTTTTGTCCTTTTCCATTCCAGAAATTACTTAAACCGGAATGCTCTGTGCCAAATAATACTGCAGAACGTTTCGTGAAATCTCTTTTATACAAGTCATACGACGTTTCATCCATAATCGTTGTATAAATATTAAAATTGTTTTTTTGTAGAAATTCAAAAACATCACTGTTCTCAGCCTGAAAAATTTCCATTCCGAAAAGACAGCCAACACTTGATCGGATAACATTGGGATTGTAGAAGTCAGTCTTTCCGTCGGCTACTATCAAAGCATCAATACCAAAAGCTTCGCAACTTCTTAGAATTGCTCCCAGATTTCCCGGTTTTTCAACACCTTCTACGATAATTACGGTAGAATTATCTTTAGGTTTAAAATCATTTAAATCTGATTCTTTGGTTTTATAAACTCCAATTATTCCCTCCGAAGTTCCGCGGTAAGCTATTTTTTCATAGACTTTATCATTCACGAAATGTGTTTTTTGGTTAGGAAGTTTCCCCTTAAAAATATTTTCGCAGATATAAAATTCCACAGGTTCGAAATTGTATTTTAAAGCTCTTTCGTTTTCCTGCTGGCCTTCAACGACAAAAACATCAGCCTTTTTTCTGAATCTGTTGTCCGTTAAAAGTTTGGTGATGTGTTTTATTTTTTCGTTTTGAAAACTCTCGATAATCATGATTGTTCAATTATGAATAATAATTGTTGCAAAAATACTTTTTTAAAAATGATTTATCAAGAGTTCTGAGGTCGTCGGTAATTTATGATTATTTATAAGTCCTTTTCGTTAATCTATCCATCTGACCGCCGGAATATTGTTCCTTTATCTGCCAATTGTTGTCGGTATTGTAGTTTCTATATTGAGTTTTTCCTGCAAACTGCTTTTGTACCTCTGAGATAAGTTGGTTTTTGTCGTTGTAAAAATATTCTGTAATCATAGGGTTTGGCGAAATACTTTCGTACCATTCCATTTTAGACAGAAGTTTATTGTTGTAATGATAAATGATTCTCTCGTCTACGACACCTTTTGTTATATGTTTATAAAGCGTAACTTTGTTATCCTGATTGTATTCATATACATTTTCAGATTCCGCAAACTTTTCTTTTACCAAGTTACCGTGGTCATCGTATTCAAAATTCGTTTTGTCAAACGTTTTGCCACTGGTTTGTGAAACTGCAGATGTTTCAGAAAGTAGATTATTTCGATAGATGTTATTGTATTCTATATAACTTATTATGCCATTATCTTCTGTCGCCAACAGTGTTATATTCTCGTGATTGTCAAGTTCTTTCCGGAATGTCTTATATGAATCTTTTAAATGAAGAGTAGTCTTGCTTTCAATGCTGTTACCGTTCGAATTAAATTTATTATTAGTAGTTAGATTCAATGTGTCATTCACAAAGTATTTATTGTTGGCGTGGGTAAGTAAACCATTTTTCACCTCAAAAACGTTTACAGTTTCTAATTTTTGCACTCCATCTTTAAAAATAAAAATACTGTCAATAATTTTGGTTGTTTTAGGATTAAGCTTAATTTCTTTAGGCAGCATATCATTTTTCTTGATTGTGGCTTGCGTATTTTGTCCGCAGGAAATCGTGAAAAATAAAAAGGCTGTTATGCCGGTAAGAATTTTAATTGACGGTTTTGATTTCATAGATTGAGATTAGTCGTTGATAAAGTTTTCAGAATCCGTTTCCGAATGATCGATCAGACTTTGTGGGAGCTCTTTTTTATTTTTAATTCCTAAAGATTTTAATTTCTGAGTTTGAGAAATTAAATTATCATTACCTGTCGAAAGCTGTTTGAAGGCATCATTATAAACATTTTTTGCCTGATCCAGATTTTTACCAACCTTTTCCAAATTTTCTACAAAACCTGCAAATTTATCATACAGTTTTGCGCCACGTTCCGCAATTTCCAAAGAATTTCTGTTTTGATATTCACGTTTCCAGAGATCAGATATTAGTTTTAAGGAAGTAATTAAATTGCTTGGGTTTAGCAATAAAATCCGTCTGTCGTAAGCAAAATTCCAGAGATTTTGATCTGCCTGCATCGCAGCAATATAAGCCGGTTCGCTTGGGATAAACATCATGACAAAATCCAAAGATTTCCCGTAATCGTCATACGCTTTTTGACTGAGTTGATTGATGTGATTTTTTATGGAAGATAAATGCTGATTGATTTTTATCTGATAAATTTCGGGATCGGTTTCATCAAAAAGTTCGGTAAAAGCAGTTAGAGAAACTTTAGAATCGATGATCACATTTCTCTCATCAGGATATTTAATAACCGCATCAGGACGCATTTTTTTTCCTGAAAATTCTGAAAATAGCGCTTTGTTATCTTCATCTTTAAGTTCGTGTTCCAAAAAGTACTCTCTTCCTTTTACCAATCCGGATTTTTCCAGAATGCTTTCCAGAATCATTTCGCCCCAGTTTCCCTGAGTTTTGCTTTCACCTTTTAATGCTTTGGTCAGTCTTTTGGCGTCTTCAGAAATCTGCTGATTGAGAAGTGCAAGTTCCTTAACCCGTTCTCCAAGAGAAAAACGTTCTTTGTTTTCCTTTTCATACGCTTCGTTGACTTTATTCTTTAAATCATTGATTTTTTCCTGAAAAGGTTCAAGAATATTTTTAAGATTATTTTGATTTAAAGTGGTAAACTTTTCGGTTTTTTCTTCTAAAATTTTATTGGCCAAATTTTCAAACTGAAGTTTTCCTTCTTCGTGGATTTTTTTTGTTTCTTCTTTTTGGGCTTTCAGAAAAGTGTTTTCGGCGGAGACTTTTGCAAATTCGTTTTTCAAATCATTTAAAAGATCAGCTTGTTGAAGATTGTTTTCTTTTTCAAGTTGGATGATTTGCTCTAAATCCTGAATTTTAAGATTCAAATTTTCTAAATCTGCGTTGGATTTAATATTTAGACCATTTAATGCATCAAAAGAATTTCTTGAAACTGTTGATGATTTGAGATAAAAATAAATCATGGCTGAACCTAAAATTCCTCCAATAAAACAGCCGATGATCAGGTAAGTGATTTCCATTTTTCAAAAATACGAAACGGAAAATAATGAATTTGATTTTGTTTTCCACAAACCTCATAGGTTTTTAAAACCTGTGAGGTTTAAATAGGATATTTTGAAAAATGAATTTCTGTTAAGTTGTTGTTGTTTTCTCCAGAATCTCAATATTTTTGACCACGTCATTGCTTTCGCATTTCTTCAGTTCTTTAGCCAAATTGGAAGAAAGTAATTTCGGATGAAGAATTTGTGAAGCTACTTTTGCGGCAGCGTAGTCTACAATTCCGATGACGTTTTCTTTTAAAAAGTTGGGTGTGTTGGAAGAAATTACAGCCGTTGCCCATGAAGTATCTCTTGCTTTTGAAATTGCAAAATCTAAAACTGCATTATCTTTTCCGTTGGATAATTTGTCAATCAAATTCACGGGATAGCAGATTTTATTTAAAGAATCCTGAACATTCTGATTGATGGACGCGATGACAGAATTGATCCTTTCAAAATCAGTTTTTAATGGTGTGATTTTACGGTATGGCATAATTGAAGCGGCGGAAATTCCCAAATCTAAATTGATGTGTGCATTCATTCCCAAAAATATGTGCTGAAGAATCAAAAGATCTTTATTTTTGGAGGCTTCAAAAGCCAGAAACCAAGCGTTGGTGCATTTTTTTCCTTTAGAATAATTTTCCCAGGCATCTAAATATCTTGTTGCGAAAGCGATGTCGAGCAAAGTCATTCTCGGGTTGTCTTCAAATTTTTTCTGTTGAATTCCTTTTAAAACCTGTGCGGTCATAATTCTGTAGGTGCAGGCAAAATAACCGATGGTGCTTTTGTTTTCTTTGCTCCAGATGATGATTTCGTCTAATTTTTTCAGTACTTCTTCGATGGTTTTCATAGTGGTTTAGTTTTAAATAAAGATATGAAAAAACCCCGCAGGTTTGTGAGGCTGTAGTTATTTCAATTTTTTATAGTCGTACGAAAACTGACAGTCTTTTTCTAAGTATCCAAACAATCCCCATTTTTCATTATTAAAATATTTCATGTTTTCAATCAAAAATTCATGACCGGCAGTTTTTATGAGGATGGTACTTGATATGGGCGCTTTTTCAAATGGCAAAGTAAACTCAATTCTATCTTTATGCTGATTCGAAATTTCTGCTGAGTCAATTTTTACTGAATCCTTTGTAAGGTACAGTTTTATATTTCCGGAATCCTTAGCCATGAGACTATCTGAAATTTCTATTTTAGTATCATTCATAATATATTGAATGCTCGCACATTCTAAATGATCTGCCTCACTGCGTTCTCTGCTGGTAGACATTTGATAATAAAAAAATCCTGCAACAGTAGAAGCGGCCAAGATTAAAATTCCGAGAATTAATAGACAGCCTTTTAGATATTTATTCATAAGATTATGTGTTGAGCCTTATGGCATTACAATCGTGTAGCCTTTCATTCCGTATTGGTCTGTGCATAAGGAATCTGCCGGTTTATGGTTGTATATTGAAAAATCTGTTTTCTTTTGCTGAGCCAGAATCAAAGAAGAGATTAAAAATAATTAAAAAAAAGAAAATTTTGATTTCATATTATAGTTTTTTAATTTTTATTGCTGCGAATTGCACGCGCCCCGACCTGAGTGGAGCTCTTTTTGTTATTGCGATTTACCAAAGTTCAATTTTTTATTCCTCTGATCGCAATGACAAAAAAGCGGGAACGGAGGGCGGAAACAGGCGCCCAAATAATATTATCTAAGTTTAGTTTTCAATCTTTTATTCTCAAAAACTCTTTCGCCAGCTCAATCATTTTCGGATCGCCGGTGTATTTTCCGTGTTCGTCGGAGAGTTTTACCGTGGGAATCCATTCTTTGTTTAAGGCCTGAACTCCAATTAATTTCATTACGATATTCATTGGTTTTAAACCGACGTCGTTGGTCAGATTGGTTCCGATTCCGAATGAAACTCCTATTTTTCCTTTACAGTAATTGGTGATTTCTTCTACTTTCTCAAGATTTAAGGCATCAGAAAAGATAATGTATTTAAATAAAGGATTGATTCCGTGGGATTTATAATGAGCAATGGTTTTGTCGGCAAATTCCAAAGGATCTCCGCTGTCATGGCGTACGCCGTCAAACAGTTTTGCGAATTTTTTGTCGAACTGCTGGAAGAAAACATCGGTCGTGTACGTATCTGAAAGTGCCACTCCCAGATCTCCACGGTAAACATCAACCCAATGTTCAAGCGCCAATCCGTTGGCCATTTTGAAACCAAATTCGGCTCCGTGAAACATGAACCATTCGTGAGCGTGGGTTCCGATTGGTTTTACACCGTATTTCATAGCAAAATGAACGTTAGAACTTCCTATAAATGTAGATTCTTTTTTCTGTGTCAAAGCCTCCATGACGAGATTCTGTACTTTATAAGAATGCCTTCTGCGGGTTCCGAACTCTGCGAACGTAACGCCTAAATTATTGAGTGATTCTGCTTTTTCAAGGGTTTTATTCATCACCACTTCGTTGGAATCTCTTTCAAGATGATTCATTTCGTAATGCAGTTCGCTGATTAGAGCCAATAACGGGACTTCCCAAAGAATTGTTCTGTACCATAGTCCTTCAACTGTCACCGATAAATCATTTCCGGTCTGTAAGATTTTCACTTCTGACGGATCGTAATGATAACCTTCCAGAAAATCGAGGTAAGGTAAATCTAGATACGGACAGGTTTTGGCTAAAAACTTTTTCTCGTCTTTTGTCAATTTGAGTTCAGCCATTTTGTTGACGGTTTCTCTTAAAGCGTGGTCAAAACCTTCGGGAAAATAATGTTTGCCGCGGTTGATGAATTCGTATTTTACGGTTTGGCTTGGGAAGAGTTTTACCACAGCATTTTGCATGGTGATCTTATAAAAATCGTTGTCGAGAATGGAATTGAACGTCATGTTTTGCATATTGTGTAATTTTTACACAAATTTAATTATTTAAAACTAAAAATCGCCTAAATGTAAGACGATTTTTTAAATTTTGTAATGATTTTGGTTTTGTTTTTACTTTCCTAAATAAGAATTATACATCCAGACCTCTTTTTCCTGCTCGGTGATGTAGTCGCTCATCTGTGAATTGGTTCCTTCGTCCCCGGCTTTGTCGGTGATTTCTAAAAGTTCACGCTGCAAATCGATTACGGTTTTAAAAGAATTTAGAATAATTTCTACACTTTTATTTCCGTCTGAAACTTCCTTACTTTCTTTAATTGTAGAAACCTGAAGGTAGTCTGAATAGTTGTGTGCCGGAGTTGCTCCCAGTGTAAGGATTCTTTCTGCAATTTCATCAATTTTTAAAACAAGACTGTTGTAAAGTTCTTCGAATTTCGGGTGAAGGGTAAAGAACTGTTCGCCCTTGATGTTCCAGTGTGAACCGCGTGTGTTTTGGTAGAAAACAGAGTAGTTGGCTAATAAAATATTTAGTTTTTCTGAGATGTTCTGGCAGTCGGTTTCCTGCAGACCGATGATATTGGCGTTTTTCATAATGAATTTATTATTTTATCAACTTGTAATTGTAAATATTATGCCGAAGAGGGAAGTGGATGATTGATGATGATTATCTTTGCTATTTTTACAGTAAATCATTTTTGAATGTATATTCCGAAAAATCCTGTTAGGACTTATGTAATTTCACTTCTTATTTTTCTGGCGATTTGCGCAGGATATTATTTTTTATCCCTGACTAAAACCGACGGACATTATATATATGTAATCGATGATGCTTATATTCATTTGGCGATGGCAAAGAATTTTGCGCTGCATGATGTTTGGGGCGTTACGAAATATAAGTTTTCCTCAAGTTCGTCTTCTCCGCTTTTCACATTTCTGATTGCGGTTTTAATAAAAATTTTTGGCAATCATGATTTGATTCCATTGTATTTTAATTTTGTTTTTTCGGGTGGAATTGTCTTTGTTTTGAATCAGTTTTATTCGAAAATTTTTTCATCAGATTTAAAAGTTGTTTCGGCTGGTGTTTTCACCATTTTATTTGTAACGCTTCATTTGCAGGTTCTTTCAGGAATGGAACATGTGTTTCAGGTTTTTGTTTTTGCCCTGAATGTTTTCTGTTTTTATCATTTAAATCAAAATAAATCTGCCAAATACGGTTTTTTTATTACATTGTTTTTTTTGGGATTAATCAGGTTTGAAAGCATGTTCTACTTTGTGTGTCTTGGTTTTCTTTTCTTTTTACTTAAAAACTGGAAGTATGGAACTGCTGTTCTATGTTTGGGATTCCTGCCGATTGCGGTTTTCTGTGTTTTCAATCATTCTCAGTCTGGATATTGGTTTCCAAATTCGGTGGTGGTGAAAGGGACGGCGGTGCATTTTGATAAAAATTTTTTTAAAGAATTAATTAAAATCATTGATTATAAACTGATTTCCAGCAACAGTCTTTATAAGATTGGATTGTTTCCTATGCTGATCAGTGCATGGTTTATTTATAAAGACAGAAGAAAATCATTCAGTGAAATTTTAAAGCACAACTTTATGCTTATTGTGTTGTCCGGTACTTTTATTCTACACTGTCTGTTTGCGGAAACCAAATCTCTGTTCAGGTATGAAGCTTATATTCTCACGGGTTTTTCAATGGCAGTTTTTGAGCGGATTTCCAGAGACTATGTGTTTTCAGCCTTCTTACGGGTAAAGAAAGCTCTGATCTCAGGTTTTCTTTTGATGAATGTTGTTTTATTGGTTTACAAAGCTTTTGTATCTCATAAAATGCTGGTTTTTGGAAATAGAAATATTTATGAACAACAGGTTCAGTCGGCAAAATTTCTTCATACTTATTATAATGATGCAAGAGTGGTTGCAAATGATATTGGTGCTGTAACTTATTTTACAGATATTCATCTTTTGGATATTGTGGGATTGGGGTCTTCTGAAGCCATTCCTTTTAATGGAAACGAAGTTACTTTTGATTCCAGATTCAAAAACTTTCTTACTGAATATACCGCAGATCAAAAATTTGATGTGGCAGTTGTTTATGATCATTGGTTTAATGGTCAGATTCCTGAAACCTGGGCGAAAGCTGCAGAACTTCGGATAAATGATAATGTGAATAACGCCGGCAGTACGGTTTCTGTTTATTCGGTTGACAGCAAAGATCTGCAAAATTTAAAAACCAATATCCAAAATTTCAAATGGAACAAAAATGTTCAGGTAGTGATAAAATAGGAAAGCGTAAGTTTCTGTGAACTAATTTTTAAGAATGTAAATTATTTGTATACAACTGCTTGTGGATTAAAAAATTATTCATACTTTTGCACCCTAAAATAAAAGCAATTAAATGCCTACTATTCAACAATTAGTTAGAAAAGGAAGAGTCGCACTTACCAAGAAGAGTAAATCGGCTGCCCTTGATTCTTGTCCACAAAGACGAGGTGTATGTACGAGAGTATATACTACCACTCCTAAGAAACCTAACTCTGCACTTAGAAAAGTTGCAAGGGTAAGACTTTCAAACGGTAAAGAAGTTAACGCCTATATCCCAGGTGAAGGACATAATCTTCAAGAGCACTCGATAGTATTGGTACGCGGGGGGAGAGTAAAAGATTTACCAGGAGTAAGATACCACATCGTAAGAGGTGCGTTGGATACTGCTGGAGTAAGCGGAAGAACTCAAAGAAGATCGAAGTACGGAGCTAAGAGACCTAAACCAGGTCAGGCAGCAGCTGCACCGGCTAAAGGAAAGAAAAAATAATCATTAAATAAGGTACAGAAACAATGAGAAAGACAAAAGCGAAAAAAAGACCGTTGTTACCAGATCCAAAGTTTAATGATCAATTGGTAACTAGATTCGTAAACAACCTGATGCTTGACGGTAAGAAGTCAATCGCATTCAAAATATTCTATGATGCATTAGATATCGTAGAAACTAAAAAAGGAGAAACTGAAAAGACTGCCCTTGAAATCTGGAAAGATGCATTAACTAACGTTATGCCTCACGTAGAAGTACGTTCCAGAAGAGTAGGTGGAGCTAACTTCCAGATTCCTATGCCAATCAGAGCTGACAGAAAGATTTCTATGGCTATGAAATGGTTAATCCTTTACTCTAAAAAGAGAAATGATAAGTCAATGGCTTTGAAATTGGCTAACGAAGTGGTAGCTGCTTCAAGAGAAGAAGGTGCTGCTTACAAGAAAAAATCTGATACTCACAAAATGGCGGAAGCTAACAAGGCTTTCTCACACTTTAAATTCTAATCTGAAATGGGTAGAGATCTTAAATTTACAAGAAATATTGGTATTGCTGCGCACATTGATGCCGGTAAAACTACCACTACAGAAAGGATTTTATTCTATACAGGAGTAAATCATAAAATTGGTGAGGTTCACGATGGTGCTTCTACAATGGACTGGATGGAGCAGGAAGCAGAAAGAGGTATTACTATTACTTCTGCTGCAACGACTTGTTCTTGGAATTTTCCAACAGACCAAGGTAAAGCTCTTCCTGAAACAAAACCTTACCACTTCAACATCATCGATACACCGGGACACGTTGACTTCACAGTAGAGGTAAACAGATCTTTGAGAGTATTGGATGGATTGGTATTCCTTTTCTCTGCAGTAGATGGAGTAGAGCCTCAGTCTGAAACAAACTGGAGACTTGCTGACAACTACAAAGTTGCAAGAATGGGATTCGTAAACAAAATGGACAGACAGGGTGCTGACTTCCTTAACGTGGTAAACCAGGTTAAGACAATGTTAGGATCAAACGCAGTTCCAATCGTTTTACCAATCGGTGCTGAAGAAGATTTCAAAGGTGTTGTTGACTTGATCAAAAACAGAGCGATCATCTGGGATGAGGCAGGACAAGGTGCTACTTTCGAGGTAGTTCCAATTCCTGAAGATATGAAAGCTGAAGTTCTGGAATACAGAGAGAAATTAGTAGAAGCTGTTTCTGAATATGACGAAACTTTGATGGAGAAATTCTTCGAAGATCCAGATTCAATTACAGAAGAAGAAATCAATGCTGCATTGAGAGCTGCTACTATCGATTTATCAATTATCCCAATGACTTGTGGTTCTTCTTTCAAAAATAAAGGAGTACAGTTTATGTTGGATGCAGTATGTAAATACTTGCCTTCTCCATTGGATAAAGATGATATCAAAGGTACAGACCCAAGAACTGACGCTGAGATCTTCAGAAAACCAGACGTAAAAGAGCCTTTCGCAGCTTTGGCATTTAAGATTGCTACCGATCCTTTCGTAGGAAGATTGGCATTCTTCAGAGCATACTCTGGAAGACTAGATGCAGGTTCTTATATTTTGAACACACGTTCAGGAGATAAAGAAAGAATCTCTAGAATCTATCAGATGCACGCTAACAAGCAAAATCCTGTAGAATATATTGAAGCTGGTGATATTGGTGCAGCGGTAGGTTTCAAATCTATCAAAACTGGTGATACAATGTGTGACGAGAAAAATCCAATCGTTCTAGAATCGATGGTTTTCCCTGATCCGGTAATTGGTATCGCTGTTGAGCCTAAAACTAAAGCTGACCAGGATAAAATGGGTAACGCTCTAGCTAAATTGGCTGAAGAAGATCCTACTTTCACAGTGAGAACTGATGAAGCTTCAGGACAAACTATCATTTCTGGTATGGGTGAGCTTCACTTGGATATCATTGTTGACCGTATGAGAAGAGAATTCAAAGTTGAAGTTAACCAAGGACAGCCTCAGGTAGAATACAAAGAAAACTTAACAAAAGTTGCCAGCCACAGAGAAGTTTACAAAAAGCAGTCTGGTGGAAAAGGTAAATTTGCTGATATCGTATTCGAACTTGGACCTGCAGAAGAAGGTAAAGTTGGTTTAGAATTCATCAATGAGATCAAAGGTGGTAACGTTCCTAGAGAATTTGTTCCTGCAATTGAAAAAGGATTTAAAGCTGCAATGAAGAACGGTCCATTGGCTGGTTTCGAAGTTGAAGGTATTAAAGTTACTCTTAAAGACGGATCTTTCCACGCGGTGGATTCTGATGCACTTTCTTTCGAATTAGCTGCAAAATTAGGATTTAAAGAAGCGGGACGTGCTGCTAAGCCGGTAATTATGGAGCCTATTATGAAACTGGAAGTTGTAACTCCGGAAGAATATATGGGTAACATCATTGGTGACCTTAACAAGAGAAGAGGTACTATCAGTGGACAAGAAGAGAAGAACGGTGCCGTTGTAATCAAAGGTTCAGTTCCATTATCTGAAATGTTCGGTTATGTTACTACTCTAAGAACACTTTCATCAGGAAGAGCTACTTCTTCTATGGAATTAGAGAAGTACCAGGCTACTCCTCAAAACGTTGCTGAAGATATTATCGCTAAAGCAAAAGGTTAATTTTTTAAATCAAAGAAATGTCACAAAGAATCAGAATAAAACTAAAATCTTACGATTACAACTTGGTAGACAAGTCTGCTGAGAAAATCGTAAAAACGGTAAAGGCTACTGGTGCTGTTGTAAACGGTCCTATTCCATTGCCAACGAACAAGAGAATCTTCACAGTGTTGAGATCTCCGCACGTAAACAAGAAAGCTAGAGAGCAGTTCCAATTATCAGCTCACAAGAGACTGATGGATATCTACTCTTCTTCTTCTAAAACTGTTGATGCTCTAATGAAATTAGAGCTTCCTTCAGGAGTTGACGTAGAAATTAAAGTGTGATAAATTAGCTTGAAGATTGAAGTCGGAAGATGGAAGTTTTTAGCTACACATTAAATATTAAATCCCTTTTCGAAAGAAGAGGGATTTTTTTTTGATTATATTTTAAGATATTTTAACATATGTTTTTTCTGTATTTTAATTTGAAGATGATTATGAATAAATGATTTTTGTTAAAATAAAGTAATCTACTTTAAATCTCGTAAATTAGAGTTAACATAATATAATATTTCACTTTGTTTAGTGAAATAGTTTGGATAGTTTTAATTTTAATTTTAATTTTTAATGTATATCCGTTTTTAATCATACCGCTGTAATATTAGCAATAATGAGCCTTTCGAAGAGTTGGTCGCCGAAATATCTCCGATTTAGTTTGTAGATAAATTCATTTAAATACAGTTGAAGGTATTTTCTTTTGATTTTATGATAATTTCCCAATAAATTCCGTTTTGCATTACTAATGGTAATATGAACCCATTTTAAGGTTTCATTTGTGGTTTCTTTATCCGATTTCTCTGTGATATGAAGCTCTACAAAATCAGAGATATCAACGTACGAGGTACTTTTATCAGTGAAAACAATACTTTGATTATCGATCGATTCCTTAATGGTTTCGTTGATTTCAAGGGAAAGATGCGTTTCTAAAACTTTAGCTTTAAAGTATCTGCAGGATTTTGATTTTTCACCAGTCTCTATATTTTCCAAAGGCGTAGATTCGGCCATTACAGCAACATTTTGTTTGCCCGCTGCACCTCTGCCGCGGACTCCTTTTTCCTGCTCAATCTCACTGGATTCTACTGTAAAATAGCCTTCATCAAATTCAATCATTCCTTCTAAAGTATATTTTTCGTCCCGTGTTCCCATTGCTTTTCTTAGCTTATGAACCATTGCCCAAACAGGCTCATAGCGTTTCAATCCCAATTGCTTCTGAATTTCTTTAGACGAAAATCCTTTTTTTGTAACGCTCATTAAGAACATTGTCTTATACCAAATTAAAAATGAAAGATTAGAGTTCTGCATAATGGTGCCGCTTTTCAAAGAAGTCCTTTTACGGCATTTTTTGCATTCGTAGCTCCAAATGCTCTTAATCCAGAAATGTTCTTTATGACCACATTTGCATGCCACGCCAATCTTATCTCTCTGTTTCTTAAAATGAATTCTGCAATCTTCCTCTGTCCCAAAATGAGCGGTAAAGCTAAATATATCCATCTAATTATTTAAATTACAGATAAATATACGAAATTATTACGAATTACGGATATACATTTAATTTTAATTTTAATTTTAATTTTAATTTTAAAACGTTAAACAAATAAAATATTAACGTTTATGAAAAAATTATTACTTGTGGCAGCTTTTGGAGTTGCCGGACTTATGAGTGCGAATTCAGTAACTCCTTTAAATTCTGATAAGTTACCTACAGAGAATAAAAAGAGCGAAGCTGTTACTGAAACTGCTGCAAAAAGTGTTACAGAAGAACAGACAGAAGTTCGTAAAGAACGCGAATTTATTACCTGTATTACATTTACGATGTCATGTGGATGGACAGATTTTGTTTGCGGATACAGTACTTTTGAGTTAATGTATGAAGCTTTGAGTACAGATGCTCAGGTATGTGGATAACTTTTGAATTACCTAGTGTTTTAACAAATTGAGAATAAGGCTTTAAAATGCATATTTTAAAGCTTTTCTCATTTAAAGTATATTGCTTTAATTTACTTTAATGACCATTAACAAAAATATAGTTTATATGAGATATTTATTAATCATTTTTCTGTTTTGCTTCTCTTTTTCTCATGCACAACAGCAGGGTTCTGACAAAATGCAGATATTTACTTACAGGCTGGTATACTTACCTGATTCTACAAACTCAGACTATAAAAAAGAGGAAGATTTTTATCTTCAGATTAAAGAAGGTAAATCGTGTTTCATAAGTAATACCCATAAATATGTGATGCAGACATTACGTTCAATGGAAGCTTCAAAAGCAGATCTAGGAAGTATGATGTCTAAATTGCCAAGTTTACCGAAACCTCAGTTTCAATCTGTTGTCTATAAAACTCAAGATACGATTTCTGTATATGATAAGGGTGCTGGTTTAGGTATGAAATATATTGATCCGCTGCTAATGAATTGGGAACTTACCGAAGAGAAAAAAATGGTTGATATATATAACTGTCAGAAAGCAAAGCTTTCTTATGGAGGAAGACAGTGGGAAGCATGGTTTACAAATGAAATACCGGTTTCTGACGGACCTCATACTTTCCACGGTTTACCAGGTTTAATTGTTCAGATTTCTGATACACAAAATCATTTTAACTTCTCTTTAATCCAGGTGCAGTCAGAAAAAGATTATCTCTTATTTTATGACAAGATTTTCGATCGCTACAAAAAGGTTGCAAAAACGGAGTATTTCAAAGCCAGAGTAAATATGAGAAATAATTATGTAAATACCTTACAGGGTAATGGCGTTACTTTCAGGGCAGAAGACAAAGCAGCGATACAAAGGAGGATTGACAGTAAGAAAATTAATTATATTGAATTAAAACCTTAGTTTTTTCTTTAGGAAACTATGTTTTTTTAGCAATGCTGAACTTTATTAACAAAATGAATCCGTCTCACAACTGAGGCGGTTTTTTTTGGTAATTATTGCAGGATTTCGTATATTTATATCTGATAATCAGATAGTTGTTTATGAATTTTAAGCATTATAATCAAAATCAGTTGGTTTTGTTTCCTTATAGTTTTGAGGATTTGATTCCCGAAAATCATCCTGTTCGGATCGTTAATGATATTTTGGAGAAGGTAAACATTGACCCGCTCCTGAAAGCTTACAGTAAAGAAGGAAATCCCAGTTATCACCCTGTGATGATGCTCAAGGTGATGGTTTTTGCGTATATGAACAATATTTATTCATCGCGGAAAATCGAAAAAGCGCTTCGTGAAAACATCAACTTCATGTGGCTCTCCAACATGAGTATTGTAGATCACAATACCGTGAACCGTTTTCGTGCCCATAAACTTGAAGCCGCCTTCAAAAATATTTTCTCCCAGGTGGTTTTGCTTTTGGCAGAAGAAGGTTTGGTGAGCCTGAAACAGGTGTTTGTAGACGGAACCAAAATTGAAGCACAGGCGGGTCGCTACACTTTTGTCTGGGCAAATTCCATCAAAACCAACAAAGAAAAAATGCTTCGTCAACTGGAAGAGCTCTGGAAATACGCTCAAAGTGTGGCAAAGGAAGAAGATAAAGACCCTGAACCGCCGGAGTTCAAAGAGATCAGCAAAGAAAAAATCCGGCAAACGGCAGAAAATATCAATGCCAAATTAAAAGGCAGCGGGGGTAAAACCGATTCCGACAAAAAAGCCAAAGCCAAACTGAATTACATTAAAAACAATTTTGAGAAAAACCTCGATAAATACGAAGCTCAGGAAGCTATTTTAGCAGAGCGGAATTCCTACAGCAAGACCGATGAAGATGCTACTTTCATGAGAATGAAGGACGATCACATGATGAATGGACAGCTCAAACCGGCTTATAATGCACAGATTTCCACAGAAATCGAAGATTCGACGAAGTCAAAATCAAATCATCGTCAATTATACCATCCATCAGCAAACCAATGATATCAATACTTTGGAGCGTCATTTGGAAAATTTTGAGAAATTGTTTGGTAAAAAAAGAATGGAAGAGTTGGAAGAACTCACTGCCGATGCGGGGTACGGAAGCGAGCAGAACTACGAATTATTGGAACAGAACAATATTACACCATTTGTAAAATACAATACTTTCGACAAAGAGCAGAATGCCCATTATCAGGCGAAACACAAGACTTTCAGCAAAGAAAATCTGCATTACAACGGGGAAGGCGATTTTTATATCTGTCCGATGGGACAAAAGATGGAAAAAACGCACGAAAGCACGCGCAAAACCAAGACCGGTTATCCTCAAAAGCTCTCCCATTATCAGGCTAAAAACTGCTATGGATGCCCAATTAGAGGCGTTTGCCACAGTTCCAAAGAAAACCGAAGCATCGAACGGAACCATCATTTGGAAGATTACAAAGAGAAAATACGAAAGCTTTTAAACAGTGAAAAAGGCATTAAAAAAAGAAAACAACGCTCGGTTGAAGTAGAACCTGTGTTTGCACATCTCAAACATTGCAATAATTTTAAGCGGTTTACCCTCAAAGGTCTGAAAAAAGTAGAATTGGAGTTCGGTTTACACGCTTTAGCACACAATCTAAGAAAGAAAGTTGCCTAAAGAGGACAACTTTTTCTATTTTCCAAAATAATATACATTTTACTGAAATAAAAAATCCGCCTCAAATTTTGTTGTGAGACGGATTCATTTTTTGGATAAACAGAATGTTTGATGCTTGTTTTAGCCTTTCCGTTTTCTAGCACACCGCTGGTGCGGGCGTCCCGCCCGTACCCACAAAAAAAATTACTGCAGCAAAAACTCTCTATTTTCAAAACCCAAACAACTCGTCACCTTCACTTCGCAGCCCGTAATCCATAACCCGCACCCCGAATCTCAAATCTCAAATCTCAAATCTCAAATCTTTTTGTCCGCTGTTGCGGGCGTCCCGCCCATACCCACTTAGAAAATCACAGCCTTCCTGCCCGCCACCTGTCAGGAATACCATGTTTGTCAAAAATCCGTATATCAAAATCACACTTGCCGCCATTGCACTCCGTAGGAGTGTGATCTGCGTAGAAACAACATTCCAAAACCTTCGCACTCCATAGGAGTGCTATCAACAAAGACGCCCACAATAACCTCCCCGCCACAACATTGCCACACCCCGTACCCTGAAATCAATCATTCCTTCACTCTCCGGCTCTCCAACTCAACCACTAACCAACTCAACCACTAAAGTCCTCCAAACCCCGTACCCCGAAATCAATCATCCCTTCACTCTCCGGCTCTCCAACTAAACACTAACCAACTCAACCACTAAAGCCCTCCAACCCCGCACCCCAAAAACTCCCATCTCCCATCTTCCATCTCCCATCTTCCCACAACTTTTCCCACACTCAACCAGCGTGTTGTGACATTATGTTAAATAAATATGAATAAAAGTTTGGTGGGGATATTAAAAGTTTCTACTTTTGCACCACTGAAAACGGAAGGAAGTAAGTAGCGCAGGAGAGTAAAGATAAGAACAAAACTTCAAAAAAAATATTGGCTGAAAAATTTGCAAGAATAAAAAACAGTTGTATATTTGCAGACCCAATTATGGGGAAGCGCAGAAGTTAATTGATTGAATGAAAAACGGGGAGATTAAGGTCGTCAAAAAACTTTAAAATTTCTTTCAGAAACATTTGGTCATGTTAAAATAACTTATTACTTTTGCACACGCAAATACGGGGTGAAACTGACAGAAAAGTAGCCTGGTTAAAAAGCGGAAGAGAAGAGATCATTGAAGATACAATATAACAACCAAAAAATAAGGAAAAACTAAAGCGTATATAAGAAACTTTGAGTGAGTCAGACAAACATACAATGGAGAGTTTGATCCTGGCTCAGGATGAACGCTAGCGGGAGGCCTAACACATGCAAGCCGAGCGGTATTTATTCTTCGGAATAGAGAGAGCGGCGTACGGGTGCGGAACACGTGTGCAACCTGCCTTTATCAGGGAGATAGCCTTTCGAAAGGAAGATTAATATCCCATAATATATTGAGTGGCATCATTTAATATTGAAAGCTCCGGCGGATAGAGATGGGCACGCGCAAGATTAGATAGTTGGTGAGGTAACGGCTCACCAAGTCAGTGATCTTTAGGGGGCCTGAGAGGGTGATCCCCCACACTGGTACTGAGACACGGACCAGACTCCTACGGGAGGCAGCAGTGAGGAATATTGGACAATGGGTGAGAGCCTGATCCAGCCATCCCGCGTGAAGGACGACGGTTCTATGGATTGTAAACTTCTTTTATACTGGGATAAACCTACCCTCGTGAGGGTAGCTGAAGGTACAGTATGAATAAGCACCGGCTAACTCCGTGCCAGCAGCCGCGGTAATACGGAGGGTGCAAGCGTTATCCGGATTTATTGGGTTTAAAGGGTCCGTAGGCGGATCTGTAAGTCAGTGGTGAAATCTCACAGCTTAACTGTGAAACTGCCATTGATACTGCAGGTCTTGAGTAAAGTAGAAGTGGCTGGAATAAGTAGTGTAGCGGTGAAATGCATAGATATTACTTAGAACACCAATTGCGAAGGCAGGTCACTATGTTTTAACTGACGCTGATGGACGAAAGCGTGGGGAGCGAACAGGATTAGATACCCTGGTAGTCCACGCCGTAAACGATGCTAACTCGTTTTTGGGTTTTCGGATTCAGAGACTAAGCGAAAGTGATAAGTTAGCCACCTGGGGAGTACGTTCGCAAGAATGAAACTCAAAGGAATTGACGGGGGCCCGCACAAGCGGTGGATTATGTGGTTTAATTCGATGATACGCGAGGAACCTTACCAAGGCTTAAATGGGAATTGACAGGTTTGGAAACAGACTTTTCTTCGGACAATTTTCAAGGTGCTGCATGGTTGTCGTCAGCTCGTGCCGTGAGGTGTTAGGTTAAGTCCTGCAACGAGCGCAACCCCTGTCACTAGTTGCCATCATTCAGTTGGGGACTCTAGTGAGACTGCCTACGCAAGTAGAGAGGAAGGTGGGGATGACGTCAAATCATCACGGCCCTTACGCCTTGGGCCACACACGTAATACAATGGCCGGTACAGAGGGCAGCTACTTAGCGATAAGATGCGAATCTCGAAAGCCGGTCTCAGTTCGGATTGGAGTCTGCAACTCGACTCTATGAAGCTGGAATCGCTAGTAATCGCGCATCAGCCATGGCGCGGTGAATACGTTCCCGGGCCTTGTACACACCGCCCGTCAAGCCATGGAAGTCTGGGGTACCTGAAGTCGGTGACCGTAAAAGGAGCTGCCTAGGGTAAAACAGGTAACTAGGGCTAAGTCGTAACAAGGTAGCCGTACCGGAAGGTGCGGCTGGAACATCTCATTTTAGAGCGTCTTTAAGACGTTAAACAAAAACAGTACGCAAGTACAATGTACTTATTTAAAGTTTTTTAGCTTTAGTTTTTTTATTTGGTTGTCATATATATAAATGATAAAAGATATTTGATCAGTGATAAAACATCATACATCAATCATCATTTATCACTTATAAAAAATATAAACCCACTAGAAATTAGTATAAGGGATAAGAGATTGAGAATGAAAATGAAATATGCGGTATGAAAATATCAATTATAACTCATTAATCATCACTCATAACAAAGTCTCGTAGCTCAGCTGGTTAGAGCGCTACACTGATAATGTAGAGGTCGGCAGTTCGAGCCTGCCCGAGACTACTAATTTAAGTGATTTGAAATTGAAGGTTTGAAATTTGAAATTCGTTAAGTCTGAATATCAAATCTCAAATATCAAATCTCAAATCAAACTAGAGGGGAATTAGCTCAGCTGGCTAGAGCGCCTGCCTTGCACGCAGGAGGTCAAGGGTTCGACTCCCTTATTCTCCACCATCACCGATGGTTTAATTTTAAAAAGCAGATAGAGCCAAAAACAATATTTTGCGAATTAGATCAGAAGTAGAGAAAAGATCATTGACATTAACGGTAAAGATATCACAAAGAGAAAACCGGGCGCGGAAAAGCGCTTGAGTTTACAAAAATATTATTGGCAGCAATGCTGATTAAAAAATACTGAACTAATCAACAAATTAGGAAAGAAATCGTTAAGGGCGTATGGCGGATGCCTAGGCTTTCAGAGGCGAAGAAGGACGTGGTAAGCTGCGAAAAGCTCGGGGGATTGGCACACACGAATTGATCCCGAGATGTCCGAATGGGGCAACCCGGCATGTTGAAGACATGTCACTCCGCAAGGAGAGCAAACCAGGAGAACTGAAACATCTAAGTACCCTGAGGAAAAGAAATCGAAGAGATTCCGTAAGTAGTGGCGAGCGAACGCGGATTAGCCCAAAAGCTTTTATATGTTTAATAGAATGTTCTGGAAAGAACAGCCAAAGAGGGTGATAGCCCCGTATATGAAAGGCATATTAAAGTGATAAATGAGTAGGGCGGGACACGTGAAATCCTGTCTGAATATGGGGGGACCATCCTCCAAGGCTAAATACTCCTGAAAGACCGATAGTGAACAAGTACTGTGAAGGAAAGGTGAAAAGCACTTCGAATAGAAGGGTGAAACAGAACCTGAAACCGTACGCCTACAAGCGGTCGGAGCCCACAAGTTGGGTGACGGCGTGCCTTTTGCATAATGAGCCTACGAGTTAATTTTACTAGCGAGGTTAAGCACTTCAGGTGCGGAGCCGGAGCGAAAGCGAGTCTGAACAGGGCGCATAGTTAGTAGGATTAGACGCGAAACCTTGTGATCTACCCATGGGCAGGTTGAAGCTTTGGTAACACAAAGTGGAGGACCGAACCGGTTGACGTTGAAAAGTCTTCGGATGACCTGTGGGTAGGGGTGAAAGGCCAATCAAACTGGGAGATAGCTCGTACTCTCCGAAATGCATTTAGGTGCAGCGTCGATTTACAGTTTATTAGAGGTAGAGCTACTGATTGGATGCGGGGGAGTCAAATCCTACCAATTCCTGACAAACTCCGAATGCTAATAAATGATGGTCGGCAGTGAGGGCATGGGTGCTAAGGTCCATGTCCGAGAGGGAAAGAACCCAGACCAACAGCTAAGGTCCCCAAATATATGTTAAGTTGAAGCAACGCGGTTGGACTGCATTGACAGCTAGGATGTTGGCTTGGAAGCAGCCATTCATTTAAAGAGTGCGTAACAGCTCACTAGTCGAGCGGTCCGGCATGGATAATAATCGGGCATAAACATATTACCGAAGCTATGGATTTACAGTCATGGGACTGTATCTGGTAGGAGAGCATTCTGTTTGCGCCGAAGCAGTACTGTGAGGTATTGTGGAGCGGACAGAAAAGAAAATGTAGGCATAAGTAACGATAAAGCGGGCGAGAAACCCGCTCACCGAAAGACTAAGGTTTCCTCAGCCATGCTAATCAGCTGAGGGTTAGTCGGGACCTAACGCGAACCCGAAAGGGGTAGTGGATGGACAATGGGTTAATATTCCCATACTTGCTCACACTAAAAAGGGGACGGAGTGCCGTACTTACTGGAGACTGACGGAATAGTCAAGACCTAGCCTTCGGGCGAAGTTGCTGTAGGGAAAGTGCTTCCAAGAAAAGCCGAAGTGAAGCAACCCGTACCATAAACCGACACAGGTAGTCGAGGAGAGAATCCTAAGGTGCTAGAGTGAATCATGGTTAAGGAACTAGGCAAAATAGTCTCGTAACTTCGGGAGAAGAGACGCCATCAGCAATGGTGGCCGCAGTAAAAAGGCCCAGGCGACTGTTTATCAAAAACACAGGACTCTGCAAAATCGAAAGATGCAGTATAGGGTCTGACACCTGCCCGGTGCTGGAAGGTTAAGGAAGGGCGTTAGCAGCAATGCGAAGCGTTTGACTGAAGCCCCAGTAAACGGCGGCCGTAACTATAACGGTCCTAAGGTAGCGAAATTCCTTGTCGGGTAAGTTCCGACCTGCACGAATGGTGTAACGATCTGGGCACTGTCTCAACCATGAGCTCTGTGAAATTGTAGTCTCGGTGAAGATGCCGAGTACCCGCAATGGGACGAAAAGACCCTGTGAACCTTTACTATAACTTCGTATTGACTTTGAGTAAGTAATGTGTAGGATAGGTGGGAGACTATGAAGCAGGCACGCCAGTGTTTGTGGAGTCAACGTTGAAATACCACCCTTTACTTACTTGGAGCCTAACTTCTTAATTGAAGGACACTGCGTGGTGGGTAGTTTGACTGGGGTGGTCGCCTCCAAAAGAGTAACGGAGGCTTTCAAAGGTACCCTCAGCACGCTTGGTAACCGTGCGTAGAGTGTAATGGCATAAGGGTGCTTGACTGTGAGACCTACAAGTCGATCAGGTGCGAAAGCAGGACATAGTGATCCGGTGGTTCCGTATGGAAGGGCCATCGCTCATAGGATAAAAGGTACTCCGGGGATAACAGGCTAGTCTCCCCCAAGAGCTCATATCGACGGGGAGGTTCGGCACCTCGATGTCGGCTCGTCACATCCTGGGGCTGGAGAAGGTCCCAAGGGTTGGGCTGTTCGCCCATTAAAGTGGCACGCGAGCTGGGTTCAGAACGTCGTGAGACAGTTCGGTCTCTATCTATTGCGGGCGTTAGATGTTTGAGAGGGCTTGAATCTAGTACGAGAGGACCGATTTGAACAAACCTCTGGTGTATCAGTTGTTCCGCCAGGAGCACCGCTGAGTAGCTACGTTTGGAAGAGATAAGCACTGAAAGCATATAAGTGCGAAACTCGCCTCAAGATGAGACATCTTTTAAGGGTCGTGGGAGATGACCACGTTGATAGGCTACAGGTGTAAAGCTGGTAACAGCATAGCCGAGTAGTACTAATTACCCGTAGATTTATAGCCTAATTGGCAGCGTTAATCCGCGCCGCTCAGGTTCTCTCTTTGTGAATGTTTTTATCGATAAAATTATGTAGAATGTATGAAAGTACAATGTACAGAGTAAAGCACAACGCTTACATACTTTATACATTATACCACAGTACATCCCTACGTTATATACAGCCTTTAGGGTGGTTTTAGCGGTGGGGCTCACCTGTTCCCATTCCGAACACAGAAGTTAAGCCCACCAGCGCCGATGGTACTGCGAAAGCGGGAGAGTAGGTCGCCGCCAGTTTTTTATTCAAATCCTCAATCATTTATTTGATTGGGGATTTTTTTTTGCGCAAAACGCAAAAAAATTCAAGATTTAAAATTCAAGGTTCAAGCTGCGAGATACGGGGGTGCGGGATACAAAATTCAAAATTTAATATTCAAGATTCAAGATTCGAGGTACGTATTCAAAATTGAAGATACGGGATATAGCTGCTGTCAGGAATCAAAATCTTAGCTGGCAGACAATAAACCATCCACAGAAAGCTTTTACCGTGCTTTTGATTAGAAAAATGATATGTCTGTGGCGTCCAACACCCAATATCATTCATCATTCATCAATCATCAGTGCGGGATGCGAAATTCAAAATTTAGAATTTAAAATTTGGGATTTAATATTCAAAATTGAAGATACGGGATATAGCTGCTGGCAGGAATCAAAATCTTAGCTGGCATATAATAAACCATTTACAGAAAGCTTTTACCGTGCTTTTGATTAAAAAAAATGATATATCTGTGGCGTCCAGCACTTAATATCATTCATCATTCATCAATCATCAGTTCGGGATGCGAAATTCAAAATTTAGAATTTAAAATTCGGGATTTAAGATTCAAAATTGAAGATACACGATACGGCTGCTGTCAGGAATCAAAATCTTAGCTGGCAGACAATAAACCATTCACAAGCTTTTACCGTGCTTTTGATTAAAAAAAAATGATATATCTGTGGAGTCTATCATCAATCATCAATCATCAATCATCCATCATCCATCATCAATCACCCATCACCCAGCACCCGACATCAATCATCCATCATTACCTATTACTCATAGAACTTTTTCTTCTCAGCAATAAATATTCTTCCTAGCGCGCTTCCCTAGCCCTGATAGAAGCGGCATCCTTTTTTGTCTTGGAGGAGCAGGTAAACTATCTACAGGAGTCGGTGACAAAAAAGATACAGCGGATAGCAGGAATTAGCTCCTGAGATAGATTCTTTACAGCTGTCTTCTATAATTTTATTGTGGAGTCATGCCTTGTGTAAACGGGCCCCAAAGCTTTTCTAAGGGGGCATACACCGATAATTGTTACGGAGTGCACTTATCAATACGATTATTCTCTAAAATCTACTCAGAATTCCCCAGTGGATTTTAATGTCATTAAATTTGAATGGATTACCAAATTCATTACCGTTTGAGAGCTGAAAACTCATCAAACCAATGGGAATAAAGAAATTAAAGCCAAGCCCAACGCTGTACAGCTTAGGTTTCACACCCAAAGATTTATTGTTGAGCTGCCCATACTGCCCGAAAACATCAAAAAATGCCTGATTGCCGATGAGATAGCGGTATTCCAAACCTCCGTAATAGAAGAAATCGGCGGTGAGAGAGTTTTCATTAAAACCACGCAAAGAGTTCCACCCACCGAAACGATAGAGTTCATTTGCTGTGAAATCTACCTTAGAATCCAGCATTGCGCCTTCAGCTTTGATGTTCAGGAAGTGATTTCCGTTGATGTGGTAATTGTACTCCCCAAAAAAGTAAAACTGATTTTGTGGAGACTTTATATTCTCTCTGGAATACGTGGTTGTAAGGTAATCGTATCCGAAATTTATTTTGGTTTTGTACAGGAAAAGATCAATGTCGCTGGGTTCGGTCATGTCAAAATAAAGCCCGATTCCTTTTTTATTATAATCTTTTCCTTGGACGTAAAGGCTGTCGAGAATGGTTGAATTTTCAAAAGTTCCCCTAAAACCAATTTTTTGACGATTATTAATATGATAATAAAATGCAGGTAATGCTTTTACATTGGCAAAAGTGGAATCCTGACGGAAAATATTCACTTTCATATTCAAACCAACATTAGAATTAAAAAGATAAGGAATATCGGTTTGAAGGTCAAAATTCTGTCCTTTATCCGGGTTTCTCTGCCAGTAGAGATTGATGGTTTCAAAACCGTTAAACATGTTTTTGAAATTCACATTCAGCGTTCCGTTTAGGGTAAATTTCTCAGTTTTGTCATTACCAAAACCGATGACTCCATCAAAAGTATTTGTTTTTTTCTTTTCTAAAAAAAGGTAAATCTGAGTGGAATCTTTGGTAAATAAAGTCTGAGGCTGCCGTTCCAATGAAAGAAAGGGATGCCCCTGAAACTGTTTGTTGACGGCAATCAGGTTTTTGTCGTCGTATGTTTTACCTTTAAATTCTTTGTTTAAATTTTTCACGAAACGCTTGGGAACTCTCGTGTAGCCTTTCATTACAAAGCCATCAATTGTGCGCTTATCGTTTTTATTGATATCAAGTTCTACTACCGGATATCCATTTTTCTTGGTCTTTACAGTTGATTTTAACCGGCTGAAGGCAAAACCGTCATCAATATATGCTTTGTTGATTTTATTTTTTGTAGAATCTAAATTTTTTGTGAAAAAATCTTTTTCCGTCTTTAGTTTTTTGACAATCGAGTCTGAAAGGGAAACATAAGCTACATTATAATTTTGTCCTTTATCGTAGAAAATTTCTGTGCTGTCGCCTTTTACTTTAACCTCCTTCAGTTCAGTGAAAAAATAGTTGCTTTGAGCGAGAGAATCGAGAAATTTTACGGCTGTAGCAGAATCTTTTACCTTTTTCCTGGCCTTGATTTCTGTATCAATCAGAAAATACTGTTTCTTCTGCGCCTGTACAAAGACGCAAAACAAAACAAAAAATATTTTTAAAAACAGTTTCAACCTCAAATCTCAAACTTCAAATCTTACATTTTATTGTATTTCTTCATCAGATTCTCATAAGTTCCCTGTGGAAGAATCCATTTCAAAGGAACACCGATTTTCTGCCCGAATTTACCGAAATAATAATGAGCTTTCCACTTATTTTTAGTTAAAAGTTGATCGATGTATTCCGCAACTTCTAAGGGTTCTGTTCCGTCGCCGACGTGGGAATTCATCAAAGCGTACACTTTATCAAAAACGCTTTTGTAAGGTTCTGTAACCTTTGTGTTTACACGGTTTTCTGCAATGTTGGTTTTAATATCGCCCAAATGAAGCGAACAGACATTTACATTCCATTGAAAAACTTCATATCTCATTGCTTCTGTAACTTTATCCAAAGCCGATTTTGAAGCTGAGTAAAATCCGCGGAACGGCAATCCCATTTCACTTCCGATGCTCGAAACATTGATGATTTGCCCGAATTTATTTTCCCGCATTTTCGGCATCACGGCTGTCATCATCTGAACGGCTCCTACAAGATTGAGATTAAATAATTTTAAAATATCTTCTTTTGATGAATCTTCCACAGCACCCACCATTCCCATTCCGGCATTGTTGATGAGAACATCGATTTTAGTTTCTGTTTTTAAAACTTCAGCAATTGCATTCTTAACAGCTGTGTTATCCGTAATATCAGTTGGGATTGATTTAAAATATTGACTTTCAGTGAATTTCCGGCTCAATCCGTAGACACGATGCCCCTTTTTTCCGAAATATTCTGCGAGTACGAAACCTATTCCTGAGGATGTTCCGGTGATGATGATTGTTTTGTGGTGTGACATTTAATAATAGAAATATTTGTTTGAGTTAGGGATTTTGAATTTATTTACGCCGACCCTAAAACCGTTCATTTTTTTAAGTATGGTAAATTTATGAATAAACTCCGTATAATAATCTTTTGGAATTGCTCTATTTTCATCTCCATCACATTCTGAGTATTGCTAATCAATGATAAATTTTCCGGTCGAAAAATTGACTTCATAGATAAATTATGTTCACATGTATCATCCAATTGATATTTGGAACCAATGAGATAAAAATCTCCGTTTTGAAATCTGGTAAAAAATAGCTGAGAAATAATGAGGCAGTTGTTTTTAATCTTAATGTCAAGCTCATTATCTGTCGGATAAAACCCGTATTTGCTGTTAATAATCACGGATGCATTTTCTTTCCAGATTTTTAAATTTCCGTTGAAGTTTTTGAGGATATAAAATTTTCGTTCAAAACCTTCCGAATCAGTTTTTATGTCTGTATTGAAAACCATTACGGTTTCTTCGTTTCCATCTTTGTCTAAATCTCCTTTAAGCTCAAAAATTTTTTCATACTCTTTTGGAATGGCAAAATTTTTCAGTTCCTGAGATTGGGAAATTGCGATGAATAAGATGCTGAAGAGTAACAAATTTTTTTTCATTGAAAATAATTAAAAACTCAGTCCAATATCTTCTTTTTTAATCATTTTTGTGCTTTCCAAGTTACAGATACAGCCTTTCACTGTTTTGTAGCTTCCGTTAATACGGGTTTCTTTACCTTTGGTGTCTTTGATAATGATGCCTGCAGAAAATGTATGGCCTTCTGCATGATAAGTTCGGTACAAGAGATATTCAAAACTATTATTGCTAAACAAAAGATTGTCTATCTGCATCGCTGAATTTTCAATTCCGCCACCTCGCCAGTAGGAATTATATTGAAATTTTTTCCAGCTTTCTCTGTTTCTTTCTTTTGGGAATTCCATTTCAATTTTATTGGATGTTCCAAAACGGTATTGGATGTATTTGTTCTTTTTATCTTTTACAAGTGACATTCTCTTTCCGTTTTTTGTTGTAAAAGAATAAATTGTTTCTTCATTGGGCAAAAGATATTGCGCCCAAAATATCAATGGAATTAAAAGGTAAATAAGAATTAGCAGTTTCTTCATTAAAATTTCAATAAAGAAAATTAAAATTCATACAAATCTTGAGTCGAAAATTTTAAATCTTTAAAATGAATCGATTGTAGTATTTCGCCATCTGCAACTGGTTTTCTGCTGATATATTCTCCGTTTTCCAAGCTGTAAATTAAAATAAATTTTTCACTCGGATCTACAACCCAGTATTCTGAAACTCCCGCTTCCTCATACAAACTGAATTTTAAATTCATTTCCATTTTGGAATTTCCTGGAGATAAAATTTCAACTACCAAATCAGGTGCTCCAAGACAACCCTTGTCATCGATTTTATTTCTGTCGCAAATCACACACAAATCAGGCTGTACAACATTGATAATTTCTCCGTTTTTACTTGGTAAACGAACATCAAAAGGAGCGTAAAACAGTTCGCAGGGACTCTTTTCAAAATATTGATAAAGTGCCTGATTTATTTTCTGCGATATTTTTTGATGCATCGGAGACGGAGCCGGACTCATTTTCAAAATTTTACCTCTGAAAAGTTCTACTCTTTCCTTGAGTTTCCACATGAGATAATCTGCATACGTGTAAGTAGCATTCATATCAAGTTGGCTGAGGCTTGTGATTTCCATTAGCTAAATTTAAATATTTTCAAAAATTTCTGATGCCGGAAACGCCAAATCTGCAAAAATGTATGATTTCATTTCTTCGTCTTCTGTAATTGGTTTTTTTCCAATAAAAATTCCATTTTCCAAAACAAAAATCTGTATCGTTTTTTCAACCGGATGCACAACCCAATATTCTAAAACACCGAATTCTTCATAGATGCTGTATTTGAGGCTTAATTCTTTCTTTGAATTTCCCGGGGAAATGATTTCTATAATTAAATCTGGCGCACCAACACATCCTTTATCATCAATTTTTTTTGGGTCGCAAATAACACATAAATCCGGCTGGAAAACACTTTTTGAATCCCCGTTTTTAGATGGAAATCTCACATCAAATGGAGCTGAAAAGACTTCGCAGGGATTGTTTTTGAAAAAGTTATAAAAAATTCCACTAAATCTAAATGAGATTTTTTGATGAACCGGAGACGGGGCAGGACTCATTTTCAAAATTTTTCCCTTGAAAAGTTCAACTCTTTCTTTGAGTTTCCACATGAGATAGTCTGCATACGTGTACGTTGCATTCATATCGAGCTGGCTGAGACTTGTGATTTCCATTGGTTTGAATTTTAATTAAACTCCTCACTAAACAAAATTAATCATTTTGAAATTAGCAATTCAGATAAATCCTCCCAAAACATCGGGTACGATTTCTCTACCACATTTTCATCTTCAATATTCAATTCCTTAATAAGGCAAAAAGGTGCAAAACTCATTGCCATTCTGTGATCCTGATAGGTTTTGATGGAAATATTTTCTTCGGGTTCTGCGAAGTTGATTGATTTAATAGTTGAATCTCCAATTTCAGTTTCGCAACCCAGTTTTTTTAATTCGATATTTAAAGCTGAAAGTCTGTCGGTTTCCTTTACTTTTAATGTTCCCAAGCCTGAAATTTCAAACGGAATTTTCAGAGCTGCGGCTGTCACACAAAGAGTTTGCGCAATGTCCGGACAATTATTCATATCCAAAACAATCTTTTCCGGAAACTTAAAATGCTCAATAGGTTTGAGTGTCAATTGGTGTTTTTCTTCGGTGTAAATGGTTTTAATACCGAAGAAATCTTCATAAATTTTTGAAATCGCGGCATCTCCCTGAGTAGAATTTTTGAAAAAACTTTTCAGATAAATAGTTTGTCTTCCAATCGCTGCAAATGAGTAAAAATAAGATGCAGAACTCCAGTCGCTTTCTACTTCGTAACTGATGATTGATGGTTGATGATTGATTAATGATTCAACTTTAATCGTATTTCCTTCAAATTTATTTTTAATTCCGAAATGAGTTAAAATATTGAGAGTCATTTCGATATAAGATCGTGATGTAACTTCGCCAACCAAGTTTATTTCTAGACCATTTTTCAGTTTTCCAGCAATTAAAAGAAGGGAAGTGATAAACTGACTTGAAATATTAGCCGGAACATCAACGCTTTTCTGTGTAATTTTTCTGCCTTTAATTTTCAGAGGCGGAAAACCTTCATTTTCTAAATATTCAATCTCGGCACCAAGATTTTGCAAAGCCGTTACCAAATTTTTAATTGGTCGCTCTTTCATCCTTCCTGAACCCGTGAGTACGGTTGTCTTTCCTTCCTGAATAGAATAGTACGATGTTAAAAAACGCATTGCCGTTCCTGCATGATGAATGTCTACTGTTTCGGAGTTTTCCGATAAAGCTTTTTGAAGTAATTGTGTGTCCTGAGAATTGGATAAATTACTGATTTCTATATTTTTAAACAAACTTTCCAAAATCAACAAACGATTCGAAATACTTTTCGAACCGCTGATTTGTATGGTTTTGCTGTTTTTAAGTGAAGATTTTTTTAGAATCATTTTGAATAATATAATTTACCGTTTTGATCTGCGTAGCAGAAAAATTTATTGTCCTTATCAAACATTTTGAAGAGTTGGAAGCCTTTCTTTCCATAATCTCTCCGGAAAAAATAAGGAATCATTTTAGATTCAGGTGTTATGAATTCCTGAGTTTTATTCATAAATACCAGATATTGATAGTTTTCTGAATTTTTAACTATGAAACCGCTGGCAAAAACGCCGTGACCGTCAGCAGTCATGATTTTATCATATTTCGGCATAATCAGATACTTATTTTCTTTTGTAAGAAAATATCCAAATTTGTTTTTCTCTTTTTTAATATAGGCGTAATCATAAGAGGCTTCAGTCGTTTCAAATGATAATTCTTCAGGTGTTTTGTCCTCAAAAGATTCTCTCACACGAATGATTTTTCCTTCAGAGTTTTCAGGCACCGGACTTTTTTCTACCTCCATATCTGGCATTCTTGTAGCTTCATACGAAGAATAACCGGAGCGACCGTAACCGTCTCTATAATCATTGCTGTTTGTCAGATCTTCAGTTTTTGATGATTTAATTTTGCCGTTTTCAAAATCAATAGTCAGCTTCTTTTTTGTTCGGTTTTCATCATAAGTTATAGAAAAAGTTTTTGGAAACTTCTCGTAATCTGTATCTACATCATTGGAATTTTCAAAAAAAGTTTTGATAATTTTTTTCTGCTTTTTGTCAAGTTGGTATAAACCGTAATTGTTTTCGGAAGAGTAGAGAAGTAAAAGAACCGATTCTTTTAGAGCCATTCCTTTTGTCTCGCTTTCATCTATTACGACAATGTTGTTGTAAGACCGATCGAGAATTTGTTCACCTTTCAGGTTATATAAATTCATTGAAAGATAATTTGGATTTCCGCGCGAATGCTTGTACGATTCCTTATCTTTTATGGTAATACCTTTGACGAATTGTCCTTCATTTTCAAAATATGAAAAATCTGTATCTTTTAAAATGATTCTGTCTTTCAGAATGTATGATTTTTTTATGGTTGGGCTGGATTTGATTCCTGTAAAATCATTATTGTAGCCAACCGCAATCTTATCAAACTGTGCAGGAACAACCAATTTTCCGCTTTCATCAGAAATTCCAAATTTATCACCTTTACGATAAGGCACAAAAATTTGTGAGCTGTAAAAGGTAAATGTAAGAAGAAGGAGTAAGTAAGTTAAGCAATACTTCATGAGCCTCTATTTCAGTTTTTCATTATTCTGATGGCGGTCTTTATCGCGATCAGTTTTTATCTTCATTTTTTTATCAAAAGCTTCCTGCAAATTGACTCCGGTTTGATTGGCTAAACATAAAGTTACAAACAAAACATCGGCTAGTTCCTCGCCTAAATCTTTGCTTTTATCGCTTTCCTTTTCGCTTTGTTCGCCATATCTTCTTGCGATAATTCTTGCCACTTCGCCCACTTCTTCCGTCAGCATTGCCATGTTGGTCAGTTCATTAAAATACCGGACACCAATGGTTTTAATCCATTCGTCCACCTGTGTTTGAAGCGTAGTAATTTCCATGTTTTAAAAAGAGCCAAGTTAAAAGTAAAAAGAGCCGGTTGGAAGAGCCAAGGCAAAAGTAAAAAGAGCCAAAGTATGCAATGTTTAACTATTAATGCTTATGATTTATCACTCATCATTCATCACTCATTAATTATTATCAAATATCAAATATCAAATATCAAATATCAAATATCAAATTTACTGATATGCTCCCAACGTTGTATTTGAAGTTCTCGAAACGCCGACAATATCTGTGGGAACTGATGCTGCGATGGTTGCGTTGCCTTTATTCCTTGCCGGAGAATCTGCTTTTACACGAAGATTCATTTGTGCAGCAAAGAAATTGATAAATTTAGGATCTTCATTTTTTAAACTTTGAATTACGACTGTCGGGTTGTTATCAAAAGGAAAACCTGCCTCGGAAGTTCCTGAATATTTCAATAATGAATTTCTGATCAGAAAATTAAACTGTTGTCCCGGCGTCTGCTCAAAATTTACAGCATTATCTCTGTCCGAATAAACAATCGAATTCCAGATGTTTAATTGTTGTAAGGCGCCCTGTTCTGTTTGTCCGCTTTCGTTTTTCCATTCGTTGGTTGCAAAAATTCCAATTCGGTTTCTGGAACTCAAAAGATCAGAATAATTGGCAATTGTAGAATGTACATAAGAATGATTTCCACCCTTAAAAATTGAAACGCAGGCGTCTCCACAGTTGTTCATAACCAGATTGCTCGCATTTACCGTCGACGCAACAGCATAAATCCCGTTATTCAGGAAAGTATGAATGAAAGAATTGTTGATATTGGCAGTTGCCTGTTTCATTTCCAGACCATTGATTCCCCCAAAAAGCCTTGTGTGATTCATATTGATAATCGATCCTGCTTCCATTTTTACAGAATTCCAGTTGTTGGGAATCGTGTCGTAATAGGTGTCGTTTCTGTCGCCGCGCATGATGATCTGTTCGGTTTGTGTTCCGTTTAAATTTAAAGAAGCGCCGTTGGAAATTTTCATTCCGCTGTTTTTGTGGAAATAAATTTTCGTTCCTGCTTGTACGTTCAAAGCAATGCCATCATCTAAAGTCAGGTTTCCGTAAATGATTTTAGCTTTAGAATTTGTCCAATTGGTATTGGCGTCAATTACATTTGGATTTGTAGGAGTTTGAATAAAAAATTCTGCATCCTGAACAACTGAAAATAAATTCACATGTTGTTGTCCTGCCGGACTTGTAAACAATATCCTGTCTTCAGCAATCGCTTCCGGTCCTGAAGCTGTCGGTGCAATCTCAACAAAAATAAAAAGACTGTCTTTCTTTCTTAAAGGAACATCTTTAAAATCATAACCAGGTTTCCCATCCACATTGATTTTATATAAAGAAGCTGCCCCTTTTTCAAGATGAATTCTTGGGATCAAAACGTCTTTATCTTCGTTATTGTACACTTTCACGGCATACGTTTCAGATCTTACCTGATGATAAACTGTATCGCAAAATACCGTATCACGGTTGAAACTGAGTTCCTGAGAAGGTGCATCGAAGGATATTTCGTCTCTGTTGCAGGAAACGGCCAGTAAAAGAATCCAAAAAGCGCTTAGAAGTATGATTTTAAATTTCATTGAAATTCAGGTTTAAGAGTTCCAAATTTAACGAAAAATACTTCAATTTTCTTATTTCGGAAAAATAATGTTCAAGGTGTTTGGATATTTTAAAAATTATTGTATTTTTGCAACCTAAAATTTAGCAGAAGAAATACCATTACTATTTCGAAAGCAAACTTTAATTTTTTAAAAATTTATTATGAAAAACGGAATTCACCCAGAAAATTATAGACTTGTTGTTTTCAAAGATATGAGTAACGACGAGGTATTTCTTTGCAAATCAACTGCAGACACTAAAGACACAATCGAGTATGAAGGAACTGAGTACCCATTGATCAAAATGGAAATCTCTTCTACTTCTCACCCTTTCTACACAGGAAAAACCAAATTGGTTGATACTGCAGGTAGAGTAGACAAGTTCATGAACAAATACAAAAAATTCGCTAAGTAATTTTTTGATTTTACAATATTTTAAAAGTCTTCCGGATTTCGGGAGACTTTTTTTGTACACATTAATCACAATTAAAATCTCCATAGCAAAAATTTATCCCAAGATTTGTATTTTTGTCACAGTAGAATTCCTGATTTTTGATTTCGTAACTCATAACTCGAATCTCGGAACCCGAAACATAAAACCTTAAACCCGAAACCCGCATGCAACTCGTATTCTCCGATGCACAATATTGGGAAGATTTTCTTCCGCTTACTTTTACCCGTCCTGTCGCAGAAATGCGCTGTGGAATTCTAACATTTTCCGAAAGATGGCAGAAAATTTTAGACTCAAAAGAAATTTCATGGTTTACAGAAATGTATCTTCAGCAGAAATTCAGAGAGCCGGAGAAGAAGGAAAGTCTTTTTTTGGTTCCTAATTTTTTACCGACAGAAAATGTAATTCAGCAAATTAAAGATTTAAAGCAAGGTGAAGCTTTGGTGTATGAAGACGAATTGGTCGCTGCAAAAATCAATATGGATGGTTTTTCTTTAAATCAAATCGAGAAAATGACTGATATTAAAGAAGAACTCGTTTTCTTTAAAAAACCGACCGACCTTTTTACTTATAACAAAGAAGCCATCGATTTCGATTTTGAATTATTGACGAAGGGAAAAACATCGCAGGAATTATCTTCCACCAATGGGTTTTTAGGAAATAAAGAAGATTTATTTATCGAAGAAGGTGCAGAGGTCGAATTTTCAACCATCAATACCAAAACCGGAAAAATTTATATCGGGAAAAATGCCGAGGTAATGGAAGGCTGTAATCTTCGTGGTCCGATTGCACTTTGCGAAGGATCGAAATTTAATTTGGGAGCAAAAATTTATGGCGCTACAACGGTTGGTCCACATTCTAAGGTTGGGGGTGAAGTGAGTAACATTATTATTTTTGGATATTCCAACAAGGGGCACGACGGTTTTGTCGGAAATTCGGTGATTGGAGAGTGGTGTAATCTGGGTGCAGATACCAATTCTTCCAACTTAAAAAACAATTACGGAAACGTGAAATTGTGGAATTACAGAACCAAAGATTTTCAGGATACAGGATTGCAGTTTGCCGGTGTAATTATGGGAGATCATTCTAAAACAGCGATCAACACACAACTCAACACTGGAACCGTAATTGGTGTAGCTTCCAATATTTTTAAAGAAGGTTTCCCTCCAAATTTAATCGAAAACTTTTCGTGGGGTGGCTTTAAAGATGATGAACGTTTTAAATTAGACAAAGCCTATGAAGTCGCCGAAAAAGTGATGGCAAGAAGAAAATTACCTTTAACAGATCACGATAAAGCGATATTTAAGCATATTTTTAATGAATATTAATCGATAATTATAAAAACTTCAATTTTTTTTGAAGTTTTTTTCTTTTCTGTGTAATATATTTTCAATTCAGATTGTCTTATTAATAGAAACCTCTTTATGACTCATGAAACTTTTAAGAATACGGTATTTATTCTCAGAGATGAGATGTTCCGTTTTGCGAAAAGGTTTGTGATGAGCAGTGATGAAGCCGAAGATGTTGTACAGGATTTGATGATAAAATTCTGGCAGAAAAAAGAAGAGCTTGCACAGTTCGGAAATTTTAAATCCTATGCTTTAAAATCGGTTAAAAATGAATGTTTGAATAGATTAAAACATCACGATGTCAAGACAGGATTTGCAGATCTGCAGCTTCACCGCTCGGAATTGTACAGCATGGATGTGAATAATATGAAGGAGCAAATCGTCGGTTTTATCAATCAGCTTCCTGAAAAACAGAAAATGGTCATTCATTTGAAAGACGTGGAAGAGTATGATGTGTCTGAAATTTCTGAAATGTTGGGAATGGAAGAAAACGCAGTAAGAGTAAATCTGATGCGGGCAAGACAAAAAGTAAAAGAACAAATCTCACAATTGATGAGCTATGAGCAACGACAAATTTCAAGATAAATATAACGAGGTCTTCCAAAGTTTAAAGGAAGAAAAAATGAACTGGGATTTTGAAGATTTTCTTCAGAAAGCAGAAGGGCAGGATCAACAGGCAACCGTAATTCCGATCCAAAATAAAAAACCTTCGTTTCCCAAATGGTTTTGGATGGCAGCTAGTGCCGTGATTGTTTTAGGTTTGACCTTAATTTTTAGTTTAAATGAAAACACAGTTGCAGAGCAGGAAAATTTGGTCAAAAATGAAGTTCTAAAGCAGAAAAACGAGTTTGTTGCTGAGAATCACGAGCATGATACGCAAATGGCGGTCAATTTTGCAGACTCTGTGGCGGGAGAGAAAAGAGATTCAATCTTCGTTGAAAGCACGATTGCCGAAAACGATGCTCTGGACGAAATTCTCTCGAAAAAAGCCAGAATGAAAAAGAAAGTAAAGCCTAAATATGTGCAGAACAACTCAGTAACACAGGATTCATCAGGGTACAGAGATTCTTATGTGATTGTCAACGGCAGAAAAATATCAAGTGAGAAAGAAGCGTTGGACGTTACCACTTTTTCACTGATGAAAATGGGAAAAGAATTCAGAAAAACTGTGGCTTCATTCAATAAAGATGAAGGTTTTACAGAAGAATATTAAAATAGAAATACAATGAAAAATATAGTTTTACTCATCATACTTTTTTTGGGCAGCTTTACAACATGTACCGCCCAGAATGAGAAAATTGACCAGCTCTTCAATGATATGCAGAAAAAGGGAGTGACCTCAATTGAAATTAAAAAGCCAATGTTTGCTCTGCTCAACAGCATCGATATAAGTGATGATTATTTAGGGAGAATAAAACCCGTAATTCGTGACGTGGATGGCTTAAAGCTTCTGGTTTTTTCTAAAATTACTTTTCCGGATCATTTAAAATCTGAAAATAAAGGTCAAATAAAAATGAATGAAGAGAAAAGTGAAAGGGTGTCAAAACTTCTTTCTGATCTTAATCTTAACGAATTGATGTCATTAAAAAGTGACGATGTATCAATGAAATTCCTTGCAGAAAACGCAAAAAACGGCATTATTGAAAACCTGATCTTCAATGTGGATTCAAAAGATGAAATCGTAATTTTTATGCTGAACGGAAAGATGAAGATGGATGATGTGAACAGAATCATTAATTCAGACGAAATTCAATCTTCAAATCCTAAAAAAGATTCGAGCGGGAGAGTTCCTCTGAAAATAAGCACAATGGATGAACCTAGAAATGTGGGTAACTTTTCTGGAATTGATGTGAGCAACGGGATTGTGGTGAATTTCACCCAGGAAAATTCCTCTTCAGTAAGAGTTTTTGCTGATATCGATAAATTTTACAAAGTCATTACAAAAGTTGAGAATGGAATTTTAAGAATTTACCTTAAAATTGAGAAGAACGAAACGCTGAATTTTAGAACTTTACACGTAAGTGTTTCTGCACCGGTTCTTGAGCAGATAAAGGCTTCCTCCGGAGCAGTTTTTAATTCTGTAAATACAGTTAATCAGGAAAAAATGATGTTTGAAATCACTTCGGGTTCAGTAGTGAACGGGAATTTTAATATTGATGATCGTGCAGTTGTAGATATCAATTCCGGTGCGGTGATTAATTCTCAGATGAATGTTAATGATCTTTCAATAAAATCTACCAGTGGTTCTGCGCTCAACCTTAATGGAAATGCAAACCTGGGAACGATTGATATAAACAGCGGAGCAGTTTGTAATGCTAAAGATTTTAAATTTAAAACCCTCAAGGTAAAAGCAACTTCCGGAGCAGTAATATCAAGCCATGTAATCGGTGAGCTTTCTGCTAAAGCAACTTCCGGCGGTTCAATCCGATACAAAGGAAATCCGAAAATTGAATCGGGTGTAAATGAAATTTTAGGGGGAAGCCTGAAACAAATTAACTGATAATTTAGAGCTATGAAAACATTTAAAAACCTGTTTGTAATTTGCTGTACTTTATTTTTACTGCAATCGTGTATCGTTTCAAGCAAACCTAATATTGCTTTTTTCTCAAATGCAGATTATGATTATGAAGATGCACAGTTTGCAAGTGTTAATGTTCCGTTATTTTTGGCAAAGCCTTTTATTAAACAGACTTTGAAAAATGATGGTGAAAGTGAGGCTGTAATTGCTATGGTGAAGAAAGTTTCGAAAATAAAAATGATGACGGTAGCCAATGGAAGCGAAAAATTGATGAAAGATTACGCCAGTTATCTCAAGAATGAAAATTATGAAGACTGGGCAACAATAAAACATGAAGGTGAGAATGTAAATATCAAAGTAAAACAGAAAGGCGAGACTATAAATAATATGCTGATTACAGTAAATTCTAAAAAAGATTTAGTGTTTTTGGACGTTAGAGGCAGTTTTACGGCAGATGATATTTCTAATATGATTAATATCGCAACAGACAAATAATTTCACATTCAACATATTTAACTTTTGAAAGTCGCTCGGTGAGTGGCTTTTTTGTTATTTATAAAGTGAATGATTAAGTTTTGTTTAAACTATTACAACCCATTTTCATATTCCGTTTAAAAGTCTTAATTTTGCAAGAAAGTAAAGATGTCTATTCATAACAAAATTGTAGAGACAGCCATCACTTTCGATGACGTGCTTCTAGTCCCTGCTTATTCTGAAGTTTTACCTAATCAGGTTTCATTAAAATCAAGACTTACCGACAAAATTAGGCTTAATGTTCCTATCGTTTCCGCTGCAATGGATACGGTAACTGAGGCTGATTTGGCAATTGCATTGGCAAGAGTTGGAGGTTTGGGTTTCATTCATAAAAACATGACCATCGAGGAGCAGGCTGCTCAGGTCAACAGAGTAAAACGTTCCGAAAACGGAATGATTTCTGATCCTGTAACCCTTTCTAAAGATCATACTTTGGCTGAGGCTAAAGAGACAATGGCGAAATATAAAATTTCCGGACTTCCGGTAGTTGATGCGGAAAATACTTTGATCGGAATTATTACCAACAGAGATGTCAAGTATCAGGAAAACCTTGATCTGAAGGTGGAAGAGATTATGACCAAAAAAAATCTCATCACTTCTGATAAAAATACCAATCTCGAAAAAGCAAAAGAAATTCTTTTGAAAAGCCGTGTTGAAAAACTTCCGATTGTAGATGACAACAATAAATTGGTTGGTTTAATTACGATTAAAGATATAGACAATCAACTTGAGTATCCCAATTCAAATAAAGACCAGAAAGGTCGTTTGATCGTTGGTGCCGGAGTTGGAGTTGGAGAAGATACTTTAGACAGAATTGAAGCTTTGGTAAAGGCCGGAGTTGATATTATCGGTATCGATTCTGCACACGGTCATTCAAAAGGTGTTTTAGATAAAATTTCTGAAATCAGAAGCAAATATCCTGATTTGGATATCGTCGGTGGAAATATCGTTACTGCGGAAGCTGCTGAAGATTTAATAAAAGCTGGTGCAAATGTTCTGAAAGTAGGTGTGGGTCCGGGTTCTATCTGTACAACAAGAGTTGTTGCAGGAGTTGGAGTTCCTCAGTTATCTGCGATCTATAATGTATACGAATATGCTCAGTCTAAAAATGTTGCTGTAATCGCCGATGGCGGAATTAAACTTTCCGGTGACATCGTAAAAGCAATCGCAAGTGGCGCAGGAGCAGTAATGCTGGGTTCACTTCTTGCAGGAACAGATGAAGCACCAGGTGAAGAAATTCTTTTCCAGGGAAGAAAATTTAAAACGTACCAGGGAATGGGAAGTTTGTCTGCCATGAAAAGAGGTGGGAAAGAAAGATATTTTCAAAGTGAAGCCAAAAAATTCGTTCCGGAAGGTATTGAAGGAAGAGTTCCGCACAAAGGAAAATTGGAAGATGTAATTTTCCAGTTAACAGGAGGTCTTAGAGCCGGAATGGGATATTGTGGAGCCAAAAATATTGAAGCTTTGCAGAATGATGCCAAAATGGTCATGATCACAGGAAGTGGTTTGAAAGAATCTCATCCACATGATGTTATCATCACGTCTGAAGCTCCGAATTATTCTTTGTAGATAAATTTGAAAATAAATAAAAAAGAATCCGTCTCACAACAAAATTTGAGGCGGATTTTTTATTTCAGTAAAATGTATATTATTTTGGAAAATAGAAAAAGTTGTCCTCTTTAGGCAACTTTCTTTCTTAGATTGTGTGCTAAAGCGTGTAAACCGAACTCCAATTCTACTTTTTTCAGACCTTTGAGGGTAAACCGCTTAAAATTATTGCAATGTTTGAGATGTGCAAACACAGGTTCTACTTCAACCGAGCGTTGTTTTCTTTTTTTAATGCCTTTTTCACTGTTTAAAAGCTTTCGTATTTTCTCTTTGTAATCTTCCAAATGATGGTTCCGTTCGATGCTTCGGTTTTCTTTGGAACTGTGGCAAACGCCTCTAATTGGGCATCCATAGCAGTTTTTAGCCTGATAATGGGAGAGCTTTTGAGGATAACCGGTCTTGGTTTTGCGCGTGCTTTCGTGCGTTTTTTCCATCTTTTGTCCCATCGGACAGATATAAAAATCGCCTTCCCCGTTGTAATGCAGATTTTCTTTGCTGAAAGTCTTGTGTTTCGCCTGATAATGGGCATTCTGCTCTTTGTCGAAAGTATTGTATTTTACAAATGGTGTAATATTGTTCTGTTCCAATAATTCGTAGTTCTGCTCGCTTCCGTACCCCGCATCGGCAGTGAGTTCTTCCAACTCTTCCATTCTTTTTTTACCAAACAATTTCTCAAAATTTTCCAAATGACGCTCCAAAGTATTGATATCATTGGTTTGCTGATGGATGGTATAATTGACGATGATTTGATTTTGACTTCGTCGAATCTTCGATTTCTGTGGAAATCTGTGCATTATAAGCCGGTTTGAGCTGTCCATTCATCATGTGATCGTCCTTCATTCTCATGAAAGTAGCATCTTCATCGGTCTTGCTGTAGGAATTCCGCTCTGCTAAAATAGCTTCCTGAGCTTCGTATTTATCGAGGTTTTTCTCAAAATTGTTTTTAATGTAATTCAGTTTGGCTTTGGCTTTTTTGTCGGAATCGGTTTTACCCCCGCTGCCTTTTAATTTGGCATTGATATTTTCTGCCGTTTGCCGGATTTTTTCTTTGCTGATCTCTTTGAACTCCGGCGGTTCAGGGTCTTTATCTTCTTCCTTTGCCACACTTTGAGCGTATTTCCAGAGCTCTTCCAGTTGACGAAGCATTTTTTCTTTGTTGGTTTTGATGGAATTTGCCCAGACAAAAGTGTAGCGACCCGCCTGTGCTTCAATTTTGGTTCCGTCTACAAACACCTGTTTCAGGCTCACCAAACCTTCTTCTGCCAAAAGCAAAACCACCTGGGAGAAAATATTTTTGAAGGCGGCTTCAAGTTTATGGGCACGAAAACGGTTCACGGTATTGTGATCTACAATACTCATGTTGGAGAGCCACATGAAGTTGATGTTTTCACGAAGCGCTTTTTCGATTTTCCGCGATGAATAAATATTGTTCATATACGCAAAAACCATCACCTTGAGCATCATCACAGGGTGATAACTGGGATTTCCTTCTTTACTGTAAGCTTTCAGGAGCGGGTCAATGTTTACCTTCTCCAAAATATCATTAACGATCCGAACAGGATGATTTTCGGGAATCAAATCCTCAAAACTATAAGGAAACAAAACCAACTGATTTTGATTATAATGCTTAAAATTCATAAACAACTATCTGATTATCAGATATAAATATACGAAATCCTGCAATAATTACCAAAAAAAACCGCCTCAGTTGTGAGACGGATTCTTTTTAGTTTTTATGTCTTTCCCTATGCGTTTTCGGAGATGTTATTTCGGTGTAATTATTATAAAATGTGGTATATATTCATGTTTGTGTTAAATAAAATTACTGATTGACAGCGGGTTAAGTCTTTAAAATTCGATGAGTTTAAGTATTTTAAAAATCACTGTTATGTGGTATCTTGTGTGTGATTTATTTATATATATTTACGCAAAAAATTTTATGAAAAAATCTCTCCTTTCTTTAGGAATTTTATTTGGTATTCACTTTGGGTTTGCACAATCCATTGATACAAATTTTGGAAGCAACGGAACTGTGACTCATGCAGAAAAAGGTTCTTACTTTGAGCACACATTATTGCCTGATGGTAAAATTATTATCAGTGGAAGTTATGAAAGTAGCTCATCGAACAAAGCTGTGATGATGAAACTTAATACAGACGGCTCCCTCGACACGAGTTTTGCTAATGGTGGCATCTTTACCATGGATCTGCAAGCAAGTACGGATTATTATGAAGCTTTTACAAAGGTTTTAGTTCAGAATGACGGTAAATTGTTTTTTGCATATGGTCATGAATTAGATAACGGCATCGACCCTGAATCTTTGACAATCAATTTAATGAGATTGAATGCGAATGGTACTCCTGATACAACATTTACCAGTCCTTATTCAACTACAACCACAGATATTGATAATGCACCATACGAATTCAAGTTGCTTTCATCAGGAAAATATCTTACTTATGGACCTAATTACATGATGAGGTTCAATGCAAATGGAAGTCTCGATACCACATACGGGACTAATGGTATAAGAACTATTACCTTCAATATCAATGAACTTTTTATAAACGGAGATAATATTTTCATCGACGGAAATCCAAATGGTAATTATTCAAACAGAACTCTTTACAAATTGCAAAACGAAACTTCAGGTATTGCAAGTTCTAATAACTTTGTTACAGGGAGAATATTTCACAATGAAGGATCAATTTATATAGATAGTAATAATATTTCAACACATGAATTGACGAAATTAGACTCAAATCTGTCACCTGTTTCGGGGTTTGGTACAAATGGAAAAGTAACTTTGCCAACTCAAACTTATGTGACAGATATGTTGTTTCAACCGGGAGGAAGCATTATACTATATTCCAATATCAACAATGTTACACAAGGATATACAGAACATAAATATACTAGATTGAACTTTAACGGATCTCTAAATACAAGTTTTGGACAGGGAGGAACATTTACTGTGACATTACCGGCTTCATCAGGTTTTCAACCTTATGCTGAAAATCTAGTTCATCCAAATAATAGTATTTACAGCTTTTTCTACGGAAATAATAATACTAATAATATATATGTTAAAAGAATATTACTTCCAAACGAACTTCTTGCAGTGAAAGATAATGTAAGTGTACTGGATAAAATTTCTATCGTAGAAAATCCTGTAGGAAATATGCTTAGACTGTCTGCTGATTTAGAAAATGCAAATATTTACGATGTTTCAGGAAAGCTGATGATGAGAAATCTGAAAGGGCGTGAGCACGCTGTAGGTTCTCTGTCAAAAGGAGTTTACATCATTAACGGTAAAGTTTCAAACGGACAGACTGTTCAGCTTAAATTTATTAAAAAATAATTTGTAGAAAATCAAAATAACCATTCAAGTCATTGTTTTACAGTGAGAATCAAAACCGGCGGTCACATTGTGGCCGTCGGTTTTGTTATAAATTCGTAATGATTACATTTTGATAAATTTATCTTCACATAATAAAATAGTAAAACCTTACAGAATTAACTGAAAGGTCTTTCTAATGAAATTATATGTTTATATTTTCCCTTTTAAATTCTCTTTAAAATCATCGATTCTAAAGTCGGTCTGTGCATTACCTTTTTCAATCTTTTCCTTTGAATATAGCCTGAAATCATTTTCAGTTTTCTCCAAAAGATAATCATAAGGTCCCACCGAGGAAATTAGTTTAACCAAAACCGGCGAAATTTCAAGGCATATAAAAAGTCCCATGATAAAAGCTGCCGCAGTGGCAATAATCGCGGAGTTTTTTCCTAATTCGTCCAAAGCCTGAAGTCTCGCTGCAAAACCGTTGAATTTATCTTCAAATGTTTCGGTAGATTTCCTTTCCGTTTCGAGATTGGTGTAGACTTTCGAAATTTCTTTGTCTAAATATTCCAGTCTTGGTGCAACCTGCTTTTGATAGTTTTCCAAATCCTGTCTGCGTTGCTCTTTCAGTTCCTGTTTTCTTTTAGCATTTGTTCCAAAACCAACTTTTCCACTTGTTAGATTAGATTGTTTACCTAAAATTTCTTTCTCTAATTCCACTGCCGCAGAATCATAAGATTTTTGATACTGAGCTGTTTTTTCTGCAATCAGATTTTTTTCAGTTTCAAAAGGTCCGCTTTGCTGAAGGATTCTCCCGTTCATCTGCTTTTGAAGTTCGGTTTTATTCCTTTGAATAATGGTGTTCAATTGCTTGTTGACCTCTTTTTCAAAAATTTTAAGTTCCAAAGGTTTAGAAATAATAATTCCTAAAAATGTAGCTAAAATTAATCTGGGAATAGACATTAAAATCTGATTCCACCACGTTCCTGTCTTTTTGATAGACGAAACGATGTATCTGTCTAAATTAAAAATCATCAAACCCCAAAGAATTCCAAAACCTGTGGATGCCCAAATGTTGTCGAAGATTGTGTACATCGCATAAGCTGCAGACAATGTTGCGAAAACTGCGGTAAACAAAACGATTCCACCAATTCCGGCAAATTTATTCCATTCGCTGGGTGTTTTTCTCAGGATGTGAATATTTCCTCCCGAACATATCAGCAAAAACTTCTGAAACCAGTTGATTCTGTGATTCGTTTGATATATAGCTGTTTGTGTGTTTTTCATTATAAAATTTTATACAAAATTAGTATATAAAGTCATACTATTGTTACAAATAGTAATAGGCTTTGCCAAGTATTTTGATTTTAACTAAAATTTGGTCTTGTTCAAATTGCATAATTCTTGTAGTATCATGCGCATCACAAAAAAATGTATTATGAAAAACAGTATTAAAATCTCAGCACTTTCTATTGCGCTTTTAATGGTTTCATGCAAAAATGAAGATCCTGTAGACAAAGAGCTGAAAGACGCGGCGATGAGCATGAATAAAATGACGCCCCAGCTTTTAACCGATGGAATAAGACTTGACAGTGTTTCTGCCGGACATTTAAGTTTAAAATACCACTACACCCTAACAGAAGATATCAAAGAAAATGTGACAGCTGAAGAAATTAAAGTTTTCAAAGATGAAGCAAAACTGGAAGCGGAGAAAAGTCTGAAATCTTCTCAGGAAATGGCAGATTTAAAAGATAAAAAAATAAAATTCGATTACATTTATTACGATAAAAACGGAAAAATAACTACTGATTTTTCGGTTACTCCCGAAGAATATAAATAATCTTTATTTTAAACGATCCGGATTCTGTTTGAGAAAACTTTCCCATCCCGAAAAAGATTTTGTACCGGATATCGTACCGGAATTAAAATGATGGCAAACCGCAACGGCCAAGCCATCGGAAGCATCAAGATATTTTGTGGGGAATTCTTTTAAATTCAACAGATTTTTAAGCATCCCCGCAACTTGTTCTTTGCTGGCATTTCCGTTTCCGGTGATCGCCATTTTCACTGATTTGGGAGAGTATTCTGAAATGGGAATATTTCTGTATAAACTTGCAGCCATCGCTACTCCCTGAGCTCTTCCCAATTTCAGCATTGACTGAACATTTTTTCCAAAGAAAGGTGCTTCGAGCGCCACTTCATCCGGATGAAATTCATCGATTAACGCTAAAGTTTTGTCGAAAATATATTTCAGTTTGGTTTCGTGGTTCGGATATTTTTTCAGGATCAGTTCATGAATGGAAATCATTTCCATTTTCCCTTTTTTTACCGAAATTAAACCAAATCCCATAATGGCTGTTCCGGGATCAATTCCTAAAATTATTTTCTCTGCTGAAATCATTGGTGCAAAGATATGTGAAGTTTTAGTTTATTTTAAATTCAAAACTGTTTTTAATTCTGCTGATTAACGCTCTCGATAAAATCAACAGCTTCTTTGATCTTCTGATGAGGTCTGAAAGCCGCATTTTTCCCTTTTTCCTCGTCAGCAATATTGGATAAAATAATAACGGAAGTTTTAGTTTCGGGATAGTAAATGTTGAGTGATGGCGCACCTTTCACGTAACCGCTGTGAAAATAAGTAACAGGTATGTTGTCATTCATCATAATTCCTAATCCATAACCCATTGTTCCGAAAACAGGATGTTGCCTTTCGGTACTTTTTGCCATAAATTTTTTAAGTGTTTCCGGATTAATGATTTTCCCGCCGTACAAAGCATTATTCCAGATATGTAAATCATCGATTGTCGATAAAACACCACCTGCAGGAATTCCGATTTCTTTTTTACCTAATCTTTTCGGCATTCCGTCAACCACTTTTTGAGATTTTGAATTTCCTACATAAGTTTCAGCAAAATTTTGTCCCTGAAATGCCGTTCCTGTTGAAGAGTTTTTCATTCCCACTTTTTTAAACAGATCAAGCATATTTTCATCAAAAGATTTTCCAGATACCACTTCCACAATTTTTCCTAAAGCATTGAAACCATCGTTGGAATAATTAAAACCAGAACCGCTTTTAAACATGAGTTTTTCGCCAAAATTATTCAGACCCGAACTGTGATTTAAAAGTTGATGAATTGTAATATCTTCATATTCTTTTTTCTGAAATTCTTTGATGTATTTTGAGGCTTTGTCTTCTAAATTAAGTTTACCGTTTTCCACTTCAAGCAAAATTAAAACTGCTGTAAACTGTTTGCTGATAGAAGCAATAGAGAAAACGGTAGATTTATCAATTTTAGTCTGATTTTCAAAATCTGAAAAGCCGTTATTTTTTCTGTACAGCTCGATACTGTCCTTAAAGATACCGACGCTTCCGTTGAATTGATACTGATTGAAAACCGAATCGATCTGTGAAGCAATCAATTTTTTTTTAAAATCTAAAACTGCCGAATCGGCGATGGCTTTCTGGTCAATTTTCTGAAAATTATTAGGTTTGTCACACGAGCAAACCAGAAATGTGAAGAAGAAAATGATTAATAGGTTTTTCATTATTTGGTTTAAATTACCTTTAAATATAATGAAAAATCTACATTTATTAGAGTTTTACATTTGCTTTAAAGTTCAACGAGAGAAAATCTTGTATTTCCTGAAGTAGAAATTGTTTTGGTAGAACCTGTAGTCTGCCAGATTCTTGGAGAAAGCTGTTGTCCTGCATTTAAAGACACTATTCCAGAAATGTAAGCAGTCGAGGTCGAAGTTATTGCTGATGGAAAAGCTTTCAAGTACTTTAAAAACAGTGAGTTGTATTCTATTTGTGCCTCAATCTGCGTATTTGCGTTGATAGCACCTGAATTGAACGAATAAATGAAAGAAACGGCATATATTCCCGTTCTGGGCGCTGTAAAAATACCGGTAGCTGCGTTGTAAGCACCTTCTGTGTTGTCTTTTATTGTTGCCCAATTGCTGACTGTTGTGAGTGTACTCACTGAGATGTTCTGAGCAACATTTTTCTGAGATAATACCTGTAATTTTCTTGCGACAGAAGGCATGCAAGACCATACCGTGCCATTTGAATATTCTAAACACTTGGTAGAAGTGTTGAACCGTACAGCACCCGCACCGGCCTGAGCGGCCGTTTGAGAAGTGTTTCCGATACCTATGGCAGAATTTCCGGAGGTTGCTCGGATATCAAGGTTTGCAATGGCAGTAGTTTTCCCGGCAGCTAATTTTCCTTCATCTGTAAAAATTACATCATCAGAAAACAACGCAGGATCAACTGTATTTGTGCCATTATTTGCCGCAGCGTCAATGTGCATAAGCGAAAGTGGCTTCTCTGTATTGATGCCCAATTGCGCAGCTACATTGCAACCAACAGAAGATAGTAAATATACGATTACTGTGAATAGAGGAAGATTTGTTTTCATTGTAAATGTTTTGAAATTTTAGTTTTCTTTTACGGAAAAGTTCTGAAAACCCTGAGAGCCAACAGATCCTACGTGCAGAGTTTTGTTCGTACCTAAATTGTGAAAAACTGACATTCTTACTTTTTGACCCGCTTGCAAATAGTAGTTTATTGTGCAGTTGTCACCTGCAAAAATTGAAGATCCAGCCGTAGGAAAGCTTGTTGTACACTTGTTTTGATCGATGATAGTATTAGAAGGATCCAGAATCTGGAAATTGATCTGTACGTAAGATCCGGAAACTACAGAGCTGCTTGCAAATAAAAAAGATCCATTGATCATGTAGACAGCATCTTTCGGTGAGGTAAAAACTCCATTTGAGAAACTTCCGCTGCCAAAAGTGTTGCTTACAACGGTTGGCCAGCTGGTGAGCACCGTAGCTGTATTATTATTCAGTGTAGTAGCTGTGGTGTTGTTAGTGACTGCCAATGTCATTTTTTCAGGCTGGCTTGATGAGTTCAGGTTTATCCATTCCAGTCCGTTTGAGTACTGCATTAAACCGGACTCATAACGTATCGCCCCTTCGCCTGCTTCATTTGCCGTGAGCGTATTGGAGCCGATTCCAATGGCATTCTGTGTAGAGCCCTGTGATCTTAAATCTAATCTTACTTTTGGATTTACCATACCTACACCTATATTTCCAGATGGAAGGACAATAAAGTCATTAGACTGCTGAGCAATTGTAATGCTTGTAGATGTAGCTGAACCGTTATCTTTTGCCCCGTCTATATGGAAAGATCCGAAAGGATTGCTTGTGTTGACTCCTACTTGCGAATACAATGTCTTTGTGAATACAAGTAATAATAGTAAAAATTTTATTTTAATTTTCATTTCATTTTAATTTTTAAAGTTCCACAATTGACATGATATTTGCCGAACTGTCATTTAGTAGATTTTTGACTGAGCCGGTATTATTAGTAATTGCAGGTCTTAAAGTGTCGCCTTTTTCCATTGTAATCTGTACATTACAGGATATTCCGAATAAGCTGCCCGAGCTGCTTCCTCCAGTTTCTCTGAGGCATTGATGAAGCTGTTCGCCAGATATAGGATTTACGTGTCTGAAAACTGCTGTGGCACTTCCCAAAGAAAGTGTAGTGCTGGAAAAGGCGACAAAAATATTTACGGAATAACTTCCTGCTTTGGGAGCCGTGAAAACACCAGTAGTGGCATTGAAAAATCCGGGATTTGCGTAGACACCTGCGTTTGTGTAATAAGCCTGAAAGTCTGAAGACAGATTCCAGGTAGCTATATTGGTGGTTGCGTTATTATTAATATTCCCTGTGAATGCAGTAGTAGCCCGAATGTATATTTTTTTAGGGCTTGAAGATATTTCAAACCAGCTGTTGTCTTTAGAAAAAAGAATTTTTCCGCCTGCTTCTGGAGTATACTGTATGGCACCATCACCAGCATCTGAAGCTGTTTGGTTTGTGCTGCCCACAGCGATGAATCCCTGATTGCCGGAGTTTCTTGTATCTACTTTGGTTCTCGGTGTATCGCTGCCGAGAGATAACTGACCTGTAGGCCAAATAAAAATGTCATTATTTTTCTGCGAGGTGCTGGGAGCAGTGATCGGAGGATTGTCACCGGAACCGTCTATATGAAAGACGGTTTGCGGATTTGTTGTATTAATGCCAATCTGAGCATTTATTAGTGTACAATTCGTAAGTAGGAAAATGAAAAGGCTCTTTTTTATATCTCGAGCATTGTTAATTTTCATAAGTATTTTGCTTTATATTAAAATATTATTGATAAAATATTTTATACGTGTATAAAATTACTGATTTTACTAATTATGGTTTCAAATATACATAAATGAAATTTAAAGTCTTGATTGTGTGATTTGTAAAATCGATGAAGAACATTCATGAATTTAAAAAGAGAAAACGGTGAATTAACGTTTTAATCGATTGATTAATACGCTCCTTTGCGTGAAATTGAATTCCAGAATTATTTGTGTAGATCAGGATTTTATGAAAACAAGATAAATATCCTCGTAATCATAATCTTACAAATTCTTTAGGAATATATCGGACAATATATTTGTGAGGAAATAGTGAGTAACTCCTTGTGTACGTTTTGCTATCTAAAATTTTACCTTCAGCTACAACTTGTGAATTTTTTCCCGCCAAAGGAGATTTGTTGGAAGTTGAGTATATGTTTGCTGAAAAATCCTAGATTTTTAAAGATGTAAATTAAGAAAATGACTACATTTTTATTAAAGACTGATCAAAAATTTTCGTAATGATCTGTAATTCTTACAATATTCATTGATACTTAGCTTTGAATTTTAAACGGAAAAATGCCAACATTTATTTCTCTATCAAATCACAAAACCAAAAAACATATTCTCCGCTGTCGTTTTCGTCAGTTCTTGGTTGGGGATAGGTTTTCATCACGGTTTCTCCAATTTCAATTTCAATTTTATTTTTAAAAATCGGCCCATCAAAGGTGAATGTGTGAAATTCTCCGTTTTCTCCGCAGGGATCGACGTTTACGGGTAAATCTTTAATGAAATCTCTATCAATAATTCTTCCTGCAAAACTTTTATCTAAATATGTTTCGTTGACGCAGGTGACAATGGTTTTAAAACCCAGATCTAAAAATTCATGGATGAGGTCGGTTGTGTTTTGCTTCCACAAAGGAAAAACAGCTTTCATTCCGATGGTTTCCAATTGTTTCTCCCGATATTCCTTTAAATCTTCCAGAAAAATATCTCCAAAAATAGAATGCGTAACCCCTTGAGATTTGATTTCGCTCATCGTTTTCGACATAATTTCATGGTATTCTTCCATCGAAGGCTCTTTTGGGATTTCCATTTTGATTAAATTTGAACCTAAACTTTCTGCCTGTTTTTCCAGTAAAGAAACTGGTACGCCGTGCATTGAAATTCTTTGAAATTCTTTATTGATGCTGGTCAGCAGGGAAGTGACTTCAAATTGGTCGTCTTTTAAAATTTTGTATAAAGCAAGAGCAGAATCTTTTCCGCTGCTCCAGTTGAAGATGGCTTTTGGTTTCATTTTTATTTTGAATAGAGCAAATATAAATTGTCGACAAAGCTTTTTTTAGTAAATTTTTGTACAGTCACTTCATCATAAAATGCCAAATATTTATAATCAGGGAATTCTTTTTTTAATTTTTCAAACTTACGTTTTGCTATTTTTTTTCCATCAAGATAATAGAAATCTGGTGGTTTTGGATTTGTAATTACAACCGCACCAATTGTTACATATCTTTCTTCTATTTCAAAGTTTTCTTTTATTAGAAGTTCAGTTGTTCTAAAAGTTGAGGATTTATAATCTGTAAATTCTTTATTGTTAGCTTCTAAAACAGTATAATCAATTCTGATAATATTATATTCTGATAATATTTTTTCTGGAAATTTCAGTGTAAAATTTCCCTTTTCATCGGCTTTTGCTGAATACAGTTTTTCTAAAGTAACCAAAGAAATTTCTCCAGAAACTAGTTTTCTTTTCTCTTTTGAAACTAATTTACCTTTAATTTCAATTTCATTTTGATGAATATTTTCAATCAAAGATTTATTTTCATTTTGAGCATGTATGCTTGTTACTGATGTTAATGTCAAGACTAAAAGAAATCTTGAAAAAGCAGGTTTTATAAAAGATTTTTTGCCACAAATTGAATCATTACTTTCTGTAATCTCATGAATTTCAGATTCTGAAAGTTTATCCAGATCCCAAACTTTTTTATTGCATACATCACAATGTTTTCCATTTGCAACTTCAAGCATGTCATCCCAACGCTGCTGACAAGCTTCTTTTATTTGGAATTGTTTTTTCATCTTAGGGTTTTATTTAAATCTAAAATACAAAAAAACCTCAAAGAAAATCCTTGAGGTTTGATTTATATTTAAACAGTTAGTAGTAAAAACTGCCTGTCCGGCTACGGACTACATATTTCTACGATATTTACCACCCACTTCAAACAAAGCATTGGTAATCTGCCCAAGCGAACAGTATTTCACGGCATCCATCATCACATTAAATAAATTCTGCTGATTGATGGCAGCGTGTTGTAAAGTTTTCAGAGCGGCTTCGGATTTATCCTCATTAGATTTCTGGAAGTTATGAAGTGTTTCAATCTGAACCTGTTTTTCTTCCTCAGTCGAACGGATCACTTCTCCCGGACGAACCGTTGGCGAACCGTCTTTTCCTAAGAAAGTATTTACCCCGATGATCGGATATTCTCCTGTATGCTTCAACCATTCATAATGCATCGATTCTTCCTGAATTTTCGAACGTTGGTACATTGTTTCCATTGCACCCAAAACGCCGCCTCTTTCTGTGATTCTGTCAAATTCTGCATAAACTGCTTCTTCCACCAAATCCGTTAATTCTTCAATGATAAATGAACCCTGAAGCGGATTTTCGTTTTTCGCCAATCCTAATTCTTTATTGATAATCAACTGAATCGCCATCGCTCTTCTTACAGATTGCTCAGTCGGAGTTGTGATTGCCTCGTCATACGCATTTGTGTGAAGTGAATTACAGTTATCGTAAATTGCATAAAGCGCCTGAAGCGTTGTTCTGATATCATTGAAATCAATTTCCTGAGCGTGAAGCGAACGACCCGAAGTTTGAATGTGGTATTTCAACATCTGGCTTCTTTCATCGGCTCCGTACTTTAATTTCATTGCTTTTGCCCAGATTCTTCTTGCTACACGTCCGATTACTGAATATTCAGGGTCGATACCGTTGGAGAAGAAGAAGGATAAGTTGGGTGCAAAATCATTGATGTTCATTCCTCTTGACAGATAATATTCCACATACGTGAAACCATTTGCCAATGTAAATGCCAACTGAGAAACCGGATTTGCACCCGCTTCTGCAATATGATATCCAGAAATTGAAACAGAGTAGAAGTTTCTCACTTTTTCTGTGATGAAATATTCCTGAACGTCACCCATCAATCTAAGGGCGAATTCAGTGGAGAAAATACAGGTATTCTGAGCCTGATCTTCTTTTAAAATATCTGCCTGAACGGTACCACGAACGGTCGCTATTGTTTTAGCTTTAATTTCTGCATAAGCTTCCGCTGGAATCACTTCGTCTCCGGTAAGTCCTAATAATTTTAAACCTAAACCATTATTAGAAGGCGGAAGTTCTCCGTTATATTTTGGTCTTTCTAAACCTTTATCGTCGAATTTTGCTTTTAAAGCTTTCTCAACATTCGCTTCAAGCTTATGTTCAGCAATATATTTTTCAACATTCTGGTCAATCGCTGCATTCATAAAGAAAGCCAGCAACATCGGCGCAGGTCCGTTGATGGTCATTGAAACCGAAGTCATTGCATTGACCAAATCAAATCCGGAATACAATTTTTTAGCATCGTCTAACGTTGCAATAGAAACTCCTGCATTTCCGATTTTTCCGTAAATATCCGGTGGTAGAGCAGGATCCTGACCATACAAAGTTACAGAGTCAAACGCTGTTGACAAACGCTTTGCATCCATTTCCGCAGAAACGTAGTGGAATCTTCTGTTCGTTCTTTCAGGACCTCCTTCTCCGGCAAACATTCGCGTTGGATCTTCTCCGGTTCTTTTGAAAGGATAAATTCCCGCCGTGTAAGGAAATCCTCCAGGAAGATTTTCCTGACCTTTCCATTTAATCAAATCTCCCCAATCAGTATATTTTGGAAGAGAAATTTTTGGAATTTTTAAATGGGATAGAGATTCTGTTGAGGTTTCAACTTTAATTTCTTTTCCACGAACGAAATACGAGTAAAATTCAGCCTTGAAAGCCTCTTTCGTATCATCCCAGTTTTTCAAAAAGTCGATGTTTTCCTGTTGAAGATCTTTTTCTGCTTTTTGATATTCAGTATCTAACGTTTCATTGGAAAGGAATTTTTTAACCCCTTCAATATGATACATTTTTCTTGCTAGTTCGGCTTGTTTTTCAACATTAGCGTCGTAGATTCTATTATTTTCAACTATTTCAGATAAATAACGAACTCTTTTTGGAGGAATAATCGTGATGTCTTCTGAAACCTCCTGTTCAACAAATCCTTGAAGGTTTAAGTCAGAATATTTAGCATTAACTTTTTCAATTAATCTGTTGTATAAATCGGTCGTTCCGTGGTCATTGAACTGAGATGCTTTTGTTGCATAAACCGGCATATCATCCAACGGACTTTCCCACAACAAATGGTTTCTCTGGAACTGTTTCCTAACGGCTTGAAGTGCATCTAAAGCACCACGCTTATCTGATTTATTTAAAGCAACCAAATCTGCATAATCCAACATATCGATTTTTTCCAACTGAGTAGAAGCACCGTATTCAGGAGTCATTACATACATTGAAACATCAGCAAAATCTGAAACTTCCGAACCTGATTGTCCAATCCCTGAAGTTTCCAAAATGATAACATCCGGATGAGCCAATTTTAAAACATTTAAAGCGGAATGAATGAACGGAGAAACCGAAACGTTGTTTTCTCTCGTCGCCATCGAACGCATATAAACTCTTGGGTCATTGATCGCGTTCATACGGATTCTATCTCCTAAAAGTGCACCTCCTGTTTTCTTTTTTGAAGGATCAATGGAAATAATGGCAATCTTTTTACCAGGATTTGAACGGAGGAAACGTCTTACCAATTCATCAGTTAAAGAGGATTTTCCGGCTCCACCGGTACCAGTGATACCGATGATCGGAATTCCTCCCCCAACCCCTCCAAGGGAGGGGAGCTGAGCAACTCTTTTATTGATTTCTTCTATTAATTCAGGTTTTTCTTCTGAGAAGTTTTCAACGGCGGAAATGATTTTTGCAATGCTTGCGGAGTTTTCGAAACTGATATTGTCTAAATCTTCAGCAGTCACTTCTTTTCCTGTTGCAAAGTCTGATCTTTTCACCAAATCATCGATCATTCCCTGAAGACCAAGCTCACGACCGTCGTCCGGAGAATAAATTCTGTCGATTCCATAAGACATAATATCTTCAATTTCTTCGGGCAGAATTACACCGCCACCACCACCGAAAATTTTGATTTGCGGTGAGTTTTTTTCTCTTAAAAGGTCGTAGATGTATTTAAAATATTCGTTGTGACCTCCTTGATATGAAGTCAGTGCAATAGCGTTGGCGTCTTCCTGAATCGCAGTGTTTACTACTTCTTCAGCAGATTTATCGTGACCAAGGTGGATAACTTCGCATCCTGTTCCCTGAATCACACGGCGCATAATATTGATAGCCGCATCGTGCCCATCGAATAGGGAAGCTGCTGTTACAATTCTTACTTTGTTTGTTGGAGTATATTTTTGGGTTTCCATATTGTTTGTAGAAAATTTCTAAGTTTTCAAATATAACAATTTAATAAAAATTAAATTTAATAATATATTTAATTGGTTTTGAGTGATTTAATCTAATTTGTCAAATTGAGAATTCACTTAAAGCCTAACATTTGATAGTTCGAGCCACAGATTATTTAGTTTAAAATTTATTCTTTGAAAAAAACTTTATTTTTGCACAATTATTTAAGGTATGAAAAAAGCATTATTGTATTTCGCACTCGGAACGGTTGTCAGTTTCCTGATTAATTATTTTTTTACGGACACCAAAGATCTGGGGTTGGAAGTTTATTATGCATTATCATTCGGGATTGCCTGGGGATTGGCCTATTATCTTGATATGGGTGATTTTAAACTGGTTCAGAAAATGAGTTTCTCCTTTTTAGCAATGATTATTTTAGTTGTTGTGGGTGTTTTGATCTTTAATGTTGAACTTGCCATTCCGTCTATTCTGAAATTTTCTACGGTGTTTGTTGCCTATTATTTTATTGCAAGTTTCAGATCAAACAGAGCTTCCCGAAAGTAAAGAGGTGAAAATGAAGATGAAAGATATTCTCAAGACATTTTAAATAATATTTTTCTGTTCAAAAAATAAAGTGTACCTTTGCACACCCTTTTAAGGGAAAATTATGTTTAATCTTTAACTAAAACGTGTGAATACATTAAGTTACAAAACTGTTTCAGCGAACAAAGCTACTGCAAATAAAGAATGGGTTGTGGTAGACGCTGAAGGACAGCCGTTAGGAAGACTAGCTTCTACGGTTGCAAAGATTTTGAGAGGTAAGCACAAAACGAATTACACACCTCACGTAGATTGTGGTGACAACGTAATCGTTTTGAATGCTGGGAAAGTTACTCTTTCAGGAAACAAGTGGAACGATAAGACTTACATCTGGCATACAGGTTACCCTGGTGGACAGAAGTCTATGACAGCTCTTGAACTTCAGAAAAAAGATTCTTTAAAAGTATTGGAAAAATCTGTAAAAGGTATGCTTCCAAAAAACAGATTAGGATCTGCATTGCTTAAAAACCTTTATTTATATGAAGGAACTGAGCACAAGCACGAAGCTCAACAGCCGAAAACAATTAATGTTAACGAATTTAAATAATTAAATTATGTCTATAGTTCACAAAATCGGAAGAAGAAAAACTTCTGTAGCAAGAGTTTACGTAAAGCCAGGAACTGGTGTGATTACAGTAAACGGTAAAGAGGCTGCAACTTATTTCTCTACAGACGTGATGGTTTACAAATTAAACCAGCCGTTCATCCTTTCTGAAACTGTTGGTCAGTACGACGTTACCGTAAATGTTTTCGGTGGTGGTAATACAGGTCAGGCAGAGGCTATCAGATTGGGTATTTCCAGAGCTCTATGCGAAATCAATGCTGAATTCAGATTATCTTTAAAGCCAGCTGGTTTACTTACAAGAGACGCAAGAATGGTGGAAAGAAAGAAACCAGGTCAGAAAAAAGCAAGAAAGAGATTCCAGTTCTCAAAACGTTAAGATTTGCTGCTGGCGAATGGCTTCTGGCTATTGGCTACAGGAATTTATTAAATTTTATTTAAACTTAATCCCGGCGAAAAGCCAATTGCCAAAAGCAATCAGCCAAACGCCAATTGCCCGTTATGTTTAGCATCCAAACGCTTCTCCCATCTAAAGAATGCGTTGATTGTTTAAAAAGCGGAAAGTAAACTAACAAAAAACAAAAACATGGCAAAAGCAAATGTAAAAGACCTTCTAGAGGCTGGCGTACACTTCGGTCACATGACCAGAAAGTGGAACCCAAATATGGCTCCATACATTTTCATGGAGAAAAACGGTATTCACATTGTAGACTTACATAAAACAGCTGTTAAATTGGATGAAGCTTGTAACGCTTTAGAAAAATTAACTTCTGCAGGTAAAAAAGTTCTTTTCGTAGCTACTAAAAAGCAGGCGAAAGAGGTAGTTGCTAAGCACGCTGCTGAACTTAATATGCCTTATATTACTGAAAGATGGCCAGGTGGTATGCTTACAAACTTTGTAACTATCAGAAAGGCTGTAAAGAAGATGAACTCTATCGACAAAATGAAAAAAGACGGTACGTTCGAAACTTTATCTAAAAAAGAAAGATTACAAGTTGACAGACAAAGAGCTAACTTAGAGAAAAACTTAGGTTCTATCTCAGACATGGTGCGTCTTCCTTCTGCAATCTTCGTTGTAGATATCATGAGAGAACACATTGCTGTAACTGAAGCTAAGAAATTAGGTATCCCTGTTTTCGGTATTGTTGATACAAACTCTGACCCAAGAAAAGTAGATTTCGTTATCCCAGGAAACGATGATGCTTCTAAGTCTATTGATATGATTTTGAGCGTTGTTTCAGAATCTATCAAAGAAGGTCAGACTCAGAGAAAAGCTGATAAAGAAAAATCTAAAGAAGATGGTGAAGTAGTTTCTGCTGATAAAGATGCAGACTTCGACGCTGAATAATTGAAGATTATCTTTAAAATATTAAAACCGCAGATTTTTGTCTGCGGTTTTTTTGTGTTGATAAATAATTCTTTTAGTGATTAGAACTGCGAATATTTGAGTTAAATTGCTCCATCGGAGCAAAATCTGTGTGGAAAAAAGCGTTCTTGCGATAGGCGCGTTCCGTAGGAACATTATCTCTGATCCTAATCAAACTTGACAAAAATTAATTTGTGATCGTTATAGAATACGACGTGCTCACAAACTTCGTATTCTGATACACCGCCTTGCAAACCATTCCCGATAAATTGTATTTCTGATTTTTTGGAACCATGGTACTTCCAATCTTCCCCGACGGAATCGGGATTTTTTTGAAAAAATTGGGGCCGCTTACTGTTAAAACCATGTTGCAGGCCGATTTATTTTCGACACTGATGGATGTTTCTGGCTTTCCTTCCGAACCATTCAGCAAATCTTCCAAAACTTTTGCAGTTTCAGGTTTATGGGTTTTCATAAGTTGCTCAAATTCTGTTTCGGTCTGCCTGATAACGACAGGCGCAGATGTTTTTGTAGAATTTGTCCGGACTGTTTTCTGCACAGAATGCCTTTTTTCACATCCTATGATGGAAAGTAATATTAATACAGCAAAAAGATTCTTCATTGAATTAAATAAAGATTAAAGCTAAATAATTTAATTTGTTTTACCTTAAATTTAATGTGAAATAATAATCTTTTCGTCAACTCATCAGAACTGCTTTTTACTCTCAGCATATAAGTTCTTTCAGAAATTGATGAAACATTAATCTCCAAACGGTTTGAAACTACGTGATCTGATTTTTGAAGCATAATTCTTCCGCTCATATCTAAAATATGATAATTTACATCGGTTTCTTAAATTCAACATAAACGTATTGATTGTCGGCAAGGGATAAAATATAATGTCCTTTTCTGATTTCTTATTATTGAATTAAAATCAGGTAAACTTCGCTAATAATATCGATTTAAGAAAATAGAATTTAAAACCTTTTCACAATGGGCATTGCGAAAGGGTAGATATTTTAATTTTTTTATTAAGAAATTACTTCCTCTTTTTAGCGCTTTTCTTTTCCTTAGGAGGTGGTGTTTTCTTTACTTCTGGCTGTAACTCTTCTTTTTTAACGGTTTCCGGATTGCTGAGGATGATAACTGCTCCTTTTGTAAACTGCTTTACACTTTTGTAAGGTACATCGCAGACATTTCCAGACAAAGTGTATGTATCCTTGTCTAAAACCAGCGAGTTTTCACTTTTTGCAGGTACGGGAAGATTATAGAATTTTTTACCCGAAATTTCCAACACAAGGTTGCAGTCTGAATTGTTTTTAAGTAGTAAAATAACCTCGTTGCTGGCGATGTCCTGATTAAAAATGGCATTCAGAAGTTGTGTTGTTTTCTGTTTGTGTTCTTCATGTGTTTCAGCTAAAAGTTGTTTAAAGACAGCTTCAGACTCAGGAGAATTTTTTTTAAAAGAGTTTTTGGATGGCAAATCAAGAATCACGGGTCTGGCAGCCATCGGTTTTGCATTTTTTCTGCCTTTTACCCAATCAGCATTTTTGAGGGCGATAACGCGTTGCTTTAAAACCCGTCTTTTAGGATCTTCAGGATGTGCTTTTGAAATGTATTCTTCAATCTCAGCAATATTTGTACTGTTTAAAATATTGTCTCTGTGTTCATTAGAGACACAGGACTGAATGGTGAGACCGAAGAAAACAAGGGGGAACAAAATTTTCTTCATCACATTGTGCTTTTTATTTTATTCTGAATTTTATATAAGTAATCGTTTTTCCTTTTGCCGAAAAAAGTTCTTCATAATAAGTTTTGATGTCTCTTAGATGCGGAGTATTCGGGTCATATTCTGCAGCTCCGTAGATATCGTGGTGGGCAGAAATAATTTCATGTCCTGCACCTTGCAGATAGCCTAAAGTATATCCATGCAAAAACTCAGAATCTGTTTTTAAATGAACGATTCCGCCCGGCTTGAGGAATTTTTTATAACGCTCCAGAAAATCGGGGTGGGTGAGTCTGTGTTTGGTTCTGCGGTATTTAATTTGCGGATCGGGGAAAGTAATCCAGATTTCATCTACTTCATTTTCAGCAAAATAATGTTCTACCAGCTCAATCTGACTTCTGAGAAAACCTACGTTGCGCATATTGTTTTCTACGGCTTCTTTCGCACCAAACCAGAATCTTGCACCTTTGATGTCGATACCAATGAAATTTCTGTCAGTAAAAGTTTTAGCTAAACCTACAGAATATTCACCTTTTCCACATCCTAATTCCAAAACAATAGGATTGTCGTTTTTAAAAAAATCTTTATTCCAGTTTCCCTTCAGCGGAAAACCGTTTAAAGCTTCCTCTCTTGTGGGTTGAACGACGTTCGGAAGTGTTTTGTTTTCTGCAAATCTTGCTAATTTATTTTTACCCATGTTTCAATTTTCAAAGGTGCAAAAATACAAAAAAAGAGACAGCAAGCGTCTCTTTTCGTTGATATTAAGGTTTTAATGTAAATTATTTCGAACTTCCCAGCGCTACCATAATCGGTTTCTGGATGGTTTTCTGTGAAGCATACTGCGCTCCGCAAACGATGCTGGTAAATAAATAGTTGCCTTTTGCTACCACCACAGAATTATCGTCATGTGCAGGAACTGCAAGTCTGTATTTTGTGTTTCCAATACCTTCCATTCTTACAATGATATTACAGTCTGATTTATTTTCGATCATTACAATTGCCTCTTTGGAATTCGGGTCGTTATCAAAAAGAGAGTTCAGGATTTTCACTGTTTTATCTTTATGTTCAGCAGAGCTCATTCCCATCAGCATATTAAATTCATCCGCTTCAGTATCTGCGATGACAGCTGCTTTAGAATTTGCTGGGGTAGCGGTTACATAAACATTCTGACGGTTACTTTTGGTATAGTTTACGGGAACTTTATTTGAAGCCAGAATCGCGCGGTATTTTGCAATTTGTTTATCCTTGATTTTCTGATTAAACTCCTCAAAAGTAATTTTTGTAGAAGGTTTTCTTTTCAGCATAGCCAAATCTTCCTGCATTTCTTTTACCTTTTTGTCATTGGGATCTGCTGCTGCGCTGATGTATTCTTTCATCATCTCCATCACTCTTGGCTTCAGGATTACTCTTTTGGGATCATCGGGATGGGCATCTCTCAGAAAGGCGTTGATTTCATAGATATTTTTACTCTTGAGTATATTGCTGTAATCTTTTCCTTTTCTCTGTGCCGATACTCCTGCGAAAGATAAAGTCAAAAGAAAAATTAAAAGGTTCTTCATGTGCTTGAATGATTTTTTGCTTTAATTTCTGTCAAAAATAAGTATTTTAAAAGAAACAGATATTTAATAACAACAGCAGGGAAATCTTAAATTTAACCTTAGCGTTTGTTAATCAGTCTTTTGATGCTTGATTGATTTGATTTTAATTAAAGTTTTTATTGATTTTATTGGTTTTGATTTTTAAAATTTAAAAATGTTAAAACCTGAATCTGTTTTAGTTCTTAATAATATCCTGTAAATTAGAATTTTTCAATCTTCGCTGATAAATCGGAACATACTTTTCTATCGGCATTTTTACTGCATCAAAATTTCCTGTCTGGACGTAAACTTCAATATTTTCTGAAGTGTAAACAAACTGCAGGAAGTTATCAATAAGGTTTTCAGGAATTTTGAATCTTGTGAAATACTCTGTGCCCAAAACATTTTTGATCTGAGTAACCGAAGAATTCATTCTTTCGTAAGCTACATAACGCTGTTTTTTCTTTCGCTCACCGGAAAGAATATCAAAAATACTTTCGATGCTGAATGTAAGCCCGCCATCGCGAAAGCCTGCAACAGGAAGTTCGGGAGGGGAGCCATCACCTTTTGGCTCGGGAAGTCCGATCACTTTTTTCAAAGCATATTTTTTATCTTCCTTTCGGATAGAATTAACGTCAAATCTTAGATTTCCGGTAGGTCTGAATCTGCTGATGACAACCTCCTGAATATCGTAATAGGCAATCATCAACTCTACAAGATTATTTCCCGAAAGCATGTTGGGCGTAATTTTAATATCTTTTCTTTCGGTAACGATACTTGTGAATCTTACTACATCTCCAGGGCTTGCAGATAACTGAAAATTACCGTTATAGTTGGCCAGTACAGTCTGCATGGTCTTCAAATTGGTAACGTAAACCTGATTAAGGTACATCTGCGAATTGTCTCTTAAAAAAACTTCACCGGAATATATTTGTGCATTGATCTGAGCAATAAAACCCAAAATCAAAAGAGTAAAAAACTTCTTCATATAATGTTGCAAAATTACATAACATTATATTTATTTTTTGCCTTTTACCGTGAGAATACGGGTTAAAGTTGTATTAAACTTTCAGCAATACTGTTAAATTATTGTTATTTAGAAAGTTTTATCTGTCCCAAAGACTGTCGTTTCGGTTTTTTACAAGCAACCAGCTCGAATATTTAACGTTGACAATTTTATTTTCCGTCCATGAAATAAAATACCAGTACGTGGCGGTAGAAACGTGTCTTCCTCTCACCATCCCGTCCCAGGTAAATTTATTCTGCGGAGTTCCGCGGAACTGTTCTGCTCCGTATCTGTCGAAGATTCTGAAAACAAGATTTTCTTTATTCATCAGCGCAGAATAATCTATCACATCATTTACAGAGTCACCATTCGGAGTTATAGTGTTAATTAAATTGATAATCACAAAGGTCTGCTGCACTACCTCACACTGCTGATAATCACGCACATAAACCGTGTGGTTTCCAGTAGGCACTTCCTTGAAAACATTGGAAGACTGCCAGTTGAAACCGTCGAGAGAATATTCGTAGGGAGGAGTTCCGCCAGTCGCTGTGACAGTTACCGTTGTACCGTTGATATCCAGTGAGGTGATGATAAGCGGTGAAGATTCAGATACACTCACAAACTGTCTGTAGGTGCACCCATCAAAAGTAAGTTCAACCCAATAATTACCTGCCGGAACGTTGGAAATACTTGGTGTGGTTGCTCCCGTACTCCAGTTGTAGGAAGTAAAACCCGATCCGGCGTCCAATGTAGTGGTAGCTTTCGGACAGACTGTTTTGTCGGCAAGAATATCAGATTTTTTCGGAATTTTAACTGTTAATGTTAAACTTCCAACGGAAGGACACTGACCGGCTTTTTCAAATCTGATATAGAAGGTCTGCGTTCCGGTAAGATTTACCGAATTATTTATAGCTCCTGTATCATTATTGGCATCTGCCAAAGTTCCATGGAAGGAAATATTAACTCCAGGATCTGTGGTGAATTGCGGAACAAAAAGATTTAAGTTTACAACTTTTACTCCATCGGTATCATCATCGCAATAAAAAGTGCTGAGCGAAGTTTTGAGCAAAGGAACTTTTCCGCCGACAACAAAATTTATATCATCGATTACGGCAGCGCATCCATCGGGAGATTCTACTCGAATGTAAAGTGTAGTATTTGTACTGTAGCTCCAGTTGTTTGGAAGGTTATTATTAAGTCCCAAATTAGCTTCTGTCAATGTAGTGTAATATTTCACATTTGTAAAATATGTAGGATTACTCACCACCAACAGCGTAACATCAGATAAAACCACATTCACAATACCGTCTAAATTTTCATCACAGAAGGCATTAACATTCAGAGGATTGATGACAGCTACTGGAAAAAAATTCAGTGTTATCTGAGCAATTCCCTTACAGCCTGAGGTGTTTTTTATTAAGGCATAAACAACTGTACCATTGGTGGCTGAGTAATTCGTAGCAGATGTAATTTGTGCAGGTAAATTTTCGTTCTGAGCATCGGCAAGATTGGTAAAATAGTTCACAGTAATATTGCTGCCTGTACTTACATTCGCCTGTGTAAGATTAAATGTTCCCTGGCCGTTTACATTGCATGAGGTTAATGTTGTGTTATTAAAAGCAAATGCGGGAATATTTACTGTAACGGTTACCGTCTCACAATCCGGGAAGTTTGGATCATTTCCGCAGAAGGTATATGAAAAAGTATCTGTTCCTGCTGTACCTGGAGAGGTAGCAGTGTAAGTAATGATTCCAGTTGTTGTATTTAAGGCGACAGTTCCCAAAGCAGGTTGAGTTACAATGGAAACCGTTGACGCTACCGGAGTTTGTGTTGAACTTGAGAAAGTTGGAGTAAATATTTTGGTACTACAAACAGTTTGGCTTTCACTGGTGAGCTTTGTACAGTTTTGTACAGGAACTGGCACGGAAACCAAAGGTGCACAACTTCCCATCGTTACTGAAACGGTGTAATTTCCTGATTGTGTCGGCGAATATGACGTTCCGTTTGCTCCAGGAATCGCTGTTCCGTTTCTAAACCATTGATAGGTGTCATAAATAATAGGATCTACCGTGAGCACAACTCCGGGAATACATGTGCCGGATTTTAAAATAACCGGTTGGGTAGGAAATCCTGCAAAGAAACCTCCGTAGCCAACAGCATCACTTCCGGCATTGATTCCAGCTGTAATTGCTTTTGTAGAAAGAATGGTAAGTGTTCCCGTTACGTTTGGAATGCCATAAGTTACCCAGCTGGAAGTTCCTGTCATGGTGAAAGGGCCTGTTCCTGCTGGTGGTGGAACTCCGTTGATGGTAACAACAGCATCTCTTTCGGTAATTAAATTTAATTTTGTTGGAATATTAAGTATGCCCGAAGGATTTACTCCTGTATGAACGAAATTTTCATTGATAAATCCGAGCTCATTGATCTGTTTCGGAAGATAACAGTTTAGTGCCGGAATAAAATTGAAACCTCCGGTTGCCACTTCATCAGCTGCAGAAGAATTTCCGGCTAACATTTGGTAGACGTAAGCGTTTTTACTGGTTTTTAAGTATAAATTATAATGTCCTGAACCCTGCAAAATATATTTTGAACTGGGAACGACGTAATACTGTCCGATATTCAGTGTTGCAACAGGAGGTATTTCATTATTTACATAAACAAGTGTATTGTTTTCTGTGGCAATTACAAGTGCGCCTTCCATGTTCGAGCCGATGCTTCCGTTTCCTTTTACGAGGGCAAATTCACTTCCGAGACGGCTTACAGGAACAGACTGATCCATCAGAATATCAGAACTCAGCGGAATATTTCCTGCATACTGTCCGTTGAAGTTTCCATTGGTTACATTGACCGGTTTGGTTGACTGTATTTTAGCCCCAATAAAACCATCCCAGTTTCCTGCAATAGTTCCGTTTCCGTCTATAATGTAGGACTGACCTTTATTTAAAGTGAAACTCAGGGTAGGATTGGTAACCGCAGTAGTTCCGTTGGAGAACTGTACCGTATTTTTATACCCCGATATGGTAACCTGTGTATTGTCTTCTGTCGCCAAAACACTTGTCATAAAGTTGAGAATTCCGTTACTGACTGTTATCGGAGCGGTCGCAACATGGAAAGTTGTTCCGGTGGAGGGAATTCCTTTAGAAGTGATAATTTCTCCGTGATTAAATACAGAAAATCTTAAGTTGGCATAAAAGGGAAATTCTGCTTTCAGATATAAACCTTTTGTAGAAGTGGTAAATAAGTCTGACTGCACTGTTGTGATGATATAATTTCTTAAAACATCAAACTTCTGGGGATTATTTTTGCTGATGATAACTGTACCGATTACAGTATTGTTGTTATAAATGGTAACAGGAAAGGGTGTCGTTCTGCTGGTTGAAAGATATAAAGTCTGGTAAGGATTCGGGTTTCCTGTACGGTCTACCATCGGTGCAAACCAATGCTCACGGTCAAGCTGTGCCAGCGAAACGGAATATATGAAGATTAAAAGAAAAAAGGATAGAATTTTCTTCATCAGAGATACGGTTTCTACAAATTTAATAATTAATTTTTATTAATTGTTTAAAATAACGCAAAAAACCACAGCCAAATGACTGTGGTTTTTAATTATTGATGAAAATTAAGTATTATTCTCTGTTTTTTACAAGAACCCATCCTGAGAATTTCACAGGAGTTTGAGTTCTGTTGTTTTCGTTCCAGGAAATGCTGAACCAGTAATTTCCGGTAGAGATTCTCTTACCACCAACTGTTCCGTCCCATTTGTACCCTTTGTCTTTGTTACCTTCAAAGATTTGTACACCGTAACGGTCGAAGATTGAGAAGGTAAGATTAGGTTTATGAGCCAGTGAAGAGTAATCAAGAACATCATTTACACCGTCATTATTTGGCGTAATTACGTTGATGATGTTAGGTATTGTAATATTCACCTGCTGTGGTACACAGTTAAAACTGTCTTTCACATAAACTGTTATATCACCTCTCGGTAGATCAGGGAAAACATTAGAATCCTGCCACTTGATATTGTCAATTGAATATTGATATGGAGCAGTTCCACCTGTAACCTGTACTGTAATGGTTGTACCTGATACTTCAATATTTGTAACTACGGGCTGTTGCGTAGGATAAACCGTTACATTCTGCCTTGTGGTACAGTCACCTGTCTGCAGATCCACCCAATAATTACCAACAGTAACGTTGCTGATGGTCTGTGTAGTATCTCCGTTGCTCCACGTATATCCGTCGAAACCTGCTCCTGCATCCAGAGTGGTTCTGTCTTCAATACAGATTTCTTTATCTACTAAAACTGTAGAATATACAGGAGGAAGTACAATAAGAGTAATTACTGCAATTCTGTAACATCCGTTGGTATTGCTGACTCTCACATAAACTACTCCGTTTGGAGCAATATAATTATCGGGATCTGTAATTTCATTAGTCTGATTCTGAGCATCTGTTAAAGAAGGGTAGTATTTCTTAGATGTTCCGGTCTGAAGAGTTACGTTTGCCGCTGTAAGGTCAAATAATGCTGTAGAAACATTGGTGGGTAAAAAACAAGATCTCAGCGTAGCATTGGTAACTGTCGGACTTTCTGAGATCGTGAAAGTAAGTGTAATCTGCTCACAGTCTACGAATTCAGGGTCATTTCCACAGAATTTATAAGTGATTGTATCTGTCCCTACATAAGCGAAATTCGGAGTGTATCCTATTACACCGGTAGTAGGGTTAATGATTGCTGTTCCGTTTGTTGGAGGTGTTACGATTGTAACTGTTGAAGGTACATAAGTCTGTGTTGAACTCGTAAACTGAGGTACAATATTATAATAGCCCTCGCAAACCGTTTTTGCATCCGTAGTCTGCTGAAGACAGGTGAAAACTTTGTAAACAGGAGTTGTAGCAGGTACACAGGATCCAACTGTAATTCTCACAGTATAATTTCCTGCAATTGTTGGTGTATAAGAATAGGAATTGGCACCGGGAATAGGAACATCGTTTCTGAACCACTGATATGTATCATAACCGTCATCTACTTCCAAAACAAGCCCTGGAATACAGTCTCCAGTCTGCTTGGCAATTAATGGAATTGATGAGAAACCTGCAAAATATCCACCATAACCTGAAGTACTGTGACCTCCGTTAATCCCTGCAGTAACAGCTTTGTTAGATTGAATTGCAATATTTCCGTTGATGGGCTGAATGGCATACGTTACCCAGTTCGAGTTTCCGGTTAAAGGAAATGGTCCTTGTGCGGCTGTAGGTGTTAAAGGTGCACCTCCGTTCACAGTATATGTTACGGTGGCACCTACTTCGGTAAGGATATTTAGCTTAACAATCGTACCAGATGGTACAGCACTGGCACCTCCTGCTCCTGTAGGCATTTCTCCCACCTTACCAATCTCATCAATTTTTCTTGGCAGAAAACAGTTTAAAGGAGGTATATAATTAAAACCACAAGTTGCATTGTCATTATTTACCGATACAAGTTGATACAAATAAACATTCTTTGTAGTGCTGATATACATGTTCGGGTGTCCTCCAGGTTGAGTTATATAACTGCTTCCCGAAATTCTGTGCCATTGACCAGCATTTAAAGTCGCTGCAGGGGTGGCAGATCCGTTTAAATATACTTCAGTATTATTTTCTGTAGCAATTACGATTCCTCCTTCCAGTTCTTGCGCTGTAGCAGACCTTGTTCTTACCATCGCAAATTCATTCCCTAATCTGCTAAGTGGAACAGACTGGTCTAAGATGATATCGGTACCGGATGAAGTTGTAGCACCAAAATTTCCTGTTACGTTCCCGTTTGTAAGGGTGATCGGCTTGGTAGCAACGATTTTTGCTCCCATGAACGGTGCTGCGGGACCAATCGTACCTGCAAAAATAAAAGACTGTCCTTTATTTAAAGTAAAGGTATGTGTATTGGTTGTTGGTGTTGCTCCCAGAAAAGTGATCGGAGTAATTGCGCTCCAAGTCGCTGTAACTGTGGTATTATCTTCTGTTGCTAAGACTCCTGCTGTAAAGTTGTCAGCGACACGACTGGTAACAGATGGAGTGTTCGCAACAAAAAACTCGGTTCCGATACCAGCTTTACCTTTGCTGGTCAAAACTTCAGCATGCTGTACGCTGTTGACCATTCTCAACGTACAGTAGAAAGGTTTTGTGCCATTGAGATATAAACCTTTATTGATAACAGTAAACGCCTCACCAGTATTTGTAGCTGCGATGTTTCCCGCGGGTACTATATAGGTCTGTGGACTGTTTTTGCTTATTGTTACTGTTCCCAAAACAGTATTATTGCTGTTTACCGTTACTGTCACGGGTGTCACAGAATCTGTAGAAAGATAAAGTGACTGTGCTGTAACAGATGTGGATGCATAATATGGTGCAATCCAGTGCTCTGTATCTCGCTGGGCAAACAAATTAACCGAGGAGATCATTAGTAGTAGAATTAGTAGAAATTTTTTCATAAGCAGAATTAGGATTTTCGCAAAAATAATGAATTTTTTGTAATGATATGTTTTTAATTTTATATAAGTCGAGATTAAAATTGAATTTTTAGGTTTAATGCTTAAACATGATTGTAAATAAGATAGAATGAACTCAAAGTATATTTTAAATAAAGTTTATTATACTATAACAGAAATTAATTTCATCGAGCATTAATATCTTAAAAAACGAACCATTAAAAAATGCCGTGGTTAAAAAACCACGGCATTTAATTTTTCAGAGAATTTATTTATTATTCCCGGTTCTTAACTAATATCCAACCAGTGTATTTGATTGAAGTTTTCTGTGCATTAGGCTCATTCCAGTTGATGTGATACCAGTAAGTTCCGGTTACCACGCCTTTTTCAAAGAATTTGCCATCCCATTTATAGTTGTTGAATTTGTCTCCTGTAAAGATTTTGTTACCATATCGATCGTAAATAACAAAGCTTAGGTTTTCTTTGTATTTCAAAGCGCTGTAATCTATAAAATCATTTACATTATCTCCATTAGGTGTGATTGCGTTGATCAGATTCGGAACCGTAACTTCTACTGCCACCGGAGCACAGTTATAAGAATCTTTCACATAGAAAGTATGCTGCCCTCTGGAAAGACCAGTAAATACATTAGAATCCTGCCATGTCGTTGTTCCGTCTACCGCATATTTGTAAGGTGCTTTACCGCCGCTGATATTTACAGTAGCTGTTGTATTGTTGATATCAATTGAGGTGATAACGGGCTCCTGAGCTTTGATTACTCTCACAAACTGCTGTACAAAACATCCGTTGTTTTCAAGTTTTACCCAATATTCTCCTACCGGAACTCCAAGAATAGATGAGGTAGTTGCTCCAGTATTCCATAAATAACTGCTGTAGCCTGGGCCTGCATCCAGATCTGTTCTTCCGTCAATACAAATGACTTTGTCTACCAGTTGTGCTGACTTCTTGATCGGAATAGCAATCAGCGTAATTTTTGCATTTGCTTTACAGCCTTCCGGTGTGGTAACTTTTACATAAACAAAGCCTCCTGCAGAAAGGTATGCCGTTGGATCTGTAATAATATTTTGATTCGTATTAAGATCGTTAAGTGTTGGATAATATGTTTTAGTAACACCATTGTAATCAATAACATTTGCACTTGTTAAATCAAAACTTGCTTTATCAGTATACTGACAGGCTGTTAAGGTTTTATCATTTACGACAAATGGAACTAATGTGAGATTAAGAGTGATCTTTTCACAGTCTACAAATTCTGCTGCATTCCCGCAAAACTGATAAACGATGGTGTCTGGTCCTAAATATCCAGCTGTAGGCACATAAGTTATTACTCCCGTTGAAGGATTAATTGTAGCCGTACCATGAGTAGGCTGTGTAATTATGGTAACGGTACCAGCCACCGGCGTTTGGGTAGAACTTGAGAAAGCTGGAATAATCGTTGTCGATCCGCAGATGTTTAAATTTTTTACGGTTTGCTTTAAACATGTAAACACTTTGTAAATTGGTGTTGTCAATGGTGGGCATGTTCCCATTGTTACCGTAACTGTATAGTTTCCTGCTGCTGTCGGTGTATAAGTATTGGCAGTTGCTCCTGAAATGGCAACGCCGTTAAGGTACCATTGATATGTGTCGTAGCCACTGTCAACCTCAAGAATAATACCCGGAATACAGTCTCCTGTTTGCTTTGCGATTACAGGAACTGAATTAAAGCCTGCAAAGAAGCCACCATATCCCGCCGAGCTGTAACCTCCATTCACACCGGCGGTAACTGCCTTGTTAGACTGGATTGTTAAGTTACCTGTAATTCCCGGAATATCGTAGGTAACCCAGTTTGTATTTCCCAAAAGCGCGTACGGCCCTTGTGCTGCTGTCGGAGTAATCGGTGCTCCGCCGTCGACGCTGTAAGTTACAGTTGCTCCTGCTTCGGTAATAATATTAAGTTTTAAAAGAAACGTAGATGTTGGAGTACCAGAGCCGCTGGCACTTGTCGGCATTTCTGTGATCTTTCCAATCTCTTCGATTTTTCTAGGCAAGAAGCAGTTCAATGGTGGGATATAATTGTAGCCACCATTATTTCTTGTATTCATATTTCCTGACACAAATTGATACAGGTACGCATTTTTAGTAGTTCTCACATAAATATTGTAGTGACTGGAGGTACCCTGTTGCACATATCCGGAATCCAGTATTCTATAAAAATCTCCTTCGTTAAGAGTTGCCACTGGAGTTAAACCATTATTTAAGTAAACTTCTGTATTATTTTCAGTTGCTATTACAAGACCGCCCTCCATGTTGTATCCCGTACCATGTGCGCCTAATGTTCTGATCATAGCAAATTCTTTCCCCAAACGGTCTATAGGTACAGATTGGTCTAAGATTAAGTCGGAACCGTCTGTTCCACTTCCGTTTGCATAAAAACCATTAGAATTTCCGTTGGTTACAGAAACTGGCTTATCAGCAGAGATTTTTGCTCCAATGAATCCTGTGTGATTGGCAGATGTGCCAGCTGTTCCGGCAAGGATGTAAGATTGTCCCTTATTAAGCGTGAATGTGATATTGCCGGTAGCAGTACCATTATTGATGAAGTTTACTGCCGGATCAAAACCTGATACTGTTACTGCAGTGTTGTTTTCAGTAGCCATAATTCCCGTCGTAAAATTATAACTAGAAACAGTAGTGTTGGTTATAGGCGCATTTGCTGCATAGAAAATTTTTCCGATACCTGCTTTTCCTTTGGAAGTTAAAATCTCGCCATGTGAACCATTATAAATTCTCAAGGTTAAAAAATATCCTTTATCACCTTGTGTATAAATACCTTTATTGATTGGCACAAAAGCATCTGCAGGAGTTGAAACTTCAACAATATCAGTTGATGCCGTCGGAATATTAAAGTACTGAGGGTTACCTTTAGAAATTGTTACTGCGCCGATCTGTACATTATTGCTATAAATTTTCACCTCAAAAGGTGTGGTCTGATCAGTTGAAAAATACAAGCCATGATTATATGAAGTTGAGGAACTATCATAAAACGGTGCGATCCAATGCTCTGTATCTTTTTGGGCAAACAGACTGGTGAACGTCAGAAACACTAATGCAAAACTTAGTAGAAATTTTTTCATAGGAATTGGAATTAGGATTTCTACAAAAGTAACATAAAATTTTAAGATATAATTAAAAAATATTAACAAAAGTTTAAAGATTATTCTCTATTCTTGATTATTAACCAACCAGAATAAGAAACCGGTAGTTTGGTGTCAGGTTCTGCCCATTTGATTACATACCAATACGTTCCGGTTGGCAGGTTTCTGTTTCCGGCTCTTCCGTCCCATTTGAAATTCTTACCTGTAGATCTGTAAAGCGGTGCTCCATATCTGTCCACTACTTCGATGCTCACATTTTCTTTTATCTGAAGATCAGTGTAATCCAGATAATCATTATAACCGTCTCCGTTTGGTGTTATAGCATTGATGAGGTTAATAATAAGGAAGTCTCTTACAATTGGCTCGCATCCGTCCTCGCTCTTTACGTATGCCTTGTACGGACCTCTCGAAAGGCCGGTAAAAATGTTACTCGTCTGGTAATCAAATCCGTTGATTGAGTAAAGGTAAGGAGGTGTTCCGCCGCTGACATTAATGGTAGCCGTTCCCGCAGTTACATTAATGCTGGTGATCGTAGGTAAAACAGCGGTTGTTACCATTACATTTTGTCTGTAAACGCATCCGTTGAATGTGAGATCAACATAATAATTGCCTTCACCAGCTAAAATACTCTGCGTAGTAGCTCCCGTATTCCATAAATAGGAAGTGAAGCCTGAGCCTGCATCCAGAACAGCTCTCTGCCCCGGACAGACGATCTGATTTTTAAGAACATCAGATTTTTTTCCTGCCTTCAGTGTAATGCTTATCTGTGCAACGACAGGGCAACCATTTGCACCTGTAAATCTCACAAAAAACACCTGAGCACCGGTAATATTCTGAACAGCGTTAACTGGAGCTGTTCCGTTTTGAGCGTTGGCTAAAGTGGTATAAAATGATAATGAAACCGAAGGATCTGCTGTAAAAAGATTTTTATAGTCATTTAAATTAACAGATTCTGAACCACTTAAATCGAGATCGCAAACCTGAGTGATGACGTTGCTGGTGATTAAAGGAATTTTTGCACCAATTGTAAAATTTATCTGTCCGAAAGCCGGTGCACAGCCATTTGCAGATTCCACTCTTACAAAAACTGTTGTATTTGCTGTATAGGTCCAGTTGTTGGGAAGGTTATTGGTTCCTCCCGCTGTGGCAGCCGCTGCAGTGAGATAATATTTAACGGTAAAACTTCCTGAATTGCTTACAATTTGAGGCGTTATCGCAGAGAAGGTAATATTTACCGTTCCATCTAAATTATCATCGCAAACCGCTCCGTTGAAATTGGCGGTATTTATATTGGGTGAAGGATTAACTGCTAAGATAATAGGTACGACCTTGGAACAGCCAAAAGCTGTAGTGACGTTTGCATATACAGTTGTACCCCAGGATACAACATTTGTAGGTGGTAAAAGTGGAATTGTAAGTGCGGCGTCTCCAAAATAGGTAATCGTTGTACCTGCCGTAGTTGTTACAATTGCTGTTGTAAGGTTGAAGCTGGCATTTCCGGCAGCATCACCACAAGCAGTTAAAGTGGCATTGGATGTAACAATCTGATCTAAAGTTAAAGTTAGTTTGGCAATATTCGGACAGCTGTTTGTACTTTGAAATCTTACATAGAAAGCCTGAGAAGGAGCAATCATCTGATTTGCACTGACAGCTCCTGTTGTATTTTGCGCATCAGCCAAAGTATTATAAAACGTCAATGAAACCGCAGGGTCAGTTGTGAAATTGTTTTTATAAGTATTTAAGTCTACATTCTCTGTTCCGTCCCAGTTAGTATCACACACCAAGGTACTGTAATCCTGAGTTAATAAAGTTATTTTAGAACCAATTGTAAAATTGATTTGTCCAAAAGCGGGTGGACATCCATTTGAGGATTCTACTCTTACGTAAACTGTTGTATTTGCAGTGTATGTCCAGTTATTAGGAAGGTTTGTGTTGTTTCCTGCAGTTGCGTCAATCTGATTTAAATAATATTTTACAGTAAAGTTGGCTGAATTGCTTACAATCTGCGGCGTGATAGTTGAAAAGGTGATATTAATACTTCCGTCTAAATTATCATCGCAAAGGTTTGAGTTGTAATTAGCAGTATTGATATTTGGTGATGAATTTATATTTAATGTTATCTGAGCTGTTTTTGAACATCCATATTGTGAAGTTACGTTAGCGTAAACCGTTGTTGCAATTGTGCTGTAACTGTTTGAGTTTCCAATTAAAGAGGTAAGCGCAGCATCAGCATAATATGCAATTGTCGTTCCTGTATCAGATGTTACTACTGCCAAAGTCAAATCATAAGTACCTGTTCCGTTTGCATTTGAGCAGACTGAAAGTGTAGCGTTTGCAGTTTGTAAAACATCAACATTTATGATGACCTTAAAATATTCAATATCAGCAGGATTTCCATTCCCCTGAACTGAGTACATAAAACTGTCTGCAACATCAGCGGTAAGAGATATATTTGGCGTATAGGTTATCTGTCCTGTAGAAGTATTTACAGATGTAGTTCCCGAAGCAGGAGCCTGAACCACATTTACACTTGAAGGCACTATTGTTTGTGTTGAAACCACAAGTGCAGGATTGATTTGCTTTGTTTGGCAGCTTCCAATCGTGTAAGTCGCTGTAGGAATTGGCGGACAGCTGGTATAAGCATAAATAGCTGTCAGTTTGGTTTCACAATTGTTTTTGGTAATCTGACACGTGTAATTTCCGGCACCATACGTTTCAGGATTAATAGAGTAGGATGTTGCACCTGCAATAGGCTGTCCGTTTAAAAACCACTGATAAGCATCGTAACTGCTGTCTACCTGAAGGATCACACCTAAATAACAGTCTCCTGTTTTGGTAATTGCCGGAACAGAAGAGAATCCAGCGAAATAACCGCCGTAACCTACTGCGCCACTTCCGGCTGCTATTCCTGCGGTCACGGATTTTGTAGAGTTTACTGTAACGTTTCCGGAAACATTGGGTACAGAATAGGTGACCCAGTTAGCATTTCCCGGCACAGGATAAGGTCCGGCCGTTGCAGCTACATTGGCACCATTTATAGTAACTGTTGCTCCTGTTTGTGTAAGAATATTCAGTTTAGTAGCGTAAGTGGTGTTGCCGATTCTGTTGATTTGAGCAATTTCGTCAATCTGATTGGGCATAAAACAGCTTAACGGTGGTATGAAGTTAAAACCTCCTGTTGCATATTCTGTTCCTGAGCTCGCACCGGCTAAAAGCTGATAGACATAAACATTTTTGGTAGCCGTTATTCCTAAATTATAAATATTATTGCCCTGATTAATGTAATAGTTTACGGGAAGTAAAAAATACTGTCCTGCGTTTAAAGTAACGCCGGACGCTGTGCCGTTAATTGTAAAGGTGGTATTGTCTTCTGTCGCTACAATCAGGGCAGTTTCCATACCTGTCGTAAGTGAGCCGTTACCTTTTACCAAAGCAAAATCTTTCCCGAGTTTGTCCACCGGCACAGCCTGATCCATCAAAATATCATTGTTGGTGAAATTGTTGTTGGTATAAATGCCATTGAAATTACCATTGGTAACAGAAACAGGTTTTGTAGATTCAATTTTTGCCCCGACAAGACCATTCATATTTTCGGCTGCGTCTGCACTTACAGCATCTAAAATGTAGGATTGTCCTTTATTTAAAGTTACTGTTCTGGTAGGAGCTGAGATCCCGTCGCTGAAAAGTACATTGGGATTATATCCGGAAATAACAACGTTGGTATTATCTTCCGTAGCTGAAATTCCGATCATGGAACTGATGTAAAAATTACTTCCGGTGAGTGGGGCCATGGCTGCGTAAAACTTTGTCCCAAGACTTGCAAGACCTTTTGAGGTAATAATCTCTGCGTGATTGGTTACCGAAAATCTAAAATTGGCAAAAAATCTTTTACTCCCTTTCACATAAATTCCCATACTGTTAGGAGTGAAAAGATCTGCCTGATTCGTTGCAAACATGAATCCTTCAGGAATGTTGACCTGAGCAGGATTGTTTTTGCTTACCTGTACTGTTGTAAAAACAGTATTATTGTTAAAAATCTGCACGCTGAATGGCGTCGTTTCGTTCGTGGAAAGGTACAGTACGCTTTGTAAATTAGCGGTTCCTGCTTTTGCTGCCATGGGAGCAAACCAGTGATCGGTATCAAGCTGAGCATTAAGGGATAAACACAGAAATGCAAAAATACTTAGTAAAAATCTTTTCATTCAGAGATTATAGGGACGCAAATTTACATATTAATAATCAAATTTTTACATCTTTTTATTTGTTTTCATTCTGAAGGGAAATGATTAATTAAATTATTAATAATTCTTTCATATAATAACAGATTCGATAATAAAAAATCCCGATGAAAAACTTCACCGGGACTGATATTTTTGAACTTAAAAAGTTCTTACAAACTAACTCTGATAAATCCAGTAACTTTAAGATCTCCGTTTACAGATTTTACATAATCAGCAACAGACATTGAGCTGTCTTTGATGAAATCCTGATGAACCAATGTGTTGTCTTTGTAGAATCTCTGCATTTTACCTTTCAGGATGTTATCGATAATGTTTGCAGGCTTACCTTCTTCAGTAAGTTTGTGTCTTTCGATTTCCAGTTCTTTATCGATAGTTTCCTGAGAAACTTTAGTTTCGTCAAGAGCGATTGGGTTCATAGCAGCAGCCTGCATAGAAACAGATTTTGCAGCTTCGTCAGCTCCGTCTACTTTAGCAGAAAGTGCAGTGATTGCAGCGATTTTGTTTCCAGCGTGGATGTAAGCTCCAAGGAAAGGACCTGTAATTCTTTCGAATGCACCGATTTCGATTTTCTCACCGATAACTCCAGTTTGCTCGATCAATTTGTCAGCAACAGTCATCCCGTGGAAATCTGTAGCTAATAATTCTTCTTTCGTAGCAGCGAAAATAGCCATTTCTGCCAATTCGTAAGCCAACTCGATGAACGCCTCGTTTTTAGCAACGAAGTCAGTCTCACAGTTTAAAGAAATGATAGTACCCAAAGTGTTATCTTCATTTACTCTAGCGATTACAGCGCCTTCAGAAGAATCTCTGTCTGCTCTGTTTGCAGCTACTTTCTGTCCTTTTTTTCTAAGGATATCTACTGCTTTTTCGAAATCTCCTTCAGCTTCTACTAAAGCTTTCTTGCAGTCCATCATACCTGCACCGGTTTGGTTTCTCAATTTTGCTACGTCTGCAGCTACTGGTGTATAAGACATAATATCTATTATTTTTTATTTAAATTTATAAATGTTTATATTCGTTTAAATTTTGTGGCGCAAAGATAATGTTTTAATGATAAACTAAAAAATGACTTTTTGCGTTATAGTATTTATTTGATAAATTTTTAATAGTAATTTTAATGAAGAAAATTTTTCTAATCCTTTTTGTCTGCCTTTTCAGCTTAGGTTTTGCTCAGAAGAAAAAATCTAAATCAAAAGCGAAAGCTGTTGCAGAAAAAGAGACATTGATTATATATACTGAGCAGGACGCAGAGATTTCGAACGAAGCAAGAATTATTGCAGGTTTTCTGAAACAGAATCCGGGACACGAAAAAACGGAGTATTTCAAAAGAAAGCTAATTGGAATAATCATGGCAGACAATTCTCCGGAAGCCAAACCTACCATCACACCTATGAGTAAGGAAAAGGTGGAGAAAATTACCAAAAGCCAGGATCTGGGAAGCAAATCTGTCGCATCCAATTCCGCTCCGAAACGCACTGTAAATTATGCCAGTGTCGGAAGTAAAAAAGCAGGTACGAGCGAAGAGCACAAAAGAACTGCGGATTATCTTTCCCATATTTTCAATCAGGATGATTCAGATCCCACGGCCTACATCAATATCAAAAACAGATCAAAATGTAACCTCATCGTAAAAATTACCGGAAAAAAATATTACAACCTCAATGTTCCTGCAAACGGACAAAATTACGTGCAGGTTGATAAAGGTGAATATGTTTTAACCACTATGGTTTGCGATGCGAAATATTCTTCTCTGAAGAGAATTGCAAAAGATATCGAGCTTGAATTGAGTGTGAGCGATTGAGAAAAGTTTAAAGAAAAGAAAAACGCAGTGAAATTATCTTTCGCTGCGTTTTTTTATGTTTTGATTTTAATTTTAGCCTTTAAATTGCCCCATCGCAATAAACTTGTCCTGTCTGTGCGTTTCAAGTTCTTTGCCTGTGAATTTAGAGAAAGCCTTAATATTCTGTAAAATTGAAGCTTTTAAATTCAAATAAGTTGTTTCAGGATCGTAATGAGCGCCACCAAGTGGTTCTTCAATGATTCCGTCGATGAATTTTTCTCTTAATGCATCTTGTGGAGTTAAATTCAATGCGTTTGCAGCATCTTCCTTGTGATCCCAGTTTCTCCATAGGATTGAAGAGCAACTTTCCGGTGCAATTACTGTGTACCAGGTGTTTTCAAGCATATACACTTTATTACCAACACCAATTCCCAATGCGCCGCCACTCGCTCCTTCACCGATGATGTAAGTGAAAATAGGAGTTTTAAGCATCGTCATTTCGAAAATATTTCTTGCAATGGCTTCACCTTGTCCTCTTTCCTCAGCTTCCAGGCCTGGATAAGCTCCCGGTGTGTCAACTAAAGTAACAACAGGAATTTTGAATTTTTCGGCAAGCTTCATCAGTCTCAAAGCTTTTCTGTATCCTTCAGGATTCGGCATACCGAATCTTCTGTGCTGTCTTTCTTTTGTCGTTCTTCCTTTCTGAGTTCCAAGAATCATGATTCTCTGACCGTCAAGTGTTGCCAAGCCACCAATCAATGCAGGATCATCAGCGAAATTCCTGTCGCCGTGAAGCTCAAGAAAACTTCCTTTATCTACCATACCATTGATATAATCCAAGGTGTATGGGCGATCCGGATGACGGGAAAGCTGTACCCTCTGCCATGGCGTAAGATTTCCGTAGATTTCTTTTTTGGTATCTCTGATCTTGTCTTCGATCTGGCTGCATGCTAATTTTACATCAACACCACTTTCTTCTCCTACCAATGAACAGGTTTGATACTGATCCATCAGCTCTTTTATAGGAAGTTCGAAACTTAAATATTCCATTCTTGAAGTAAATTAAATCTTTCAAATGTATGAAAAATATGATAAATCTATTTAATATTATTTACAGCATTGCTTATTCTGGCGATACTTTCTTCTTTACCAACAAGTTCCACGATATCGGGAACATCCGGTCCTTTCAATTCTCCTACTAAAGCCAAACGTAGCGGCATCATCACTTTTCCCATTCCCACGCCTTTGTTTTCGGCAAAATCGTGTAATTTTTGTTTGATGTTTTCTGAAGTGAATACCTCTGTGTCGTTTAAAACAGAAGAAAATTCAGTCAAAAGAGTTGAAGTTTCCTCATTCCATGCCTTTTTTGAAGCTTTTTCGTCGTAAGAAGTTGGTGCCTCAAAGAAGAACTTTCCGTTTTCGTAAATGTCATTTGGGAAAGTAGCTCTTTCTTTCATCAAGTGAATGATTTTCAACAACTTTTCATCTTCAATATTTAAATTTAAATCTGAATTTTTCAGAAGATGTAACAATTCTTGATCCGATTTCAACTGAATGTACTGATGATTGAACCACTCAGATTTTTCTTTGCTGAATCTGGCTCCGGCTTTATGAACTTTATTTAAATCAAATTCTTTTGCCATTTCTTCCAGAGACAAAATCTCTTTATCATCTGCGGGAGACCAACCCAAAAGTGCCACCATATTGATGAATGCTTCAGGCAAATATCCGCTTTCTCTATATCCTTTAGAAACATTTCCGGTAGCAGGATCTGTAAAATTCAAAGGAAAAACAGGGAATCCGAATTTATCGCCGTCTCTTTTGCTTAATTTTCCTTTTCCTTCAGGTTTTAAAATTAAAGAAAGGTGTGCAAACTCAGGCGCTTCCCACCCCATTGCTTCGTATAATAATGTATGTAAACCTAAAGATGGCAACCATTCTTCACCACGAATCACGTGTGTAATTTCCATCTCGTGGTCATCGATGATGTTGGCGAAATGGTACGTTGGCATTCCGTCATTTTTTACCAGAACTTTATCGTCTAAAGAGTCTGTATTCACCGCAGAATTTCCTCTAATAATATCCACCAATCCTAAAGTTCGGTCAACTGGCATTTTAAATCTTACAACGTAAGGCGTCTTTTCATCCAAAAGCTTTTGAACTTCCTCTTCAGAAAGTGAAAGGCTGTTTCTTAAGCGGTTTCTGGTTTTATTATCGTAAGAAAATACATCTCCTTTAGCTTCATATTCAGCCCGGATGGCTTCCAGTTCTTCGGCTGTATCAAAAGCAATGTAAGCATAATCTGTTTTCAAAATTTGCTCAGTATATCTGTCGTAAATATCTCTTCTTTCAGACTGTCTGTATGGAGCAAATTTTCCGCCTTTCTTTGGGCTCTCGTCTGGAATAATTCCGCACCATTCCAAAGCTTCTTCGATGTATTCTTCAGCACCTTCAACATATCTTGCAGTATCGGTATCTTCGATTCTCAAAACAAATTCACCACCCTGATTTTTTGCAAAAAGATAATCATATAATGCGGTTCTTACGCCTCCCAAATGCAATGGCCCTGTAGGACTTGGTGCAAAACGTACTCTTACTTTGCTCATTTTTAAATAAAATTTTTGCAAATTTACTTAAATAAAATATTTTGCGCCTGTTTAATGTTTTTGAAGTTGGGATTTTTAATCTTATTATCTACATTTGTACAAATTTAGAATCCACAAATTATGCTTGAAATCGGTGAAAGACCTTGGGGAACGTATTATGTACTGGCTGATGAGGTAAACTACAAACTGAAAAGAATTGTGGTAAATCCCGGAAAGAGACTTTCTTATCAGTATCACTATAAAAGACAGGAACAATGGACTGTCATTGAAGGTGACGCTACGGTGGTTTTAGATGATAAGGAAATCAATCTGAAGTACGGTGAAAGTATTTTTATCCCATTGGGAGCTAAGCACAGAATGATGAATCTTTCAGATCAGCCTGTTGTTTTTATCGAAGTTCAGACAGGAACTTATTTTGGAGAGGATGATATTGTGCGGATTGAAGATGATTACAACAGAAGTTAATTTTAATTCTCAATTTTATCCAAATACATCTTATGAGAAATTTTAGTTTTTTCGGACAGAAAAAGAAAACGGAGATCAACAGAGAAAAAAGTTTTAAGACTGATTATGCAGTCGGAAAATATAAACTTGTCCTAAAAGATAATCATATGCTTGAAAAATATCAGGCACAATATCCTTTGTATGATAGATTTTTACCTTACTTCTGTAGCTTCTTTGATGGCTTGATTGTAGATATAGGTGCAAACATTGGCGATACCAGCATTGCGATTTTCAGCCAGAACGATAAATGCTTTGTTGTAGGCGTGGAACCAGATGCAGATTTTTATAAAGAATGCGTTGAAAGTATTGTAATGAATAATCTTACTGACAGGTTTTTAGGTGTACAGAAATTTATTTCTACCCGTAAAGGTGCATTTGTAATAGAAAAAGATAAAACTTCATCTACAGGTTCAATTAATGAAAGTTCCGGAGAGGAACAGAACAATACCATTTCATTTGAAGATTTATTGAGTGTAATTCCAGAAAAATTATGTGAAAAATTTGATATACTTAAAATCGACACTGACGGATATGACTGGGATGTCATTAATACTTTTTCTGACCTCGGTAAAGCCCATAAGTATTTACCAAAATTTGTGTTTTTTGAAATGCAGACTTTTCTAAATAATGATTCTGCTAAAACGCTTCAGAGAGATGAAATGAATAATAAATATCTTGAAGCTCTGTCAGAATTAAAAGATTTGGGCTACACGCACTTCAGTTTATTCGATAATTTTGGAACTTATGTGAAGACTACAGAATCTATTGAGGAAATTAAAACGCTCAATGATTACCTTATACGTTCGCAGGTTTTGAACCGTTATTCGACAATTTTTTATTTTGATGTTTTAGCTTACAATGAAGGCGAGCTTAAATTTGTAAATGATAGAATTACAGAATTTTATACTCAAAAATAGATGAAGATACTCTTAGATCCACAGATTTTTTATCAGCAAACTTACGGTGGAATCTCCAGATATTATACTGAAGTTTTTTCGGTACTTTCAAAAAAAAAGGGAGTAGAAATTATTTTGCCTGTTTACAATTCGGATAATGCTTATTTAAAGGAAACAGATCTTCCCGCAAAAAATAAAAGCTTGCATATCCTGTATAAAGTCTTGTCTTTTTTAAAAATCAGCACAAGATCTTTAAGAAAAAGAAAATCTGATCAACTTTTGGAAACCAAATTTCAGGAGAATGATTATGATGTAGTAGTGCCTACATATTACAATCCCTATTTTTTAGAGAAAATAAACGGGAAACCTTTTGTGCTTACCGTTTATGATATGATTCACGAGCTTTTACCTCAGTATTTCGTTGATGACGATTTCCGTGTGGTAGAAAGAAAGGCATTATTGTTGGATAAAGCAACGAAGATTATTGCGGTTTCACACAATACAAAAAAGGATATTGTAAAAGTTTATCCGCATATCGATCCCGACAAAATTGTTGTTGTCTACCATGGAACTTCAATTAGAATGCACAGTAATGTCAAGGTTGACTTACCCGAAAATTATGTTTTGTATGTAGGGGCAAGACCCAATTATAAAAATTTTAAATTTTTAGTCAAATCAATTGAATCTTTGTTAAAAAATGACAGTTCATTGATGCTGATTGCAGCCGGCGGTGGTAAGTTTGATGAAGAAGAATCGGCATATCTGAAGAGTTTAGGTGTTGAAAAACAGGTTGTGCAAAGACGTTTTGAGGAAAATGAATTAGGCCATTTTTACAGGCAGGCAAAGTGTTTTGTTTTGCCATCTTTGTATGAAGGTTTTGGGATTCCTGTCGTAGAATCTATGGCCTGCGGATGCCCGATCATACTCTCAACACATGGTTCTCTGCCGGAAATTGCCGGAGATGCCGGAATTTATTTCGATTCTGAATCTGAAAATGATTTGAAAGAAAAAATTGAAGAGCTGATCAACAATCCGGAAATGAGAACTGAATATGCGAAAAAAGGTCTTGAGCATGTAAAAAAATACGACTGGAATGAAGCTGCCGAGCAATGTTTACAGGTTTACAAAGATGCTGCAAATGCAAATTATTAAATTTTAGCAAAATAGATGAGTGTTTCACTAACAATAATTACAATAAATTACAACAACAAAGCAGGGTTGATCAAAACGTTTGATTCCATTAAAAATCAAACATGGAAAAACTTCGAATACATTGTTGTGGACGGTGGAAGCACTGATGGAGGCAGAGAAATAATCGAACAGAATTCTGATATCAGCCAATGGTTGAGTGAGAAAGATTCCGGTGTGTACAATGCGATGAATAAAGGCATCAGAATGGCAACCGGAAAGTACATTATTTTCATGAACAGTGGCGATTTTTTCTTCTGCAATACTGTTCTTGAAAAGGTAGCCCACCAGTTTGAATCTGAAACCGATATTCTCTACGGAGATTCAGTTTATTTTAATGACGACGGTTATCACAGAATTGAAAGTCCGCCAAAGAAAATTACGTTTGGTTTTATGTATTCCGGTGGGATCAATCATCAGGCGGCATTTATCAAAAGGCAACTCTTTACAGATTATTTTTTGTACAACGAAGACTATAAAATCTGTGCAGACTGGGAATTCTTCATTGTTGCTATTTGTCTGTACAATGTATCTTACAATCATTTAGAAGAAACCATTTGCTATTATGATTTTTCAGGAATTTCAGCAAAGCCCGAGAACCTTGCAGTCTATTTTAAAGAAAGAGAAATCACACTGCAGAAATATTTTTCAGCCTTTTTAGAAGATTTGAAATTTAGTCAGGAGGCCAAAGCAAAAAGAATACAACAGGTTTTCCACATCAAAAAATTTCCTGTTGCATGGAGGTTTTTTAAATGGATTATCGGTTTTTTCCTTTTATTTTTACCTAAATTTAAATTGAAAACAGACTGATTCAAACAACTTTTAAAATATTTGTCTTTTAAATATAGCCATGACTTTATCCATCATTACCATCAACTACAATAACGAAAAAGGTCTTGCAAAAACGTTACAGAGTGTAGCAAAGCAATCCTGTAAAGATTTTGAATACATTGTAATTGACGGAAACAGCAGCGATGGCAGCATCAGGGTAATAGAAGAGAACTCCAATAATATTCAGCACTGGCTGAGCGAGCCAGACACCGGTGTTTACAATGCCATGAACAAAGGAATAAAATTGGCGTCGGGAGATTATCTGCTTTTTCTCAACAGCGGTGATATTTTGGCAGATGATGAGGTAATCGCTAAAGTTTTGCCACAGCTTGATCATGTTTCCGATATTATCAGCGGAAATTTAATTTACAGTCTGAATGGCATTCCCAAAACGCTGTTCACACCTCCTGAAAAGACGGATCTCACTTATTTTCTACATTCTTTTCTACCGCATCCCTCAAGTTTTATCAAACGAAATCTCTTTGACACAGCAGGACCTTACAGCGAACATCTGAAAATTATTTCAGACTGGGAGTTTTTTCTGAAAGCGATTGTAATTTATAAAGCAAGATACAGACATATCAACATTACCGTAAGTGATTTTGATAATTCGGGAATCTCCAGTCATGACGTAAATAAGAAGTTGATGGAAAAGGAAAAAGAATCTGTTTACAAAGAATATTTTCCACATTTGGGCGATGAGCTGAAGCTATTACATTTTGCAGGTTCCAGAAGGATGCTTCAAGTCGAAAATATTCACAGCAATTATCCTGTTCTTTGGAAAATGCTTAAAATCTGTCTTAATTTTCTAAACCTGTTTGTTTCAGAGAAAGAGACGAAATCTTTTACAAAAATTAAAAATTAGCTGTTGATTTTCTGATAGTAACTCAGGGTTTCATCTGTCATTTTCTTTAGTGAAAACTTTTCAACCACTGTGTTTCTGGCATTTGTCGATAAATGCATTGCCTTGTTCCGGTCAGAAAATAATTCTAAAACTTTCTCAGAAAACTCACTTTCCGACGCAATCAGTCCGTTTATTCCGTCGCTGACAATTTCACTGAAAACTTCGAGGTTCGCACAGACTACAGGTTTTTCCAAAGCCATTGCCTCAATAAGCGCCAGACCAAAAGTTTCTCCGCGCGAAGGAAATACAATTACTTCTGCCTTCGAAAGCAGCTTCACCACTTCATCAGGATTTTTTTTACCATAGAAAATCACATTGTTTTCCAGCTGGTTTTCAGCGATTTTACGTTTCAGTTGTTCTGATAACTCCGTTTCTTTCCCGATAAAATGCAGCGTTGCTTCATTTTCTTTTTCATGAACTTTTATAAAAGCATCCAGTGCAGTATCTGCACCTTTCTCGGTTGAAACGTTTCCGACGAAGAATATAGATTTAGAGATTGTTTCAGGATTTTGAGGTGGTTTGTACAAGCCGGTATCAATTCCGTTGTAAATTAGATTGTAATCTTTATTGCCAAAAATTTCACGCACCATCTTTTCATTACTTTGCGAAACAGTAATTATATTTTCAGCATTATCAAATGCTTTTTTTTCGCAGTAAATTTTCCCTTTCGCTGCTCCGTAGCCAAAAAAACGGCTCAGAACAGACCAAGAGCCGTGACATCTGATAATGTAAGGGATTTTAAGGTCTTCCGCAATCCTGCTGATCCCTTCCCAGTCATGGGTTTCAATTACATCAATGTTTTTATTTGCTGTAAATTTCGATAGTTCTTTCTTTAGATATTCTGCTTCAAGATCATAAATTTTATAATGAAATTTTTCAAGAAATGAAATTTTTCCGGTTACAGAACGCAAAAGTTCCATCAGGAAATATTTTTTGAAATAATCCTTCACAAAATGCACAGACAAATATTTTTTCTGAATGTCAAAAGGCTTTTTTGCCGAACCAAAAACCAAGACATTGATTTCTCTGTCAGCTAAACTTTCTGCAAGATTTTTATAGAAAACACCGGTTCCGCCCACGTTCTTCTGAAAATCAGACTGGAATTCCTTTGTTATCAGCAGAATGTTGTTGATTTGCTTCATAGCCCGAAAACTTTTTCCACCCAATGATCCAAAGTGTATTTATAGTAAATCTCTTCCGGTAGCTTTTGATATTCGGTTTCAAAAAAAGACTTTTCAATATTGCTGAAATCTTTGTTCAGGATTAAAATATTTTCAGGATTATAAAAATCGTAATTTTTAATATCCTGATTGTCAGTTACGAATTTCTTTTCCAAAGCCATCGCTTCAAAAACTCTGAAACTCAGCCCTGCCTGATTGTTTCTCTGAAAATCTAAAATCGCTTTGGATTTGCTGTACAGTTTCAAAACTTCAGTCTGCGGGATGTTTCCTATTCTGAAATCAAGATTTTTAACCAGTTTTTTGTCAAAAATCTGCTGCAAACGTTTTTTCCAGCTCTTTTTTCCGGCGATGATGGCTTTAAATTTAATATTTAAAATTCTAAGCTTTTCGCTGAGGTTGACAAGTCTTGCAATTCTGGTCTTGTCGAAAGAAGTGATGTAAAAAAGATCCAGTTCGGGATTTTGCCGTTCGGCGGGAGTGTATTTTAAATAGTTGTAATTGTTAATCTTATTGAAACCGAATTTATCAACATCATTGTCGTCAAACGAAAAAACCTGATCAAAATAATGCAGAATATGCTCAGCGGGATTTCTCTGCATGCTGTCATAAAGGTAAGCTATATTGCGGTCTGTGTTGCTTCTGATAACCTGGTGAACTCGGTCTTCAATGGCTTCGGGATTGATCACCAGTATCTGATCCTGCTTTCCAATTTTTTGCAGAGAATCAATAATGAAATTTTGTCTTTGCTCGTTCTTCAGATTTTTACCTAAAAAAACTTTGCTGAAGGTGTTTTTTAATCTGGCAGCAAAATTTTTGTGCGTAAATGCTCCACTGTTGATATGGTGCGCATAAATGCCTTTTTCTTTTAGTTTACTGACGATATGTTCATCGTAATGCCAGAAATCAAAACTGATTAAACAAATTTTCATGTGCAGCTGTTTATTGTTTTTAACAGTTATTCCAAATATTCGAAACAATCTGTGCAATCGCCTAATATTTTCTAATCAATATTGCCAAAGTGCCGATTCGTACAACAAAAGTAAAGATTTTAAACTTTAAATTTATATTTTTGGCTCAAAGTCGCATTTCGCTATGAAAAATAAGATCCTGATTGACGTTGAACGCCTGAAATATCCTAAATCGGGAATTGCCAACGTCTGCATTTCCCTGATTAAAGGATTAGACGAGCTTAAATTCGATTTTCAATTCACTTTTTACGGTCCGGCAAAAAATATTCCCAAGACAAAGTCCGATTTTAAAATCATAAACTGGAAATTCTGGCAAAAACGATTTCCTGTTAAAACTTCAGGATTTGATCTGATCCACACGACACATCAGCTTTCAGAGTATTTTCACAATAAAAAATCCCGACAGAAAAAAGTTGTAACCTTGCATGATCTGAATTTTCTTCATGATAAAAGTTCAGCTAAAAAAGTTAAAAAGTTTACCAACTTAGTTCAGAAAAATGTCGGCAATGCAGATGCAATTGTCTGCATTTCAGAATTTGTGAAAGAAGATTTTATTAAAAACAGGGAATTGTTTAAACTGAAGGAGAATGTTGTAATAGATGTAATTTACAATGGACTGATTTTTTCTGAAAACGAAAATTTTAGTTCAGGAAGAATGTGTGATTTTCAAAATAAAAAGTTCATTCTGACCATCGGTGTTCTTTATCCGAAAAAGAACCAGCATGTTTTGCTTGAAATGATGAATCATAACGACAGAGATTTGGTTTTAATAACTTCTGCTGCGAAATCAGATTACAAAGGACTTTTTTTAGCTAAGATCAAGGAATTAAGACTTGAAAAAAGAGTTCATATTCTCGAAAACGTCAGTAATGAAGAGAAATTCTTCTTCCTAAAAAACTGTGAAGCCTATTGTCATCCATCATTGGCAGAAGGTTTCGGAATTCCGCCTGTGGAAGCGATGTATTTTGGTAAGCCTGTTTTTCTAAGCCGTTTTACAAGTCTCCCTGAAATTGGTGGAAATCTCGCTTTTTATTTTGATAATTTCGATGCGGAAAAAATGAATGAAGTGTATCTGAAGGGACTGGAAGACTTTAAAAATGATTCCGAAATGCCTAAGAAACTTCATCAGCACGCTTTGAAATTCAGTTACAAATCGATGGCAGAGTCTTATGAAAATCTTTATAAAAAACTGTTATCCTAAAGTTTTATTTTGCCGAAGCGCAGTTTTCTTTTAAATGTAGCAAAGCTGTCGCTGCCTTTGATATTGATTCTTTTAACCTCAAATTTATTCTTCCACGGAAAAGAACTGAGATTATTACCGATGCGCAATCCTGCAGAAATATTGAGTTTTTCAAGCAGTTCAAAAAATCTCTTTTTCTCCGATCCTCTTTTCGGAAACTTACCGTACGGATAAACCAAAACATTTGAGAATTGAATCTGATGTTTTTCCAGTGTTGCAATGTTTTCTCTGATGTCTTTTTCGGCATTCTCAATGCTCATTTCAGCGTAGTTCTTATGACTGTGGCTGTGCATAGCAATTTCTACATGCTCTTTTGGCAAAGATTTAATCTCATCAAAACTCATAAAAGTACCTGGAATATTTTCAAGATCTTTCTCGATAAGCTCTGTCGGGATACAAATCGTTGCTTTAAGTTGATATTTAATTAAAAGAGGAATCAGATACACCAGATTATTGTAATAACCGTCATCAAATGTAATGATGAGTTTATTTTTAGTGTCCTTTTTCTCATCAAGCTCACTGAAGAAAACCGTTTCAAAGTTCTGCTTGATATATTTCAGTTGCTCATCAAGCTTTTCTACGGAAATAATCAGGTCGTTATCAATCCTGTCTTTTTCAGGCATGATCTGATGATACATTAAAATTCTAAGGTCAGTGGAAAACTTTATTCCCAAAATACCTTTAATGAAATTGAGCAACATTATTTTTTTACCTTGTGTAGTTCGTAGAGTTTCTGATATTTCAGAAAAGTATAAAATCCGGCAGTTTTTGCAGCGTAATAGCCCACCAGTCCGTCAAGAAAACCCAAACGTATAAAATAGGATTTGATAAACTGATAGATTGGACTGAAAATAATTTTCAAAACACTCGACTCTTTGCCGCGGCTGTACATCTTTTCCGCCATCATCGTCGTGTATTTATTTGATTTTTCGATGTGATGATGAATGTCTTTGTAAGTATAATGATTTAATTTTCCTTCTAAAAGTCCGGTTTTTTCTTCCGTTAAAAACATTTCGTGGACGATGTCTTCGGAATATTTTCCTGCATTTTTCCTGAATAATCTTTCTCTTTTAAGATTTCCCCAACCTCCGTATTTCAGCGATTTACCGAGAAAAATATTATTAAATGAAATATTATAAACCAAATAATCAGACTGATTCTGATTTGCAATGGTCTGAATTGATTTCAGGGCTGTTTCATCCGGAATTTCGTCGGCATCCAAAAATAAAATCCATTCTCCGGAACATTGGCTGATTGCAAAATTTTTCTGCTTTCCGAAACCCAAAAATTTTTGTTGAATCAATTTTACTTTAGGAAATTTCTGACAAATCTCCACCGTTCTGTCATCCGAAAAACTGTCGATCACGACAATTTCATCTGCAATATCATGAACCGAACTGAGCGTTTTTTCGATGATTCTGTCTTCGTTAAAAGTAATAATAGCAACCGAAAGCTTCATTTTTAACCGAGTAATTTCAGCAAAAATACAGTTTATTTTAAAACTATATCAATTACAAAAAAATAACACCCAAAAGAGTGTTATTTATATAAGTATTATAAAATATTTTCCGGATTGAAAATCTAAAAATATTTTAATATTCCGACACAGTTTTCTCAATAATCTTCACACAATCCAGCAATTGCTCTTCAGTAATAACCAATGGCGGTGCAAGTCTGATGATGTTTCCGTGGGTTGGTTTTGCAAGCAATCCGTTTTCTTTTAGTTTTAAACAGAGATTCCATGCGGTAGAACTTTCCGGTGTATCGTTGATTAGAATTGCATTCAATAATCCTTTTCCTCTTACTTTGGTAATCAGATCAGATTTTTCAATCACTTTTTCGATTTCAGATCTGAATAATTTGCCTAATTCTTCAGCTCTTTCAGATAAATTTTCTTCAGCAACAACATCCAAAGCAGCAATCGCAACCGCACAGGCAATCGGGTTTCCACCAAAAGTCGAACCGTGTTGTCCTGGTTTGATCACATTCATGATTTCGTCATTCGCTAAAACGGCAGACACAGGATACATGCCTCCGGAAAGGGCTTTTCCTAAAATTAAAATATCAGGTTGTACATCTTCGTGATGACATGCGATCAGTTTTCCTGTTCTTGCAATTCCGGTTTGAACTTCATCTGCAATGAAAAGCACATTGTACTTTTTACATATTTCAGAAGCATTTTTTAAATAATTCTCATCCGGAACGTAAACTCCGGCTTCTCCCTGAATCGGTTCCACTAAAAATGCGGCAATATTCTGAGCATCATTTTTCAGAACTTCCTCCAAAGCAGTCAAATCATTGTAAGGAATTTTCACAAATCCTGGTGTGAAAGGACCGTAGTTTTTATTGGCATCAGGATCATTGGAGAAAGAAACAATCGTTGTTGTTCTACCATGGAAGTTGTTATCACAAACTACGATTTTCGCTGCATTTTCAGCAATTCCTTTTACTTCATAACTCCATTTTCTGGCTAATTTTACAGCAGTTTCCACTGCTTCAGCTCCAGAGTTCATTGGTAAAACTTTATCAAAACCGAAAAGGGTAGTGATCTTTTTCTCGTACTCTCCCAAACCTGAATTGTAAAACGCTCTTGAAGTTAAAGCCAGTTTCTTAGCCTGATTCACTAAAGCATCTACAATTTTCGGGTGCGAGTGACCCTGGTTTACAGCAGAATAAGCTGAAAGGAAATCGTAATATTTTTTGCCTTCAACATCCCAAACAAAAACGCCTTCACCTTTATCCAAAACCACCGGAAGCGGATGATAATTGTGTGCGCCGTGTTTCTCTTCAAGTTCAATAAAATACTGTGAGTTTTTTGTTTGTTCTGCTGTTGACATATTCTTTTTGCTTTTGTACAAATTTAAGGATTATAAATAACTTGCTTCAATAATTAATTTCTGTTTAAAATGAAGATTCAGAACTGTTGTAAAGAATTGATAAGTAATTCGGAAGATATTTGGTGAAGTATAATTGAGTTTTGGATTTTATATCTTTTTTCAGATAAAATTAAAGTTTAGTCTTAGGATGTTTGGTTTGTAGGATTGACTACACGAAGGGATTCGTGCGGCAGCTGGGAAGGGATTCGTACGGCAGCGGGGGGACAGGACTTGACGTGTTTTATTTTGAATAATAACTTAGAATAAAACTGCAAAGTATCTATACTTTGCAGAGTTGTGTCTATAGTTGTTCTTCTTTAAAAATTTTATTTCTGAATTTATCTGGCAATTCCTCTTTTAATTGTATCAATTTTTCTTCTATAAATTGCAAAGCATTGTTGTAAATAGAATTTTCTCTGTTAAAACTATGACCGCTAGGAAATTCATAAAAATCTTTCCTCAATGCTTTATACAACCATTTATAGGTTTCTGAATCTATACAATAAATAAGATTATAATATTTTACATGAAATTCTCTATCCATATGTTCAACATCATATTCAAAATCTAGGTTGAAATACTGACCCGCTCTTTCATTGTCTTCAAAGAAAATAACAGGTTCTTCCATGAAAGCGTATATCCTTCTTTTTATCCCAAGATCTTCTATTTTTGACCCCACATATTTTTGTTCCTTGTTTAAAGGAGGAAAAGAATATTTAGTAGTATCATAATGAGGAATAAACAAGATACCATCCATTTCATTAAATCTAATCTTAAGCATATTTTTGGAATATTTTTTTTCCAGATTATTCCTAAAAATAAAGCCTAATCTCCAGTTTTTAAATTGTGCTAATTGCATATTTTTTAATAATTAAAATTTTTAAAGTTAAATGCTTCCCCGCTGGCGCAAGCGTCCCGCTTGTGTCCTCACTTACATATGTGTTGAGTTAGATATTTGCAAAATCAGGGGGACAACACGAAAGGATTTATAGTGGTAGAAATTAAATTTAAGAAAATTTGTTTAGCTACATTTCTCAAAGTCAGGAGATTTTGTGCAGCGGGATGTAAACCTTCAGGACTGTAAAATTTGTAATTTTTACTCATCATTATATGTTTTTATAAAGATAAAAATAAAACAATTTTAGAAATTGGTTTTTAAAAGAAAAAGCCACACGAAGGGATTCGTGCGGCAGCCGGGGGGAATTTTTATATCTTCAGATATTTCTTCGTAAGAAAAACCGTCCAATTTCTTGAGCGGCTAAAAGACTTAATCTATTGAAAGATACATTGGCTTGTTTTCTGCCAAACACTCCTCTGCAATGGTTACGATTCTGTAAAGATCCTGAACTTTCATACTTTGAGGACTTATCAGGCTAAGGTTCATATCATACGATTTACTTTTCCATTCCAATGTCCAACTTTTGTATCTTCTGCCTTCTACAGGCTCTATTAAAGGTAATGTTTCATCTATCTGCTGTTCAAAAACTGCCTTTATTAGCTCTGTTTGCTCTTTGCTTAATGCAAAATCTTTAAGGGTTTCATCTACTTTATTTGTTAAGACTAATTTTATTTTCTCTAAATAAAAGGAACCTAGAAAGCTACTTATATCATAAACAGAAAAGAATTTATACTTGTCTTGGTATGAAAAAGTTTTATTATAGTCCTTATCGAAAAAGCTATCATTACTTAATGTTATACTTTTCATTGTGATTTATTTTATAAATTTAATAATTGTTTTATCTCTTTGTAAATCACCCGCTGGCGCAAGCGTCCCGCTTGTGTCCTCACTTACATATGTGTATGAGTTAGATATTTGCAAAATCAGGGGGACAACACGAAAGGATTTATAGTGGTAGAAATTAAATTTAAGAAAATTTGTTTATGTACATTGCTCAAAGTCAGGAGATTTTGTGCAGCGGGATGTAAGCCTTCAGGACTGTAAAATTTGTAATTTCTACTCATCATTATATGTTTTTATAAAGATAAAAAATAAAACAATTTTAGAAATTGGTTTTTAAAAGAAAAAGCCACACGAAGGGATTCGTGCGGCAGCGGGGTGCTGGCGCAAGCGTCCCGCTTGTGTCCTCACTTACATAATGTGTATGAGTTAGATATTGCAAAATTAGGGGAACCACACGAAAGGATTTTATAGTGGTAGGGATTAAATTTAAGAAAATTTGTTTATGTACATTGCTCAAAGTCAGGAGATTTTGTGCAGCGGGATGTAAACCTGCAGCACTGTAAAATTTGTAATTTCTACTCATCGTTGTATGTTTTTATAAAGATAAAAAATAATACAATTTTAGAAATTGGTTTTTAAAAGAAAAGCCACACGAAAGGATTCGTGCGGCGGGGGAACATTGAGAAAATCTAATTTTTTTAACCCAAACCATAATATGCAATCCATTTTTCAGGATTAAAAACAGTCTTTATTTTTTTATTTGTAATTTCTACTTTTGCTATTGGTGAATTCTCGACTTTAAATGTAATTTCTCCATTTGACTGCAATATCTGATACTGCTTTCCATCAAGGCTTCTTTCAACTGCTTCTTTAAATTTATTAATATTTTGTTCTTTCATAAAAGCAAATTCTATATAATTTGAAAAATAGCATCCTTTTTCTAAATCCAATATCATTTTACAGATAAAATGTTTTAAATCATTCCTATCAATTTTTTTCGAACTTAAAAAGGTATCAGTTTCTTCATCTAAATAGGATGGATATTTATCATCTATTAATAGCGAATTGCTAACTAGTAACTTCATAATCCAAAATTGTGTTTGTGCATACTTGTCTTTATAAGTGTGTATAAGCAACTCAATTATTTTGTCTAAAGGTTGTGTTTTTAAAAATTTTTCAAATTTATCAATATCAGGAGTGAGCTCAATCATTTTTGGATCTCTGCCATCTAAAATTGCCTTTTCCTGGTAATAAAAAAAATCTAATTTAAAATTTATGTCCATAATATTTTATTCTTATTGTTTAGTATAATGTATGTACTCTATATCATTTTTAATAGTATTGTACCCCCCGCTGGCGCACGAATCCTTTCCCCGCTACCGCGCGAATCCTTTCGTGTGGTATTTCTTACAAATCAAACATCTTAAAAACAACAATATCGTCTAACAAACCTTTTTCATCAGCATAATCTACAGCACCGCAGTACCTTTCTTTTGGCAGAATCTTACACTTTCCAGAAATAGGTCTTTGTATTCATTTTGAATAAATACATCCAGCCAACCTACTACCGCAAAACTTATAAAATATAATCCGTCGGGATTATGGAATTTGTAATTTCTACTCATCATTGTATGTTTTTATAAAGATAAAGAATAATACATTTTTAGAAATTGTTTTTTTTAAAGAAAAGCCACACGAAGGGATTTGTGCGGCAGTAGGGGGATTCGCGTGGCATCGGGGTTAAAAGATCTTTTCTCAAAGCATCCTGTCCCCATTCGCCCAGAGAGAAAATTTGAGCGCCACAAAGATAAATATCGCAACAGATAAAAACCCAAAAAACATGAAGGATACGCTGTGATCTTTGCTTAACGTAATGACATTGTTCGTGCGGCAGCGGGAGGGATTGCAAATGAGCCTAGCAAAATTTAATAAGCTTATTTTAATATAATCAGTAAATACTTCCTGCTGTTTTAAAAAATAGACAGTGAGCATTTTAAAAAAGGTAACGGGGAGTTTAAAAATGCTCAGTAACGATTTTAAAAAAGGTAACGAGGAGTTTGGTAAATGCTCTCGGGGACTTCAGCAAAACCTCTCGACGATTTGGATAAAGGTCTCAATGATTTTTGTAATTCATTGGGATGAGTTTGAAAGATCATTGAGAGGTTCAGCTTGTCCCGACCTTTCGGGAAAGCAATCTGTTGTAGACTGTTTCGCTATTTCAACAAAGTGCTTCGTCGTTCCTCCTTGCAATGACATAAAAAAGTCCGTTTCAATTGTATGAAACGGACTTTAAATATCTTGAATTACAGTTAATTTACTCTTTTGTAAACTTTACATCCGTACCACCCTGCGCAATGTTGAAAGATTTTTTGTCTTTGCTGAAAACAATTTCAATCTGAGCCATCTCAAAAGAAAATTTGTTGTCGCCCAAATATTCCAATGGAAAAGCCTGCTGTCCCGTCGCCTGAGCATAAAGTTGACCGTCTTTTTCTGTAAGAACGATTTTTACAGGAACCTGTTTATTGCTGAAGGTGCCCACAAAATCTTTAGGATTGATTTTATCTGTCACTCCCGTTGCCTGCGATGCGCTCCAGCTGTTATTTTTTGAGTTGACGTCAGGAATTTCACTTTTCGGATCCAGTTTTACTTCACTTATTTCTTTTGTGGAATTCACTTTGAAAGTCCATTCGTTATTTCTCTTCCAAACCTCCACAGGAAGTTTTACAGTGTCAGTACTTCCGTCTTTAAATTTAAGCTGAACCGTAGTCGGCATTGGCAATTGACCTAAATTTTCCACTGTAATCTGTGCTCCGTTTTTGAAATCTCCATTCACATATTTCACAGTTTTAATTCCCTGGTCAACTTTCCATTTGTTGATAAACCAACCTCTCCAGAACCAGTTCAATTCCTCACCGGAAACATTTTCCATTGTGTGGAAGAAATCCCATGGAGTAGGGTGTTTGAAAGCCCATCTTTCGATATAGGTTTTGAATGCTTTATCAAATTTTTCCGGTCCTAAAACAGATTCACGCAAAATTCCAAGTCCAACTCCCGGTTTGTAATATGCAAGCGTTCCGATGTTTCTTTCTTTCATATTGTCAGGACCTACCATTATCGGTTCAATATTGTCACTTGTGAGAAATGCACCCATCTGTGCAATGTTTTTCTTTTGATAATACTCACCGTTGTTGAAAGCTTCTGTAGAAAGTTCGTTGATGAATGTGTTGAAACCTTCGTCCATCCATGCAAAAAGTCTTTCGTTGGAACCCACAATCATCGGGAACCAGTTGTGCCCAAACTCGTGGTCTGTAACGCCCCAGAGATCTTCCCCTTTGGAATCCATGTGGCAGAAAACGATTCCCGGATATTCCATTCCGCCTTCATTTCCGGCAACGTTGGTGGCTGCGGGATAGGTGTATTCATACCATTTTTTAGAATAATGCTCGATGGAAGCTTTGGTATATTCAGTAGATCTTCCCCACGCTTTATCACCGGCACTTTCTGCAGGGTAGGCAGAGATTGCAAGAGATTTTTTACCGCTTGGAAGATTTATTTTTGCTGCATCCAAAACAAATGCTGCGGAAGATGCCCATGCGAAATCTCTTGTCTGACTGATCTTAAACTTCCATGTTTTTGTTCCTGAAGCCTGACCTTTTTTGATATCAGATTCTTTTCTGATCATCACTGTTTTATCAGAATTTCTCGCCTGCTCCCAACGTTCGTTTTCTTCTTTAGAATAAACTTCTTTTGAGTTTAAAAGTTCCCCGGATGCTACAACATAATGATTGGAAGGAACTGTAATGTTTGCCGTAATATCTCCGTATTCCAGATAAAATTCTGAAGCACCAAGGTAAGGAAGCGTGTTCCAGCCCATTACGTCATCATAAACACACATTCTCGGATACCACTGTGCGAGTGTGTAGATATTTCCGTTTTTGGTTTCTTCAATTCCCATCCGGTCTGAACCGTATTTTGGGGAAACAAAAGAATATTCAATCTTAATTTTTGCCTTTCCTCCTTTTGCTGCAAGATGCTGCGGAAGATCGATTTGCATTCTTGTATCAGTAACTGTATATTTTACAGGTTTGTTGTCATAGGTTACAGACTTGATTTTGTAGCCACCTTCAAAAACTTCCCCTTTAGCCCCGTTTCTGCTTCCTGATAAGGGAACAACGGCATTTCCCCTTGAATCTTTTGCAAATAAATTCTGATCAAGCTGAAGCCAAAGAAAACTCAGCTGATCCGGGCTGTTATTCGTATAAGTGATTTCTGCGCTTCCGGTCAATTCATTTTTCTTTTCATCAAGGCTGATGTCAAGTTTGTAATCGGCAGAGTTTTGCCAGTATGCATGACCGGGTTGTCCGCTTGCTGACCTTGTTTCTGTGCCTGTCTGCGGATAGAAAAATGGTTTAAAAGCTTCAACAAAATCATATTTAGGAGATTCTTTTGGTGTTTCCTGAGCCGAAAACTGAGCCGACACTGCAAAAACGGCAGCAACAAAAATTTTTGTAGGGAATTTAAAATTCATCTGAAAAGGTTTAATTTAAAGTGATAAGTAAAAAATATCCCGCAATCGTTACAAATTTCGGGATAAAAAGAAGTAAATAGTTTTAGTTTGATTTTTTAGATTTAATCATCGCTTCCAAAGCATCCCACATTTCCTGTGGAATATCTTCCAGCATATTGAATTCTCCGGCACCCTGAAGCCATTCTCCGCCATCGATCGTCACCACTTCACCGTTCATGTAAGCTGAATAATCTGAAACAAGATAGGCCGCAAGATTAGCCAATTCCTGATGTTCGCCCACTCTTCTCAACGGAACTTTTTTTCTCATATCAAACTTTTCCTGCAAATCTCCCGGCAGCAATCTGTCCCACGCTCCTTTGGTAGGGAAAGGTCCCGGTGCAATCGCATTAAAACGGATTCCGTATTTTGCCCATTCAACGGCTAAACTTCTTGTCATTGCCAAAACTCCTGCTTTTGCACAGGCAGACGGAACAACGTATGCAGAGCCCGTCCAAGCATAAGTAGTTACAATATTCAAAACCGTTCCTGAAGTTTTAGAATCTATCCAGTGTTTTCCGATGGAGAGCGTACAGTTTTTTGTTCCTTTTAAAACAATGTCCAAAATAGAATCAAATGCGGAATGGGTAAGTCTTTCTGTTGGAGATATGAAATTTCCGGCTGCATTGTTAAGAAGAATGTCGATTTTCCCAAATTCTTTCAAAGTGGCTTCTTTCATAGCTTCTACTTCGTTCCAGTTTCTCACGTCACAGGCAACGCAAAGAACTTTTCCTCCCGTCTCGTCTTCTAATTCCTTTGTTGTAACCTGTAGTTTTTCTAGATTTCTTGAAGTAATCACTACTTTTGCTCCCAGTTCAAGGAAATATTTGGTCATGGCTTTGCCAAGACCGCTGCCACCACCTGTAACGATGGCTACCTTATCTTTGAGAGCGTCTTCGCGCAGCATTGGCTGTGTATATAAGTTCATAAATTATTTTTCTTAAAAATAATAAATATTGACCGGATGAGGTTTAAAAATTTCAGATAAATAATGTTATAAATAACTGTTGCAGCATTTCTTCCGGCAAAAAAAGCAGCCCTGTAAAAAATTACAGAGCTGCCAACACTTTTATATATTTGAAATTTTTTATTTTGCTACAACAGTTCCTTTGAAAGAAAGTGTTTTAGGAGTTTTGCTGTCGCTCGTAGTAACATTTACCGTTTTGATGAAAGCTCCCGGGCTTGCTGCATTATAGTTTGCTGCAACAAATCCTGTTTTACCAGGTGCGATAGGCGTTTTCGTATAATCAGCAGTAGTACATCCGCAAGAAGGTGCTACGTTTTCAATGATAACCGGCGCTTTAGACGTATTTTTAAATTCAAATCTGATCAACTTCGGAGTTCCCTGTGGAATGTTTCCTACGTCAATCGTTTCAGCTTTCCATTTGATGGCGTCAGCGATTACGTTTACAATTGCATTGTTTGCAACAGGCAGAACTTCAGCATAGAAAGTTGAGAATGCTAAAACGGCCAATAAAGCGGAGATTTTCAATTTTTTCATAAAATTATATTTATTGTTGTTATTAAATTCAAAGAATGTGATTTCAAACTTTTGATGTAACAAATTTACTCAACATTTTTAAAATTATTGTTAATCACTTTCAAAGTTTTGTTAATGAGTTGTTAATGATAAAAATTAAATAGATATTTTTGGATAATATTGCCTCTGAAAATGGAAATAAAGAAACTCAATATCATTATAACTTTAGGTCTTGTGGCAATTGTCGGAATTCTGATCGCCCAGCTTCTGTGGACTAGGCAGGCCTACAATCTTGAAGATAAAAAGTTCAATCAAACCGTAAACATCGCGCTTCTTGAAGTCGTTGAAAAATTGTCAGGGCCCGAAACTTCATTCACCAAAAGTCCTGTTCAGAATATCGCCAACGATTATTATGTGGTAAACATCAACAACGAGTTTCATCCCGATGTGCTGGAATATTATCTGAAAACAGAATTTACACGTCTGCAAATCAATACCAATTACGTCTACGCGGTCTACAATTGCCACAGCGACAAAATGTTGTACGGAAAATACATCAGTCCGGAAACAAAATCTTCTGAACATAAGAAAATAAGTTTTCCCAAACATGAAAATCTTACTTATTACTTTTCGATCCGTTTTCCGGATAAGACAACTTACCTTATCAGCTCGCTGAGGTTTTGGTATTTGCTGACGTTTGCCCTGATCATCATACTTTTGGTCTATGTTTATTCTATTTACACGATCATTCAGCAGAAAAAATTCTCAGAACTTCAGCGTGATTTTATTAATAATATGACACACGAGTTTAAAACACCGCTCTCATCAATTCTGCTGGCAACGGAGGCTTTAAATAAACAACAGTCTGTGGTTGAAAATCCGAAACTTCAAACTTATACTTCAATTATAACCAATCAAAGTCTCAAACTGAACAGCCACGTTGAAAAAATTCTGAATATCGCCAAACATGATGCCTCCGGTCTGGATTTAAAGCTGGAAAAAATACATCTCAATACCTTTATTAAAGATATTTTGGAAGTCTTAAAGCAGAAAAATGAAAATGTAAAAATTGAACTGGAAATTGATGATAATCTGGTGATTAATGCAGACGAATTTCATTTCAGCAATGTAGTGTATAATCTTTTGGATAACTCTCTGAAGTACTGTGACGGAATTCCGGAGATCAGAATTTTTTCCGTAAAAGATTCAAAAGGCTTATATTTAAAGTTTCAGGACAAAGGGATGGGGATTCCACAGAAAAACATAGCCCACATTTTTGATAAATTTTACAGGGTAAATTCGCAAAAAAGTGATGAGGTCACTGGTTTTGGTCTGGGATTGTTTTATGTGAAAAAAGTAGTGCAGCAGCATCACTGGAAGATTTCAGTTGAAAATAATCGGGATTCAGGAATCACAACAACGCTGTTTATCCCGAATAATTAATTGTAAGCAATGGAGAAATCTAAAATTTTATACGCTGAGGATGACGAAACGATTGCATTTCTCATTCAGGACAGCCTTGAAAATTTTTACGACATCAGGCGTTTTTCAAATGGGAAAACTGCTCTTGAAGCTTTCAATAATGACAGTTTTGATATTTGTCTTCTGGACATTATGATGCCTGAAATCAACGGTTTTGAGCTGGCAGAAAAGATCCGGGAGAAAAATGCTGAAATTCCCATTATTTTTACATCGGCTAAAGCTTTAAAGGAAGACAGAATCAAAGGTTTGAAAATTGGCGCAGATGATTATCTGGTAAAACCTTTCAGTATTGAAGAATTGATTTTGAAAATTGAAGTTTTCCTCAAACGTTCCAAAAAAACTGAAACACTTCCCCAAAATTTTACCGTTGGGAAATATATTTTCGATCCTAAAAATTATACTTTAAAAAATAATTTAAATACAGTTACGCTTACCCAGCGGGAATCTGAACTGTTGTTTTTCTTTATCCGGAACAAAAATACCGTGCTGAAAAGACAGGATATTCTGAAGGCTATCTGGGGCGACGACGATTATTTCATGGGAAGAAGTCTCGATGTTTTTATCTCAAGGCTGCGAAAGGTTTTGTCTGATGAAGAGCAGATTTCCATTGAAAACATTCATGGAATCGGGTTTCGTTATTCTGAGAAGTAATCTCAATGAGATTTGATTTTACTCAAATCTAAACCATAATATTTTACGGCTGATTTTTATTTAAATTTACGGGTCAAATAAAACTTCATGAGAAAGCCGGCAATTCTTCTTTTTATCATTGTTTCAATTTTCAGTTCAAATCTGAATGCTCAAAAAACGGAAAAGTTAATTCAGTACGTAAATCCACTTATCGGAACTGAAAAAATGGGTCACACTTATCCGGGAGCAACGGCACCTTTTGGAGCTGTTCAGCTGAGTCCGGAAACCGATACGATTTCCTACGCCTTAAACGGGAAATACAACGGTGAAGTTTACAAATACTGCGCAGGCTATCGCTATGAAGACAACACGATTGTAGGTTTTAGTTCGACCCACTTCAGCGGAACGGGACATTCTGATTTGGGAGATTTTTTAGTCATGCCGACAGTCGGGAAATTACAGTTGAATCCCGGAACGTCCGCCAATCCTGAAAACGGTTACAGAAGCAGATTTTCACATCAAAATGAAAAAGCAGAAGCAGGATATTACAAAGTAAAACTTGATGATCACAATATTTTAGCAGAATTAACGGCAACTACAAGAGTTGGCGTTCATCGTTACACCTTTCCAAAGTCTGATCAGGCACATATTATTTTAGATTTAATGGCCGGAATTTACAATTACGACGGCAAAAATGTCTGGACTTACGTGCGTGTAGAAAACGGAAATACTATCACAGGATATCGTCAAACCAATGGTTGGGCAAGAACCCGAACCGTTTATTTTGCTATGAAATTTTCGAAGCCTTTTAAATCTTACGGTCAGAAAAACTTCGATGAAAAGCAGGTTTACAATGGTTTCTGGAGGAAATTTGACCAAACCAAAAACTTTCCCGAGATCGCCGGAAAAAATCTGAAAATGTATTTTGATTTTAACACCAATGAAAATGAAGCGATAGAAGTAAAGCTTGCAATTTCACCCGTTAGTCAGGCGAATGCGATGGAAAATTTGGAAAAGGAAACCGGAAATTTATCTTTTGATGAAGTTAGAAAACAAACTCAGGAAATCTGGAATAAAGAATTAAATAAAATCATCGTTCAAGGTTCTGAAACTGATAAAACCAACTTTTATACAGCAATGTATCACACCTTCATCAGTCCGACAACCTACACGGATTTCAACGGCGAATATAAAGGCTTAGACCAAAATATTCATAAAGCACAAGGTTTTACAAATTATACAACATTTTCAATCTGGGATACTTACCGTGCATTGCATCCTTTTTTCAACATCATTCAACCCAAGCGGAATAATGATATGGTGAAATCGATGATGGCACATTACAACCAGTTTTCGATGAAAATGTTGCCGATCTGGTCGCATTATGCCAATGACAACTGGTGCATGAGCGGTTATCATAGCGTAAGTGTGCTAGCGGACGCGATCATCAAAGGTAATTACGACGGTGATTCAAAAGCTGCCCTGATGGCCTGCGTGGAAACTGCGAACAAAAGAGATTACGAAGGCATCGGTTTTTATATTGACAAGGGTTATATTCCTGCTGAAAAAAGTGGAATTTCAATTTCAAATAATTTGGAATATGCTTATGATGACTGGGCGATTGCTCAGCTGGCAAAGCATTTGGGCGAAACGGAAATTTACAGTCAATTCATCAAACGTTCAGAAAACTGGAAAAATAATTATGATAAAAGCATAGGATTTATGCGTCCCAGACTTGCTGACGGAAGTTTTAAAAAAGATTTTAGTGCCTTAAGCACGCACGGACAAGGCTTCATCGAAGGAAACTCATGGAATTACAGCTTTTTTGTTCCTCATAATCCTACTGAATTGATGACCATGATGGGTGGAAAGAAAAAATTCGCTTCAAAATTGGACGAATTATTCACAATGCATCTGCCAGACGAGTTTTTTGCAGACACGGAAGATATTACCAGAGAAGGAATTATCGGCGGTTATGTTCACGGAAACGAACCTGCTCATCACGTTGCTTATCTTTATAATTGGGCTGGTCAGCCATGGAAAACACAGGCACAAATCAGAAAAATTCTGGAAATGCAGTACAAAGCAACACCCGATGGATTGGGCGGAAATGACGATGCAGGGCAGATGAGTGCGTGGTATATTTTGAGCTCACTTGGCTTTTATCCTGTCGCACCTGGTTCGGAAGATTATGCAATTGGAAGTCCGGCTGTTGAAGGTGCTGTTTTAAATTTAGAAAACGGAAAAACTTTTGAAATTGAAGCCATTAATCAAAGTCCAAAAAGTGTTTATGTTCAGAAAATTCTTTTGAATGGAAAAGAAATTAAGAATTTTACGTTGAAACATTCAGATATAATGAATGGCGGGAAACTGACTTTTTATATGAGTGCAAAAGCGAAGAAATAATCTATTTATTTCTCCCAAGTAATCCATATAGAAGTTTTTCCTTGATTTCTGCGTTAATTTCATCCGTGGATTCTATATTTCTTTTAAACCAGAAATAGGAATTATTCAGTGTATGAAGAATAAATCTCGTTGTGAAAGTCGGGGATTTCAGCTCCCAATTTTCGGCGGTATAAATTTCAGAAATCAACTGCTCAACTTCCTGCTGGTAGTTTTTTCTTAAATCTACAAATTCGGTTAGACGTTCTTCCAGATGTTTCCATTCATTGGAGTAAATGTGCGTTACATCACGGTTTTTCAGAACAATGGAAAGATGTTTGTCAATAAAAAGATTGAGTTTTTCTTTTGGCGGAAGCGATGTGGTTTTTATAATCTGTAGTTCATCAAAAAACTCCTGAGCCACTCCGAAACAGATCCATTCTAGAATTTCTTCCTTCGAGCGGATGTGTGCGTACAAAGATGCCGCCTTGATGTTCAGCTTCGTTGCCAAATCCCTTACAGAACTTGCCGGATACCCTTTTTCTTTAAAAAGTTCTATGGCTACTTCCAGTATTTTCTGTTGTTTTTCTCTCAATTCCATGCTTGGTTACAAAAGTAAATATTCTGAATTTAAATCTATTCTTTTTGATGAATGATTTTCAGACGGTGGCCTTTTACGTTTTAAAAAAAATTAAAAATCGTTTACTGACTATTTTTCATAATTAAATCCATCAATTTTAATCAGAAACGGAAATTTTGTCTTTTCTAAAGGATGGTTAAATGTTAAATTCGGAAATTTTGACCATATTTTTTATAAAATCAATAATTGAATACTTTTTGCGATAAGCTATTCGAATTAAATGATTGACCGAACATTAAGAATTTAAACCTCTAAAATTTAACTTCTTAATGTTTTTTAAAAAGAAAAAACCAAAAATAAATTGTATGGATTTTGATAATTTTTTTAAAAGATAAAATTATATCAGCAGTTAAATTTTGAATCTTAAACATTAAATTTTAAATATAAAAGTATGAATCTTAATCAATATACAGTAAAATCACAGGAAGCCATTCAGGCTGCGCAACAGGTAGCTATGGAATTTGGCAATCAGCAGATAGAACCGCAACATCTTCTGGAAGGAATTTTTCAGGTGGATGAAAATATATCGCCTTTCCTGCTCAAAAAAGCGGAAGCGGATGCAACGTTGGTAAGAGAGCGTAACAGAGAAAATTTAGAAAAACTCCCAAAAGTTCAGGGCGGAAATATTTACCTATCACAGTCAGCCAACAAAGTTTTGCTGGATGCACCGAACATCGCCAAAAAAATGGGTGATGAATTTGTCACCATCGAACATTTATGGCTTTCACTTTTGGAAACCAATTCTGAAGTTTCGAAAACGCTGAAAGATATGGGCGTTACGAAAAGCCTTTTGGAAGGCGGAATCAAAGAATTGAGGAAAGGCTCGAAAGCGACTTCTGCAAGTTCGGAAGAAACGTATCAGTCTTTAAATAAATATGCTAAAAACTTCAACGAACTCGCTGCAGAAGGAAAACTTGACCCGGTAATCGGCCGTGATGAAGAAATCAGAAGGGTTTTGCAGATTCTTTCAAGAAGAACAAAAAATAATCCGATTCTGATTGGTGAGCCGGGCGTTGGTAAAACCGCGATTGCAGAAGGAATTGCACACAGAATTATCAATGGAGACGTTCCTGAAAATCTACAGGATAAAACTTTGTATTCTTTGGATATGGGCGCTTTGATCGCCGGTGCAAAATACAAAGGTGAGTTTGAAGAGCGTTTGAAATCTGTCGTAAATGAAGTCATTAAATCAGACGGACAAATCATTCTTTTCATCGACGAAATCCACACTTTGGTGGGAGCCGGCGGTGGTGAAGGTGCGATGGATGCGGCAAATATTTTAAAACCGGCTTTGGCAAGAGGAGAATTAAGAGCGATCGGAGCAACTACTTTGAATGAATATCAAAAATATTTTGAAAAAGATAAAGCGCTTGAAAGACGTTTCCAGAAAGTAATGGTGGAAGAACCGGATACGGAATCGGCAATTTCCATTCTTCGTGGAATTAAAGATAAATATGAAGCGCACCACAAAGTAAGAATCAAAGACGAAGCGATTATTGCGGCGGTGGAAATGTCTCAACGATATATTTCAGACCGTTTTTTACCGGACAAAGCGATTGATTTGATTGATGAAGCTTCAGCCAAACTGAGAATGGAAATCAATTCAAAACCTGAAGAGCTGGACGTTCTCGATAGAAAACTGATGCAGATGGAAATTGAGTTGGCTGCCATTTCGAGAGAAGGCAATCAGACAAAAATCGACCATTTGAAGGAAGATATTTCGAAAATTTCTGAACAGCGAAATGAAATCAATGCGAAATGGCTGAAAGAAAAACAAAAATCTGAGGATTTAACACAGATTAAAAAAGATATTGAATCTCTAAAACTCGAAGCAGAACGTGCTTCAAGAGCTGGAGATTATGCTAAAGTTGCTGAAATTCAGTACGGAAAGATTAAGGAGAAAGAAGATGCTTTGCAGAAGCTCGAACTTGAAATGCAAAATCATCAGAATGAATTGATTAAGGAAGAAGTAACTGCCGAAAATATCTCTGAAGTGATTGGAAAATGGACTGGAATTCCTGTTACGAAGTTGCTTCAGTCTGAGAGAGAAAAATTACTGCATCTGGAAACCGAACTTCATCACAGGGTTGTGGGTCAGGAAGAGGCAATAGAAGCCGTTGCAGATGCCATCAGAAGAAACAGAGCGGGCTTGAGCGATGAGAAAAAACCAATCGGAAGTTTCCTGTTTTTAGGAACGACCGGAGTTGGTAAAACTGAGTTGGCAAAAGCTTTGGCGGAGTTTTTATTCGACGACGAAAACAATATGACGAGAATTGATATGAGTGAATATCAAGAACGTCATTCGGTTTCCCGTTTGGTTGGTGCGCCTCCAGGATACGTTGGTTATGATGAAGGCGGACAGTTGACTGAAGCAGTTCGAAGAAGACCTTATTCAGTCGTGCTTTTGGATGAGATTGAAAAAGCGCATCCTGATGTTTTCAACACGCTATTGCAGGTTTTGGATGACGGAAGATTGACGGATAACAAAGGCAGAGTTGTGAATTTCAAAAACTCGATTATTATTATGACTTCTAATCTCGGTTCACATATCATTCAGGAGAATTTTGAAAATATTACTGAGGAAAATCAGGATGAGATTGTGGACAAAACGAAAACTGAAGTTTTTGATTTATTAAAACAAACTTTACGTCCGGAATTTCTGAACAGGATTGATGAAACGGTATTGTTCCAGCCATTAAGAAAAAAAGAAATCGGAAAAATCGTTCAGTATCAGTTGAGAGGGTTCAATGACATGCTTGCAAAGAGAAATATCATTATGACCGCAACACAGGATGCTTTGAATTATTTGACCAATAAAGGTTATGATCCTGTTTTTGGAGCAAGACCTTTGAAAAGAGTGATTCAGCAGGAAGTTTTAAACAAATTATCAAAAGAAATCCTTGCAGGAACCGTGAATGACGGCGACAGAATTACGCTGGATTATTTTGAAGAGACAGGTTTGGTTTTCAGACCCACAGAAAAGTAATAGTTTTTTTTCATATTTAGTTTTTTAAAATTCCGGTTGGAGGCATTGCTTCCGACCGGAATTTGTCTTTTAAACCTGAACTTCTAAATTTTTGGAATCAAATATAAATCAACTGTGTCTTCACAACCTTTCTCCCTAAACTTTCCAAAACGTTTTTGTAATTTTCGATTTGAGCATCATTTTTTTCGCTTTCCTCTCCGGTTTTAAAATCGACAATCACGTATTCATTTTGATGCTTTAAAATCCGGTCAGGTCTGTAGATTTTTGTTACTCCGTTTTCAGAAATCATAATGTCTTTTTCGTTGATAACTTCCCATTTTTCATCGAAAAATTCTTTGTGCTGATCAATAATTCTTAGGAGATTTTTTTCGATATCAACTTTCTCTTCCAATGTAATCTGACCTTCCAGAATGTATTTTTCTAAAACTTTTGCGATGTCTTTTTTGGTATTAATTTTCGACAGAAGTTCGTGCACAAAAAGCCCGATTCTCACTTTTTCAATTCTTGTCTGATAATTTTTTGAAGGTGTCGCTACTTTTATTGAAGTCGTCTTTTCGTTGAGGTTTTTAAGCTCGGTAATATTTTTAGTCTTGAAAGAAGATTTTTTATGGTAAATCTTTTTTTTCAGCATTTCAGGTTCTGTTGGGTACAGATCAAATTCATCATCAACATTATTTTTAGACTGGACAAATTCCAAAATCTCCAGATTATTTGAAGTTTTATTTGCTTTCTGAATGTAAAAAAACAACTGCTCAACCGGTCTTGTAGTCGCTACATATTGCAGACATAGCCTGTCGACGAAATTTTTGTACGAGTTTTCCTGATTAAAAATTCCGATCTCTTCATCATACACTTCCAGATTTTTGCTGAACTGGCTGATGTTGACCGATTGCAAAACATCCAAATCTCCGGTGTCGAACCAATTGGTAAATTCCGCATCACGGTTTTTATTGATCATCGGGATAAAAACGATCGGAAACTCAAGTCCTTTCGCCTTATGAATCGTCATGATCTGAATCGCATCAATGTTTTCCGAGGCCTGAATGGTGTGTTTTGAAGCTTCCTCATCCCAGTATTTCAGAAATTCTTTTGTGCTCGCTCCTGCATTTTGAGTGAAATTAAATAACATTTCGAGGAAATTTAAAAGGAAATCAGTTTCCTTATTTTCTACCGAAAATTCATTGATGTAAAATTCGACAAAATTATAAAGATTAAATTTTGGGAAATCGTCCTGATGAAGCTTTACGCCATAAATTTTTTCAATCTGCTCCGCAATGAGTTCATGGTCTGAAATATTCAGAATTTCCTGCATTCCAACAGTAAAATCATCCATTACAATCCGTCCCGATTTTCTCAGAAAATACATCATCATAATCAGGCTCGTTTTGTTTTTTCTGTTGCTTTGCCATCTCAGAAATTCGATGACAGCTTTCAGTGTATTCGAAAGATCCAAAGTAAGTCCTTTGTCTGAAATTGTTTTGATATTGGTGGTTTCGCCTTTGTAATTGACTGTCAGATTTCCCAGTTTTTGAGAGTAGCTGAAAATATCAAAATTGCCACGGCACAGAATGGTAATGTCAGAAAACGAAAAGCCGTTATCAAGGCTTTCCTGAATGTCTTTCTGCATTTTTTCTGAAGTGTCGGTGTAAAAATCTTCATTCGTGAGATTTTCGATGAGGTTTATTTTTACCCTTCCTTCAAGAGACGATTTTGGGTTCTGTTCGCCGTCAGTTCCAAAAATATTCTGATGTTCTTCGTTCAAATTTGCTGAATGAAAACGGTACAGGTCATTATTGAAATTCACAATATTTTTCGCACTCCGCCAGTTGTCTTTTAAAACCAAAAGTGATGCTTCTTTCGGCGTAATTTCTTTTTTGCTGATAATGTCGAGCATCAACTGACTTTCACCACCACGAAAACGGTAAATACTCTGTTTCGGGTCACCCACCAAAGTAAATGAAGTGTTGTCACTGGAAACGGCATGATCTCTCAACGGAAGAAAATTCTGCCATTGAAGCTCCGATGTATCCTGAAATTCATCAAAGAAATAATGATGAAACTGCGAGCCCACTTTTTCATAAATGAATGCCGAAGGTTCACTTTTCAGATTTTCATTGATCAAAATATTGAATTTTGAAAGCAGAACCAAATCGTTTTCCTCTTCAATCTTTTTCAGCTCATCCTGAATGTCTTTATTTACCTTTAAAGGCAAAAGTGCAGCGAGAATTTTTTCTTTTTTCTGTGTTTCAATAAAAATTTTAATGAGTTGAATACGGTTTTCAAGAAGCTGATCAAGAATTTCAAGAATATCCTGTTCCTTATGTTTCGATTTTGCTGCAGCACCCTTCCCGAAAGTATTTCGGGCCGATTCCTCATTGGCCGGAAACGGAAAATCTTTCCTGTTTTTCTGATAATAATCTGCAACTTTTACAAAAAATCCGCCCAAACCATTTTTACCCTGAGCAAAATCTTCAATTTCAATCGCTCTGTCTTTGAAAAGCTGAATTGAATGTAACGTAAGCTCAAGCGACTTCTTTTTATTGGCTGAAATTTCTTTTCGAAGCGTATTTTTAATGTCTTCATATTTCTCATTATCAAAATCTTTATTTTTCTGAAGATTCTCATAATGAATGTCTTTCACAAATTCTTTTGCAGAATCGTAGAGATTTTTGTTGAGGTTAATTCTTTCATTATTTTCTAAACTGTAATCCACATAATCCATGAATGAATTGGAAATCACATCGTTTTCCCCAATCTGATCGAGCATTTTGTCGACGGCTTCAATTAAAAAAGGTTCAGGATCAATTTCAAGATTAAAGTTTTTGGCTAAACCCAATTCGTATGAAAAACTTCTTACCAAACGGGAATTAAAACGGTCAATCGTCCCGATATTTAAAGTGGAATAGTTGTGAAGAACGTAATCCAAAAGCTTCTTCGAACGGTAATGAAGCTCGTGAATATCTATTTTCAAACCTTCAGCTTCAAAAGCGATCTGAATATTTTTTAAATCTGAATTATCTGCATAATTATTTTCAGTAAATCTTCCCAGCCACGAAAGAATTCTTTCTTTCATTTCGTTGGCAGCTTTGTTGGTGAATGTCAACGCCAGAATATTCCGAATTGACTGTGCCTGATTGGGATAACGAAGACAGATCATCAGAAGCCGCTGCACAAGAGCATACGTTTTCCCTGATCCCGCCGAAGCGTTGATTACCGTATATGAATTTTGCATTTTTTACAGAATTTAAACTGCAAGATAATATATTTTCTGTAGGATTTTTAACAGTAGCGATCGGTATTTTAACAAATTCGAACCAAAAATTAATAAGAATTGATAAAACGTGTTAATGCAGGTTAAAATTTATTTTTAAACCTAAATATATTTTAGATTTGCTGAAATAAAACAATGGCCTGTGAAATTTAAATTACTCTTTATCTTTTCGTTTCTTCTTTCACTCAGTTTCCATGCTCAGGAATATATTTTTGGGAAGACGGTTTCTGAGGAAAATGCAGAAATGCCCAACGTCACGGTAATCAACATCCGTACTGACGAAAGAGTGTTGACCAATGACGATGGTCATTTTATGATCTCAGGAAGAAAAGGTGACAATCTGCGTTTCATACTGCTGGGCTACGAACGTTTTCAGACAATTATAACTTCTGAAAATTTAAAATCACCTTTAAATATTACCCTTAAAAGAAATGCGCTTGCGATTGAGGAAGTTGTTTTGAAGAAGAGACTTACGGGAGATCTCGCAATCGATATAAAAAATTACAATCCGCCTACCAAAGTTCAGAAATTGAAGTCTGATTTGGGGAAATACATGAGCCAAAAATCTGATCCAGGAGTGTTGGCAGCAAAACCAGGCGAGTTTGTGCAGCCCGTTACGAAAGGTACTTTTAGTTTTGGGAAAATTAAAGACAAATGGGACGATGTAGATTTTATGAATTATCTGATTCATGCATTAGGAAATGATTTTTTTGCCGAACTGAAGATCGAAAATTCTCAAATTCAGCATTTTATCTACTATATTTTCAACAGTGGTTTTGAGAGAAAGCGAATTCTGAAATACGGTTATTGCAGCGATGCAGATCTGAACAGATTTAAAAGTGCAGTTCTGCTGAGAATAACGTCCTACAAATCTCCGCCAGTCATTACAAAATGAAAATAAATTTATTTTTCCTTTCTTTATTGTTTTCCGTGCTTTCATTTGCTCAGAATACAGTTTCAGGAACTGTTTCTGATGAAAACGGAAGTTTGCAGGGTCAGGTTTTGGTGTTTAATTTTAACAAAAATCAATCTGTTTTTTCAAATACTGACGGAAGTTTCTCGATTCATGCTGATCCAAACGACGAAATTCGGTTTGTGAAAGATGGATTTTATCGGTTTGATTTAAAAGTAACTGCAAAATCTTTCGCTGACAAAAACACTGTGATAATCAGACATGTAGAAATTATCATCCCCGAAGTCGAATTAAAATTTCAGCCAACCGGAAATCTTGAAAAAGATGCTAATAATGTCGGAATTTCTAAAAGAGTTGCAGCCTTAAATTCTAAAATGGATGCGTATATGAAATCTCCCATGACTGAAGCTATACCTGAAAATGCGACGCCAAAATCCTTTCAGCCACACAATTTTAATGAAGGACAGGTGAGTCTTATTGGAGTTGCTGAAGCAATTACAAAATTGATAAGCGTAAAAACTACAAAGCCTAACTATTATGAAACCAGAGATTTTCTCGCCAGATTAAAGTCTGAAATTGATCTCAGTTATTACAGGAAATTTGGGATGGGAGATGAGGGAATTGACCGCTTTCTATTGTATGCTGAAGATATTTTTATGCTCTCAAAAAAGTATCGGAAGAAGTTTGATAAAGCAAAGATTTCCAATGATCTGATGTCAGCATTTAGCGAATATAAAAAGACTAATAATCTTGAATATTAATGATAAACGACATCATGAATTTCGTTTGTTGTCTCACCTAAATTTGTAGGCTGAAAATTAGCCAACAGCCACAAGTCAAGTTTCTTTTTTCCGTTGCCATAGCTTGGCTGGATGTACATTTCGTCAATTAAGCTGAAACCGTTTTTCTGATAAAACGAAAATCTTCGTTTTGAATTTTCATTCAAATTTTCCGGCTCAATCTCCAGAATAATTCTTGGATGGTTTTCCTTTAAAAGATCAATAATTTTTGAGCCTGCTTTTTGATTTCTGAATTCAGCAAAAACTTCAAAATGTTCTACAAAAATAAAATCGGAAAGTTCCCAAATAATGACATAACCGATGTTTTCACTTTCATTAAAAACTGAAAAAACCTTCACGTTTGGATGAGTAAAAAGCTGTACGAACTTGATCCAGTCGCGCCTTTCGTCCTCAGGAAAAGAGGAAGTGTACGAACTGTAAATCTGTCTGATTCTGTAATCGTCGGGTGAAGTAATCTGATTGAATTCCATAATAAAGTAGCCTAAGTTTATTTGAACCGTTAAAGATCAAAAACACTTGGTCGGCGTGTGATAAAAATATCTTTGATCCAAAGCGTAAAAGCAAGACCAAGATAAATGAGAAAGAAAAATCCGGCCGTTGCAAAAGTGGAGTAGATAAAGAAAACCCGAAGTTTAGAAACGGGAATCCCCAGCTTGGCACCCATTCTTGTGAGTACTCCAAACCATTCTCTTTCCATTTTATGACGTAAATTATCCAACATTTTACTGCTCTTTTAATATTTTAAAACCGATACTGCAATTTAGGCAATTTTTTGGTGTGCAGTAGTTTTTATAATGATAAATTAACCCCTGACTCTGCAAAGCATTTTTTATTTTCAGGCCTAAATTTTTCCAACCATCTAAAACTGAGTTTTTTTCTGAAACAATATCTTTATAAAACGCCAGAATCTCTTCGGCAATTTCTTCGTTTTGGTATTTGTGATACGTATATTTTACCGGCAGTACGGTATTCAAAAAAATCAGTTCAATGAAATCTTTAGTTAAAATTTTAGGCTGATCTACAGGCGAAACTTTTCCAAAATTAAAATGATTGTCCCAATATGCTGACGCTTTAATATCTTTGAAAATACGAAGCAGCTCGTCGGTATTTTTAGCATCAATTATTTTTGAAAAAAGGTTTTGATGCTGATGGTAAAGGTTGGCTAATTGCGATAGCCTGACTGTTGGGAAGTTTGGCGGTCTTAATCTTAAAAACTTTGGTCGGATAATAATATTGTTCACTTCAAATTTGGCATTCAAAAAATCAAATTCTCTTTTCCAAATTTGCATTTGTTTATCTTCAGGATTTTCCAGCCAGCCTGAAATGCCAAATAGGAGAGCTTCGATTTGCGTTTTGTTTTGTCTGATTTTATTGAAAACTGTAAAATCAATACTTTCCGCAATCTGTTTAAAAATCTGCGCATTTACTTTTAAACCGAAGGAGTAGGCGAGGCTGTGGAAGAGAACGGCTTCATAATTATTTTTAAATCTCTTCAGATCTTCTTCAATCTCAAGCGATTTTTCTTCGAGTTTTTTCAGAAGACTTTCTTCATAGAAATGAACGGGGATATTTTTAGGATCGAATAAATCTTCACATGCAATAAACTGACTTTCCTTTTCCAGCTTTTCATATTTTGCGAAAATAGATTTGTCAATATGATTGATCAGTTCAAGCGTGGGAATATTTTTTAATTTAAATTCATCAATGTCTGCGTCATTCTGATAAACTACGTGCAGAATAATGTTGTCGTAGTTGGGATCTTTGGTGTGCTGATGAAAAATCCAGTCTGAAGATCTTACGTGGAGCTCAATGTTTCCGGCTAAGGTTACTCCGTTGATTTTTATTTTAGCCATCAGAAAATCGGGTCCGGAGTCTGTATTCCAACGTCCGAAATCGATTATGTCTACGGGATTTCCTTCGGTGTCTTTAAAATCAAAATTGGTAAAAACCCTGAAGTTCCAAAGGTATTGAAGCAGTTTTTCGGTCATCGTCTGTGTGTTTTAACTTAATTAAAATTAAAAAAAAAAAACAGATACCTTGATTATTTTTAATCTTAAAAAAAAGAAATACCGAACAAAACTGTTCTTGATAAATAATTAGAATGCCTAAATACTGCAAAACTCAAAAATCCTTATTTCAAGGGCTTCCTGCATCCCTGCAACAGGTTTGCGGAGCTTCCGCAAGTTCCAAACACCCTCGCAACAGACTTGCGGAACCTAGTGAAAGCTTGTCGCACCCTGGTAACGAACTTGCCGGAAAGCTTGAAAGTCTCCCGCACCCCTGCGACAGGTTTGCCGGAAAAAAGTATGAGCATCAGAATTATTTAAATAGTCTAGTCCAATCGCTCCATCGGAGCATTATCTATGTCGGACATAATTTTATTGATAAAAGTGCAGTCCGTAGGACTGCTATCTGTGTTCTGTAATTGGGATTTAAATTAAATTTTTTCGCTTCCCAATGCAACTGAATTGCTTTTGAAATCATGTGATAAAATTGTAGATTTTGAAATCAAAAAACATTTAGAAACCACTAATATATTTATCCAATATTTATTATTAAACCATAATTTTCGTCCATTTGTAGGATAATATCCTTGAAATTAGTTGTAGTTTGAAATAGCTCTGTAGCCTGATAATTATAGTGAGGCTCATTTAATTTTCTACAATAAATTTCAAAGTCTTTTAAAAAATTAACCTGTGACAATTCGGATAATAATTTTTCTTTATCATCTAAGGCAAATAAAAAAACGGCAGAATTTCTGTTTAAAGAAAGTTTATTAGAATATTGATCTAAGCCAAAAATTATTTTTTTCTCATCAATAATGAAACTTAGTAAATCTGAAAAAATGTGTGAATTAAAATTTTGGTTAATTTTTTCTGTAGTAGATTCTAAATAATTCCAATAATTATCTGTAATCTTTCCATACCATTTTTTTGAATTTCAGAATTTAAAATCAGTTCATTAATTGAAGTATCGAGATTAAATTTTCTTACATCTACAATCATATTTTTATTTTATTATAAAACAGAGAATAAATTTTGATAACAAAAAAAGAGCGTTTCCGCCCTTTCTTATTTTATACTTTCGTCAGTTCCCCTTTGAAATTCTCAATCGTCGTCTTATACATTTCCTCGTAAATTGGGAGAACGTTTTTCAGGTCAAACTTAATCGCCTGCTGCTTGGCATTGATTTTCATTTGGGCTAAAAGTTCCTCGTTGCTCAGAAGCTTGATGCAGTAATTGCTCATTGCCTCCACATTTCCAATCTCAGCAAGGAAACCTGTTTCCCCCTGAATATTCACTTCGGGAATTCCTCCGGCATTGGAACTGATAACGGGAGTGTTGGCAGCCATCGCTTCCAAAGCAGCAAGACCGAAACTTTCCTGTTCAGATGGAAGTAGAAATACGTCAGAAAGCTGAAGAATTCTGTACAGATCATTCACTTTACCCAAAAGTCTGATTTTGGAAATCAGTTCGGGATTGTGTTCCAGAAACTGGTTTACCTTTTCCATATCCGGACCTTCACCAATAATGATGAGTTTTGATTTTACCTTTTTCTCCACACTTTTAAAAATCTGCAGAACTTCTTCAACCCTTTTGACAGGACGTAAGTTGGAAACGTGAATCAGGATTTTCTCATCCGGATTGGCAAATTGCGTACGCTGGCATTCATTGCATTCATCAAATTCAGAATTATCGATAAAATTGGTAATCACCTGAATTTCTTTTTTAATTCTGAAAAACTGAAGCGTGTCTTTTTTCAAACTTTCAGATACCGATGTGATTGCATCCGACTGGTTAATAGAAAATTCTACTGCGTGTTTATAGCTCGGGTGCTGACCTACCAAAGTAATATCAGTTCCGTGAAGAGTGGTCACCAAAGGAATATCGTTATTGTCTTCTTTCAGCATCTGCTTTGCCGTAAACGCTGCATAAGCATACGGAATTGCGTAATGCGCATGCAGTAAATCAAGTTTGTAGAGATTCACAACACGGTAGATCATCGAGCTCAACGCAATATCATAAGGCTGATACTGAAAGAGTGGATAAGTCTGCACGTTTACCTTGTGAAAAAATATATTGGGATTGGTAATATCTAATCTTGCAGGCAGGGCAGAACTGATGAAATGTACCTCATAGCCTTTGTTGGCGAGAGACATCCCGAGCTCTGTTGCTACAATTCCGCTTCCTCCGTAGGTAGGATAGCAAAGTATGCCTATTTTCATTTTTACTTATTAATTTATAGTTTTGGATAAGATTTAATTTGATTTTGCTTTAAGATCAATTCCCGCACCCGCTTTTAGATTATCATTCACTAAAACCGGCAGTCTACCGTGAATTTTTGTCTTTCCTTTCAAAGCATTGGCTGTTGCTGTCATCGAATCATCATTGTTCTCGTAAGAAACTAAAACAGTTGAAATTTTAGACAGATCAATATCCTTCAAAGCATACGGACTTCCGAAAACATTCAGAATGACATTGTGTTTCTTTGAAAGTTCGTTGAGGATTCTCTTGGATTCAACAGATATTTTATAAGGTTTGTACGCTGTAGAATTATCTTTATGAAAACCTACCAATACCGTTGAGCCAGCCGGAATCGTTTTAATCTCATTTGCTTTTTTAAAAATCACCGAACTTTGCATTTCATTAGCAAAAGTCTGATAAGATGCTTCTTCTAGAGGAACGTAATATGTGTTTTCTTTTAAATGTAAAAGTTTCTTTTCGTCTTTAATTAAAGTTAAAGCATTTGAGTACATTTCCTGAACAATCGCCGTATGTGAAGCATTGTTCAGATCAGAATTGATATTTTGCGGATTTTTCGGAGTGTATTGGTTTATGCCTAAAAAATATTTGGTTAACAAAATTTTCTTTACACTTTCTTCCACTCTCGCCTGCGGAATTTCGCCGTTATCGATTGCTTTTTGAATTAATCTTTTACCTTCAGCAACTCCCTGAGAAAACAACATAATGTCATTTCCTGCTTTGAAAGCCATAGCATCCAGTTCGCCTGGCTTGTATTTATTGGCTACAGCACCCATGTTTAGGGCATCCGTGATGATCAAACCTTTATAGCCAAGTTTCTCTTTCAGTAATCCTGTGACAATATTTTGTGATACGGAAGCAGGAATACCTTTTCTGGATTCCAAAGCGGGAACGTAAAGATGAGCGACCATCACACCGCCGATATTTTTATTCATCAGAGCTTTGAAGGGAGCAATTTCAACCTCATTTAACCTGTCAATTTTATGGGAAACTACTGGAAGATCCAGGTGAGAATCTGTGCTGGTATCGCCATGGCCAGGGAAGTGTTTGATAGCAGCAAGAATATTGTTGTTCTGCAAGCCGTTGGAGTAGGCGAGGGCAGATTTGGTAACATTCTTTACTTCTGAACCGAAACTTCTGTTTCCGATAATAGGATTATTTGGGTTAGTGTTGACATCCACCACTGGTGCAAAGTCCCAGTTGATCCCCATTCTGTGACAGTCTTCTGCAATTTTGGCAGACATTTTTTCAATCAGATCTTTATCCTGAATAGCTCCGAGTGTCATTGCCCAAGGGTATTTGTGAGCCGTGGCAATTCTCTGGTACAATCCCCATTCTGCATCCATCCCGATCATCATTGGAGTCTTAGATTTTTGCTGAAATTCGTTAACAAGAGTGATTTCTCTCGCAGCATCGTCCTGCATCAGAATAAGACCACCAATCTGTTCATTTTTAACGATATTTCTGATTTCATCTATGTGATTATCACCTTTATTGGTATAAAGTGCCACTATAAACAGCTGACCCAGTTTTTCGCTTTGGGAGAGGGAATTGTATTTGTCGTCAACCCATTTTTCAGCTTTTTTGATATCCGCTTTAGACCAATCTTTGGGCTGATACTGAGCATGAAGATTTACATTTAAAATTAATAAAACGATAAGCGCTACGTTTGATAATTTTTTCATATTAATTAGAATAGAGACAAAAATACAACTAAAAAATTAGCCTTAACCCAATTTTTCATTTTTTTGGTATATGATTTGATTTGGCAACAGCAATTAAATATATAAATTTTTTACAATGAAAAAAATATTTCCAATTTTCATATTTGCATTACTAAGCATTTTCGCAGTGAGCTGCGATAATAATGATGATGTGATCGTACAAGAGCCAGTAGCTACAGATGTCGCAAGAATGCGTGATGTGACTGGTACCCTAACAGCAGCAAACAGTTATTCTATAAATACAGGAATTAATATTTTAAGTAGCGATGTTGTTTTAGTTTACAGAAATTTCAATTCAAATTTACCTAATACCACACCTGTATGGCAACTATTGCCAAAAACGTTCTATCTGTCAAATGGTAGAATTTTAGAATTTAATTTTCTATTTGATCCTACCAACGTAGAGATTTATTCAGAAGGGAACTTTGACCTGGCAACAATGACACCTGCTGAAGCTGCTGAGTTTAAAACAAATCAAACATTCAGAATAGTTTTAATTCCTGCAGATCCGGCGAAAAATGCAAATAAACCAGACTATAGAGATTACAATGCTGTAGTAAAGTATTACAATCTGAAAGAGCCAAAATAAGGGAACAATATCTTTTCAATTTTTTATAATTAAAAAGCTTCGGGAAATTTTTTCCGAAGCTTTTGTTTTTATCTGTCATTATCATCCAAAAGATGACCGAAAAAATCTTTCTTTGTCTGAAGATATCCGCGGCTATTTTCGTTTGCCGGGATTTGTAATGGAATGCGGGAATTAAGTTCAATGTTGCTTTCTTCAACAAATCTTACTTTCTCAGGATTGTTTGTGAGCAGATTGATTTTTTTTATTTCCAGATTGTTTAAAATATCTATGGCAACACCAAAGTTTCTGTCATCTGCGGGAAGTCCGAGTTCCAGATTAGCCTGAACAGTGTCAAAACCTTTTTCCTGGAGCGAATATGCACGAAGTTTATTGATTATTCCTATATTTCTGCCTTCCTGACGAAGGTAAATAACGATGCCCCCGTGTTCATGCATATATTTCATTGCTGCATCCAGTTGCTGTCCGCATTCACATTTTTGAGAATGAAAAACTTCTCCTGTAATACATTCTGAATGAAACCTGACGTTTACAGGTTGGGTAAAATCTGTGTTTTCAGCAACAATTGCCATGTGCGGCATCCAGTCCTGAGCATTTTCTGCAAACGCAATCATCCGGAAAGTACCGTGTTCTGTAGGAACATTAGCTTCCGCCTGAATTGTAATCATTAATAAAATTATTGTTTTTTGTTGCCATTCACTGCATTTTCAATGACAGCAACATTGGTTTTAATGCGGACTAAATATCTGTTTAAAATATTATCTTCATCAATTGTAAGTGATTTCCGCAGTTTCTGAATCTTTCTGTAAGATTTCTGCATGCCCTTGAGCTGTTTGTCTTTAGCGCTTTTATTTCCGGCATCGATTGCATAGAGATAATTCTGAAGACTGAATTTTAAAACAGAAACTTCTTCATTAATCTCTTTTTTAGAGAATACAGGAAATGTTGACAGTAGATTGCTGATTTCTGCAGCATTGGCATTTTCAGATATTTTCACCGAAAAATCTTCGCCGGTATTTGCTTTTTTCTCAGTAATTCCTGTTGCTATGGGTGAAGTGTTTCCTTTCTCAGTAGCACAGGATCCAAAAACAATAATAATTAATGCAGATAAAAAGAATTTTTTCATTTTTGCTCCTTTTGATAAAGGATTGGGTTAAGACTTTCATCATTGTACATTTTCATCTGTTTGTACACTTTCATCCTAACATTCCCGTTCTCAATATCCAAAAGAAGCTGATCTATTGAAACTGAAAGATCTACTTTCTGAGTAAGAAGTACATCCAATTTAATCTGACAGTTTGCCCTATGCTCTTCAGATGCAGTATCTCTGTTTGCTTCCAAAGCCATGTGATAGACTTTAAGTGCTAAAATAGATAATCTGTCTACAGCCCACGCTGGAGTTTCAGTATTAATTTTTGCATCTGCTTTAGGAGAAATATCCTGATATTTATCTAAAAACCAACTGTCTATAAATTCTACTAGGTCAGTACGCTGTTGGTTTGAAGCATCTATTCTTCTTTTAAGTTTTAAAGCTTCAACAGGGTCTATATTTTCGTCTCTGACAATATCTTCAAAGTGCCACTGAACGGTATCAATCCAATTCTTTGCATACAAAATACGTTCCAAACTGTTGAGTTCATAAGGATTGTTGATTGGGGTATCTACGCTATCTAAAACATGATAGTCTTCAATACTCTGATTGAAGACTTTCCAGGCTGTCTCGGTGAAATTCATAAGGAAATCTTCTTAGTTTACAGTAGTATTGCTGCTGTTTGTAGTGGGATTTTCTTTTTTAACCTCAGTAGTTTTGTCCTCTTCCTTTACAGAATCTTTAAATTCTTTAATACCAGATCCTAAACCTCTCATAAGTTCCGGAATCTTTTTTCCTCCGAATAGTAACAGAACTACAAGGATCACGATAATCCAATGCCAGGCGGCAAATGGAGTTAATATTGTTAATGTATACATGTCTAAAATTTTTACAAAGTTAATCTTTTTTTAATATGAAATCCATCCCAATGGATCTACCGGTGTTGTACCGTTCCAAACCTGAAAGTCAAGTGTATAAGCTCCATCAAAATCCTGACCAACTGCTCCAACAGACGATCCTGCCGATACCTGCTGCCCTTTCGATACACTAACGCTCGAAAGATTTGAATAGATTGTAAAATACGCTCCGTGTTTTACAATCACTGTTTTTGTACCATCGTTATTGGCAATCACAGAATTCACGCTTCCCGGGAAAACAGCTTTTGCTCTTGAACCTGCCGGTACTGAAATTTTAATTCCGCTGTTTTCTTCTTTTATATTTTTAAATACAGGATGCTGTTGAATTCCAAATCTATGGGTAATCTGACCTTTATCTACCGGGAAACCAATTTTTCCTCTGTTTTCGGCAAAATTATTTCCTGCGATACCTGATGAAACTCCAAAGTTGGTGTAAGCTTTTGTTTCAGCAACTTTCTTTTCGTCTTCTTTTTTCTTGTCTAATGCAGCTTCGGCGTCTCTCGCAACTTTCAACTTATTTGCGGCCTCTCTTGCTTTTTCGTTGGCTTCGTCTGATGCTTTTTTAGCGGCAACTCTTCTTTCTTCATCTCTTGCATTTGCGGCAGCTTTGGCAGCATCAGCAGTACGTTTTCTTTCTTCTTCTTCTCTTTTTGCAGCGAGCTCATTTGCTTTTTTGGCTTCGGCTTCTGCTATTTTTCTTTCTCGTTCTAAAGCCTCAGCTCTAGCTTTATTTTCCGCTTCAATTCTTGCTTTTTCTCTTTCAGCAGCTATTTTAGCAAGACGTATCTTTTCAGCTTCTGCTTTCTTTCTCGATTCTTCTTCTGCTTTCGCTATTCTGATTTCTTCAGCAATAATCGATCTGATCTGTCCTTCCAAAGCTTTAGAGCGTGTCTGTTTTTGCTTCAGTTCAGCACTCAGAACACCTTCATTCTTTTTAAATTCTGCTACAAGCTGTTCTTTCTGTTTTCTTTCCACCTCAATTGTAGAAAGATCTTTTTTCTGGTTCACCAGAAGATTTTCTTTGGCATCAGCTGACCTTTTCTTAGATTCAACTGATTTTTTAAGTTCTACTGCAGCATTTGTGATTTCTGCTGCTTTTTTGTCCTGATAATCGGCATATTGCTTTAAATATTGAACGCGTCTTAAAGCTTCGCCCAGATTTTTTGAAGATAAAATAAATGTTACTTTATTTTGAACTCCTTTATTTTTATATGCTTTTACTAAAACTTCAGCATAATTTTTTCTTAAAACACTCAGTTCTTTATTCTGGCGGTTGATTTCAAGCTGACGAAGGTAGATTTCGTTTTCAATAAATTTCTTTTCCTTCTGTGTGTTGTTGTAAACCTTCTCCCTCAGAGCCAGTTTTTGATTGACATTCGTTAGATAAGATACAGAAAGTTTAGATTCATTTCTTGTTTTTGCCAGGTCTGAGTTAATCTGTGCAATCTGCTTTTTTAAATCTGCATTTTCCTTCTGCAGCTGTTCTTTATTTTTCTGAGCATTTGCAAATCCGAAGATTAAAAAACTCAATATGAGACTGATTCTTTTGATCATTTGATTTCAATTTTCTTGTAGGAAGACGGTACAGAATATGGTGTATCCATCCTCGAAAAAACAAAATTCGTATTTTCTAATAAAATCTGACTGTTTTTGCTTCCTTTTATAATTATTTTAACATTCTTTGGAAGCTTTACATTGTTCGGCTGCGTTTCCCAGTTTGAATATACGATTTCTACTGCATCATCGGATTTCACATCTTTCAGTTTTACATCAGTCAGATTATAATCCTCTGAATACTGGAGATTTAATTTGTATTCCCGCTCACCACCGGCAGTCGTAAATTTTAGATTCTGAATGGATTCCATCTGGTATCCCTGCATGTTTTTGGTGATTTTTGAGTTTCTCCCGCTGATGGTAAAAAATGTACGACCGATAAGCAGTTTTTCCAGATTTTTATAGTCGAAAAAATTGACGTTTAAAAGATTATTCAAATATTCAAAATCAGAATCGATATAATTTTTATTGTATCGATCCATTGCTTTTATCCCATCAGGAGTAATAATTGCTCTTGCAGCCGGGATTATCAAAAAGGAAATGTTTGACCATATTTTTTTATCAGTTTCAATATAAATTGTGGCGTCTAATGGACTCACACGGATATTATCAGCAGTAATTTTACTTGTGATTTTTAAATAATCAAACTTTTCATGAAGATAAATTTTTTCATAAAAATTAAGACGGTCACCTACGTTTTCAGCAGCGTCTACAGGATCCCTGGAATCAGGATTTTTGACAGTTAAACTGTCGGAATTCAGCGCTGTGTCATTCGCAGCTTTTCTCGATTTACAGCTGAAAATGAAGAGAGTAAGTATGATTAAAGGAATCCATTTTTTCATATTAAAATTTGCTAAAACTTTGCAATATTAACGCCAAACCACACAAAAGATTTTGTGTGGTTCGGAAATTATTTGTTTAAAGATAATCATTTTAAACTGATTGGTGCGGGGAAAAATCAAGAACAGAAAAATCACCCAAAGAGATTTCTCTCGCCACACCAAAATATTGTGCCGAATTTCCGATCATTGAGTTGGAAAGATTTCCGTGATTGATCTTCGTATTCTCTTGAATTAACGAGTTCTCAATATTAGAATTTACAACTTCTGTATTATTTCCCAAAGAAACCCCAGGCCCGATTTTAGAGTTTGAAATTTTCACGTTTTCACCAATAAAACATGGCTGAATAATCAGTGAATTTTCAATTTTAGCAGATGCAGGATGTTGGGACATTGCTTCTCTTTCATACTCCAGAATTTTTGAATTGGTCTCTACAGTTGCGTTTTTATTACCACAATCCATCCAGTCATTTACTTTACCTAAGCTGAATTTTCCACCCTTCGCTCTCAGGTTTTCCAAAGCGGTTGTCAATTGGTATTCTCCACCGTTTTTAATGTCATTATCCATGATATAATTGATTTCAGACATTAGTTTTTCAGCAGAATTAAAGTAGTAGATTCCGATAATCGCAAGATCTGAAACGAATTCTTTTGGTTTTTCAACGAAATCTGTGATAAAACCATAGTTGTCTAATTTTACAACACCAAAAGCAGAAGGATCTTCTACGCTTTTTACCCAGATAACACCGTCCGCATTTTTATCTAAAATAAAATCTGCGCGGAACAAAGTATCAGCATAAGCGATCACTACATTTCCTTCCATTGAAGCTTCTGCACATTTCAGTGAATGCGCTGTTCCCAATGGTTCCAGTTGATGGTAAATGCTGCCTTTTGCACCTAATTTTTCTGCAATATTCAATAATGATTTTTCAATTTCAGGACCGAAATCTCCGATAATGAAAGCAACTTCTTCAATTTCCTCTCCGGCAACTTTAGCAATATCTTCTACCAATCTCTGTACAATTGGTTTTCCTGCGATAGGAATTAATGGTTTTGGTACGGTTAAAGTATGTGGGCGTAGTCTTGATCCACGACCGGCCATTGGAACTATTATTTTCATGTGTTGATTTATTATAAAGTTTAATGTTTAATTAAGATTTTCTGAGAATTTTATTGATCATCGTTCTCTCGTTGTAAACCAGGAATCCGATAAAGAAGAGAAATAAACCATTTCCGATAAAGTAATTTGTACGGAAAAAGTAAAACGAAATCATCGAGATAGCCACCGAAAAAACAATATAAATCCCGATTTTTGTTATGTTATAATGTATAGGATATTGAATTCTGCCCCAAATGTAAGAAATTACCATCATACTTCCATACGTGGTGAGTGCAGCAATGGCACTTGCCCAATAACCGTACTTTGGAATGAATAAAAAGTTGATGAGAATTGTAATTGCTGCTCCGATTAAGGAAATATAAAGCCCAACTCTTGTTTGGTCAGATAATTTATACCAAATCGAAAGATTAAGATATATTCCTAAAAATAACGCGCCCAGCATTACAAAAGGAATGATTTCAATGCCTTCAAAATACATAGGATCGCCTAAATACTTTTCTGAAATCCACTGCAAATTGACCATTAATCCTGCAAAAATCAAGCAGTTGCATATGACGAAAACATCCATCAAAACCGCATAAGTTTTATGATTGTTTTTATCCTTAAAACTTGAGAAAAAATAAGGCTCGATACCTAATTGATAAGCTTGCCTGAAAACGGTAATGAAAGTAGCTATTTTATACACCGAACCGTAGACGCCTATTTGATGTTTAGCCTGATTTTCCGGTAAAAGAAATTTTAAAAACTGTCGGTCTAAAGTCTGATTAATAATTCCCGCTAAGCCTGCTACCATTACTGGCCATGAATAATTCATAATTCTTTTCCAAAGTGGAAAACTGAATTTTTTAAAACTGAAATTCACAAATTCCTTTCCTACAATTGCCAATGTGATTATGCTTTGAACCAAATTGGCAATGAAAGTATAACCAACTCCAATCTCAGGGTCGTATTTTAATCCTAAAATTCCATCAGGATATTCCGGAAGAATTACAATAAAGAAATAGGTTAATGCAAAGTAAACAAGTGAGCCAATAACTTTGGAAAGTGTGTATAAAACAGGTTTTCCTTCAAGCCTCAAAACCGCCGATGGTATAGTTGAAAATGCATCAAACGTCAAAATAAAAAGAAACATCACGAGATAGTTGACCTGATCGGGAGTTTCGAAAGCGTTTGCTAAATCCTGTCTGAAGGTATATCCTAAAATTAAATAAATGAAACCTATCGCCAAAATACTCATCGAGCACGTAGAAACCAGAGTTTTCTTATCAATTTCCTTTTCCTGTGCAAACCGGAAAAATGAAGTCTCCATACCGTGTGTAAGGAAAACCGTAATTACGCCTGCGATTGAATACCAATCTACAAAAGGTGCTGCAGCTGAAGGACCATACGCATTGGTAATAATAGGTGCAACTAAGAACGGGAAAATTCTTACCAATACCGAACTCAACCCATAAACCGCGGTTTGCCCAAATAATTTTTTATACAATTTTAGGTTTTTAAAATGCAAATGTAAATATTAGAAATCATAATTTTCAGATTGATGCTTAAAAATCATTTCTGAAAATATTAAATTTGTGAAATATAAAATCTCAATTCTAAAAGTAATTTATGATAATCCTTATAAAAAACGCCCAAGTCGTCAACGAAAATCTGGTCTTCGAAAGTGATATTCTGATTGAAAATGATTTGATTTCAAAAATTTCAAAAAATATCTCTGAAGAAAATGTTGACCGGATTATCGACGCCTCCGGAAAATATCTTTTGCCTGGAATTATTGATGATCAGGTGCATTTCCGTGAACCGGGATTGACTCACAAAGGCGACATCGAATCTGAATCACGTTCTGCAATCGCAGGCGGAACTACGAGTTTTATCGAACAACCCAACACAGTTCCGAATGCTGTAACTCAGGAATTGCTGGCTGATAAATACGAAATCGCTTCTCAAAAATCATTCGCCAATTACGGTTTTATGATGGGCGGAACGAATGATAATTTAGAAGAAGTTTTAAAAACAAATCCAAGAAATGTTCCCGGAATCAAATTGTTTTTAGGTTCGTCAACCGGAAATATGCTCGTTGACAATCCTGAAACTCTGGAAAATATTTTCAGCAATACCAAAATGCTGATCGCCGTTCATTGCGAGGACGAAGCAACCATCAGGGAAAATACTCAAAAATATCTGGATGAATATGGTGAGGATATTCCCGTGAAATTTCATCATCTCATCAGAAGTGAAGAAGCTTGCTATAAATCTTCATCAAAAGCAATTGAACTGGCAGAAAAAACAGGCGCGCGTTTACACGTTTTCCATTTGTCAACAGCGATTGAAACAGGACTTTTCAGAAATGATATTCCTTTAAAAGATAAAAAAATTACAGCGGAGGTTTGCGTTCATCACCTGACTTTCACCAATGAAGATTACGATACAAAAGGCGGATTAATCAAATGGAATCCTGCTGTAAAAACACAAAAAGATAAAGACGGACTTTGGGAAGCTTTGCTTGACGACAGAATCGATGTCATCGCCACCGACCACGCGCCACACACCTGGGAAGAAAAACAAAATGTTTATACAAAATGTCCTTCCGGAGCACCCTTGGTTCAACATTCTTTGGTTGTGATGTTGGAAAATTTCAAAAACGGAAAAATTTCGCTTGAAAGAATCGTTGAAAAAATGGCTCACAATCCTGCAATTCTGTTCAGAATTGAAAAGAGAGGTTTTATAAGAGAAGGATATAAAGCAGATTTGGTTTTGGTTGATTTAAATCAAAACTGGACCGTTGAAAAAGAAAATATCCTGTACAAATGTGGCTGGAGTCCGTTGGAAGGAATGAATTTCAGTTCTAAAGTCACTCATACTTTCGTGAACGGAAATCTGGTTTATGACAACGGAAAAATTAATGAAGAAAAATTCGGGGAGCGATTGCTTTTTGAAGTTCAGGAATAAATTAAAAAGGCTGCATAATCGCAGTCTTTCTTTTGTTTCTCGCAGATTAAGCAAATTTAGCAGATGATTGCGTTTGAAAATCTGCTTTATCAGCTTAATCTGCGAGAAAAATATTTTAATTAAAAGACTGCCGAAATTCCAACGGTGACATACTCGTTTTCTTTTTGAAAAGTGTAGAAAACGACTGCGAATGTTCAAATCCCAGTTCATAAGCGATTTCACTTACCGATAATTCTGTGGTTGAAAGTTTCTCCTTCGCCTTGCTGATAAGCTTTTCGTGGATATGTTGCTGTGTATTTTGTCCTGTATGAACACGCAAAAGGTCGCTCAAATAATTCGGAGAAAGATTCATCGCTTCGGCAATGTGATGAACCGTCAACAATCCTTTTTCGGAAGATTCTTTCTCGAAATAATCATTCAGAAAAGTTTCAAACTTCGTCAAAAGCTGATGACTCCCACTTTTTCTGGTAATGAACTGTCTTTCATAAAACCGTTTGGAATAATTCAGCAACAGTTCAATCTGCGACAAAATAATTTCCTGCGTGTGCTGGTCGATGTGCTGACATTCCTTATCAATTTTATTTAAAATTTCCAGCAAATCATTTTCCTCATCTTCAGAAAGATGCAGTGCTTCATTTACGGCATACGAGAAAAATCCATAAGACGAAATGGTCGTTGCCAAAGGCTGTTTCAGCAGAAAATCCTCGTGAAAAATCAACAGATAACCTGTGTTTTCACAATCCATCGTCTTCAAATCCAGATATTGCACCTGATTTGGTGCCGTAAAACTCAAAACACCTTTGTCATAATCGTAATGTTGCTGGCCATACCTCATTTTTCCGGTCGCATTCCGTTTGAGCGCAACGCAGTAATACCGGCTCACAAAACCCTTCCAAACCTCATCTTCAATAAAGACACTTTCAGAAAGATTGATAACACTGACCATCGGATGTTTCGGCTCCGGAAGCGACAGTAATCTGTGAAAAGCGGAGATGGATTTTATCGTGTTCATAACTTAAAATTCTAAATATTAAAGGTAATAATTTGACTCGAACAACTTTGTTAGGTTTGGGCGCCTTTATCCGTCTTCCACTCCCGCTTTTTTGCTCGTCGTACCTCCTCACAAAAAGAGCTCCGTTCAAGCCGGGGCGCGATCGTATTGCGTTTTAAACAAACCTTCAAGGTTTCAAAAACCTTGAAGGTTTAATATTTTTTAAATTAAAATTCGTGCATTTGTGGCAAGAACTAATAATCCAAAAGTCCCATCCCAAACTCATCATAAGTCGCTCCGGTATCTGTTCCCAAAGGTACAATACTTTCCAGCTTGTGAATATCAGCTTCGCTCAGTACGATTTTACTGGCTTCAATATTCTGTTCAAGATAAGTTCTGCGTTTCGTCCCCGGAATCGGAACAATTCCTTTGCTGATAATCCACGCCAAAGCCAGTTGGGAAGAAGTGATTTCTTTTTCCTTTGCCATATTTTCAATCGCTTCCACGAGTTCAATATTTTTATAAAAATGCTCCTCCTGAAATCTCGGAATTGCTCTCCTGAAATCATTTTCTGCCAAATCATCAATCGAACGGATTTGTCCCGACAAAAATCCTCTTCCCAGCGGAGAATATGCCACGAAACCAATTCCCAGTTCGTTTAAAGTTTTAATAACACCTTTTTCTTCAACCGTTCTTTCAAACAGAGAATATTCACTTTGAACAGCCGTAATCGGATGAATTGCGTGCGCTTTTTTCACAGTTTCAGAAGAAACTTCCGACAGACCAATGTACCCGATTTTTCCCTCTTTCACCAAATCGCTCATCGCTCCAACCGTTTCTTCTACAGGAACATTTTTATCAAGACGATGCATATAATACAGGTCGATGTAATCTGTTTTAAGATTTTTCAGCGAACGCTCAATCGATTTTTTCACATAATCTTTTTGTCCATTGATTTTCCACGTAATCTGTTCGCTGTCATCAATTTCCCAACCGAATTTCGTTGCAATAATATATTCATTGCGGTTTCCTTCAATGGCTTTTGCGATGAGTCGTTCATTTGTAAAAGGCCCCTACAAATCGGCGGTGTCGAGAAAATTTCCGCCCAATTCCAGCGAACGGTGAATGGTGGCAATCGCTTCTTTTTCGTCGTGCTTACCGTAAGTGTCGGCATCTCCAAAGCTGGTCATTCCCATACATCCCAAACCGATATTAGGGACAACTAATCCCTGACTTCCTAATTTTACCTGATTCAATTTCATAATGTTGATTTTTATTGATACAAAATTCGGCAGAAATCACAAGTCTGATGTATGCAAAATGAAGATTGTCGTATGCAAATTACAGATTGTATTCGCATTGACTTTTAAAATGTTAAAATACTATTTAGAATCATTCAAAATATGATAAAAGTCAGTTATTTTTTTGTCATATGAAATTTTCTTTTTAATTTTACCTAACAAATGTTAGTTAGTTTATGGATTTTGCAGTTGAATACTTAAAACTCGACCAATTGAGAGCGCTTCAGTCCGAAAGATTGAAGGATCTGGTGGTTTATCTTGAAGAGAAATCAGATTTTTATAAAGAAAAATTTGATGAAGCAGGAATTTCCAATCAGGACATCAGGACAATTGAAGATATTTCGAAACTTCCTATCACGTACAAACAGGATTTAAGAGATAATTATCCGTTTGGATTATTTACAGTTCCCAAAAATGAGCTTCAGAGAATTCACTGTTCAAGCGGAATAACAGGAAAACCGACCGTAGTAGGTTACACAGAAGAAGATGTAGATCTTTTCAGTGAAGTTGTTGCAAGATCTTTAAACGCAGCTGGAGCAAAACCGGGAATGCAACTGCACAACGCTTATGGCTACGGAATTTTCACAGGAGGTTTAGGACTTCATTACGGAGCAGAAAAATTAGGAATGAGCGTTCTTCCAATTTCTGGTGGGATGACTTCAAGACAGGTTGATTTAATTATCGATTTTCAACCAGAAGTTCTTTGTTGTTCACCTTCTTATGCTTTAACCATCGCTGACGAATTTGCAAAAAGAGGAATTTCTGCAGATGAAATCAGTTTAAAATACGCTGTTTTAGGTTCAGAACCGTGGACGGAAATCATCAGACATCACATCGAAGAAAGACTGGGTGTTCACGCAACCAATATTTATGGTTTAAGTGAAATTATCGGCCCAGGAGTTTCGATGGAAGATTTTGAGGAGAAAGGAGGATCTTACATTTGGGAAGATCATTTTTATCCTGAGATTTTAGATCCGGTTACCAAAGAACCGCTTCCTTATGGAGAAGAAGGCGTTTTGGTCATCACAACTTTGACGAAAAAAGCAATGCCGCTTCTACGTTACTGGACGAACGATATTACAAGTCTGTACTACGATGAAAATGCCAAAAGAACGATGGTTAAAATGAAACCGATTCTTGGCAGAGCCGATGATATGCTGATTGTGAGAGGTGTAAATGTGTACCCAAGTCAGATCGAGGAAGCTTTTTCTCATGTGAAAGGCGTTGTTCCAAATTATTATCTTACGCCGATTGAGAAAGAACAAATGTGTATTGGATTGGATATTGATTTAGAAATCGATGATGAATTAGTTGCCGAGGAAAATTTAAATATAAATTCAGATGAATATCTTATTTTCGCAGGGAATTTTGGGGAAAGCATCGAAAACGAAATAAAAAAGAGGGTAGGAATTACCACGAAAGTGAAAATCCATGCTCAGGACAGCTTACCGAAATGCGAAGGTGGAAAAATTAACAGAATACTAAAGACAAAATGAATTCATTTTATAAATTAAAAACGGTAAAAGTTCAGAAAGATACCAATGATGCGGTGAATGTTGCATTGGAAATTCCTGAGGAGCTGAAAGATAAATTCAGGTTCAAACAGGGGCAGTATCTGAATTTTAAACTGATGGTCAACGGTAACGAAGAGCGCCGTTCTTATTCTATCTGCAATGCGCCGAGCGAAAAAAGCAATACGCTGGAAGTTTTGGTAAAGCTTTTGGAAGGTGGAAAAGTTTCAGGATATTTCAATGAACATCTTCACATGGATGAGGTTTTGGAAGTGATGCCTCCGATGGGTGGTTTCAATACTTCTTATCATCCGACCAACACAAAGACTTATGTTGGATTAGCAGCAGGAAGCGGAATCAGTCCTATTCTTTCCAATTTGAAGGAAAGTTTGTATCAGGAACCTAATTCGAACGCGTATCTTTTTTACAGCAACAGAAGCATGAATCATGTGATGAAAAAAGCTGAAATCGATAAGTTGGTTGAGCAGTTTAACGGAAGATTAAAAGTCGTTTATCTGGTTAGCCGTGAAAAACACGCAGACCCGATTTTTGAAGGAAGAATTTCTCCTGAAAAACTGGATCATTTATTTGAAAGATATACCGACATCGACGTTAAGGAAGCAACTTATTTTATATGTGGACCTTCTGAGATGATCAAAGGGATTTCAGATTATTTAAAGAAAGACAAAAAAGTTCCTGCAATTCAGGTTTTGTTTGAATATTTCTCGGCTCCGGACGAAGAAGATTCTGCGGAAATGAGCGATGAATTCAAGGCAATTGCCAATATTGAAAGTATGGTAACGGTGATTATTGATGATGATGAATATTCTTTCCATTTAAATTCAAAAAAAGAGAGTATCTTAGATAAAGCATTGAAAGACAATCTTCCTGTGCCTTTTGCCTGCAAAGGAGGAGTTTGTTGTACGTGTAAAGCGGAAGTTCTCGAAGGAGAAGTTTTCATGGAGAAAAATTTCGCACTTACCGAAGACGAAGTAGCCAGAGGTTTTGTTCTGACTTGCCAGTGTCATCCGACGACGAATGTGGTGATGCTAAATTATGATGTTTAAATAATTTGAAAATGTGCTAATTTGGAAATTTGAAAATGCCTTCATTGGGTATAAATTTTCAAGTTGTCAGACTTTTATAATAATTTTCAAATTAACTAATTCTCAAATTTTCAAATTAAAAGATTATGGATTTAGAAAAATTCGTACAATACGTACACGACGAAAATAAAGTAGAACCGAAAGATGTAATGCCCGATGATTACAGAAAATTATTGGTTCGCCAGATTTCACAGCACGCACATTCTGAGATTGTCGGGATGTTGCCGGAAGCGAACTGGGTTTCAAGAGCACCTTCTTTGAGAAGAAAAATGGCGCTTTTGGCTAAAGTTCAGGATGAAGCAGGTCATGGTTTATACCTTTATTCTGCAACCGAAACGTTAGGAAACGGAACCATCAGAGCCGACAGAGATGCGACTTACGAAGATATGTTGGAAGGAAAGGCAAAATATTCAAGTATTTTCAACTATCCGACGTTAAGCTGGGCAGATATCGGTGCCATCGGCTGGTTGGTTGATGGTGCTGCGATTATGAATCAGGTAATGTTGATGGGGAATTCTTACGGTCCCTATTCAAGAGCGATGGTGAAAATCTGTAAAGAAGAATCTTTCCATCAAAGACAGGGTTATGAGATTCTGATGGCACTTTGCCGTGGTACAAAACAGCAGAAAGAAATGGCACAGGCTTCGTTAAACCGTTTCTGGTGGCCGGCTTTAATGATGTTTGGCCCGAATGACGACAGTTCGCCCAACTCTAAAATCTCTATGAATTACAGAGTAAAAAGAGAGAGCAACGACAGTCTTCGTCAGAGATTTATCGACGTTACTGTTTCTCAGGCTGAATTTTTAGGCTTAACCGTTCCGGATAAAGATTTAAAATGGAATGAGGAAAGACAACATTACGATTTCGGAGAACTTCCTTGGGCAGAATTCATGGAAATCTTAAAAGGAAACGGACCTGCTAACAAAAAAAGACTGCAGACTAAAGTAAAAGCACAGCAGGAAAACCTTTGGGTAAAAGAAGCGGCGAAAGCTTTTGCGGAAAAGCAGAACGAAAAGGTAAATTAAATAAATTGGTGATGAAAATTTTGATTCAAATATTTTTAGTTCTTCTTTTTATTGGATGTCAGTCCAAAGAAGTCAAAAACTATGAATCGAAAATTTTAGGAAAGTGGATTTTTGCAGAAGAATATTTTATTACAAGATATAATGATGAAGGATTTGAAGAACCTCCACCTCCGCCAAGAGAGCGTTTAGGTTACAATTTCTTTTCAAAAGACAGTTGTGAAACCAACTTTTCATTTTTTAAAATTAATGATACTACGAAAATAAATTTTAGAGGGCATTATTCAGATATTGCAAATTTGGGCAGAAAAACTGCTTACAAAATTGAAAATGATTCTTTGAAAATCTTTAATAGGTCATTTAATAGATGGGAATCATTTTACATAATGAATCTCGATAGTAATAATATGGTATTGAATAATCATAATACCATAATTCAAAAGTTTGCCAGAGTTATCAAAAAATAACGATAAAAATAATTCAAAATCAAAAATTTAGAATTTAAAATAAAAAAATAATGAGTCAATTAGATATGTGGGAAGTGTTTATTCAGACTAAACCGGGATTATCTCACAAACACGTTGGAATTGTACAGGCACCAACAGCAGAAATGGCTTTGCAAAACGCAAGAGACGTTTATACAAGAAGAAAAGAAGGAACTTCTGTTTGGGTTGTTCCAAGTAAATATATCGTGACTTCGGAAGGAATTGATAAAGAAGCTTTCTTCGATCCGGCTGATGACAAACTGTACCGTCACCCGACGTTCTACGACATTCCAAACGATGTGAAAAATATGTAAAACAGCGATTGGCTGTTAGCTGCTGGCAATTGGCCAAAAGCTAGACGCCAAAAGCCAAAAGCTAAAATAATGAATCCATTATATAATTATTTATTAAAACTTGCAGACGACAGTTTCATTATGGGACAGCGTTTGTCTGCGTGGTGCGGCGAAGGTCCATATCTGGAGGAAGATATTGCATTGACAAACATTGCTTTGGATGAGCTTGGTCAGGCGAATAACTTTTATGTTTACGCTTCGAGAGTTGCCGATAACGGAAAAAGCGAAGATGACTTGGCTTTCCTGAGATATGAGCACGAATATCTGAATGCACACTGGACAGAACTTCCCAACGAAGATTATGCTCAGACCATTTTGAAAGTGTATGTTTTTTCGGTGTATCAGAAATTGATGTATGAGGCTTTGTCGAATTCAACAAATGAAGAACTTTCTGCCATCGCTCAGAAATCTCTGAAAGAAGTAAGATACCATTACACTCACGCTGCGTCATGGATGAAAATTTTCGGACAGGGAACAGAAGAAAGCAAAATGCGTTTGGAAAGATCCATTGAAAATATTTGGGAATACACGAAAGGTTTATTCGCAAAAACAGAAGGTGAAGATGATTTAATTGCTTTAAATATCGCTCCGGATACTGATGCTTTGTACGAAGATTTTGTTTCTATAACCACCAAAGATTTTGCAGATTTCGGTTTGGAATATCCAACAAATCCTTTCATGCAGCCAAAATCAAGAACAGGTTATCACACGGAATACTTTGGATTTATCCTTTGCGAATTGCAGTATATGCAGAGAGCGTATCCTGGTTGTACGTGGTAAAAATCAATGAGTTAATTTGAAAATTAGAGAATTTGAAAATTAAAAGCGACGCATCATTTTCAAATTAGCACATTTTCAAATTTTCAAATTAATTATGAAAAATCCTTTAGAAATATTAGAACTCGTCCCCGATCCGGAAATTCCGGTAATCAATATTGTGGAATTGGGCATTGTAAGAGAGGCAAAAGTTACGAGCGAGAATTCTTGTGAAGTAACGATTACGCCGACTTATTCTGCCTGTCCCGCCATGTTTACCATTGAGGAAGACATCATCAAAATCATGAAGGAAAACGGATGGGATGCGAAAGTAGTCACCAAAATGTTTCCTATCTGGACGACAGACTGGATTACAGATGAGGCTAGAGAAAAACTCCGTGTTTACGGAATTACACCTCCCGAAAAAGGAGCCGACGAAAATCACATCGGGAAACCAAAAAAATGCCCACGCTGCGGTTCGATGAATTCCAAGCAGATCAGCAGATTCGGGTCTACTTTATGTAAGGCTTCGTATCAATGCTTAGACTGTCTGGAGCCGTTTGATTATTTTAAATGTCACTAAATAATTTGAAAATCTACTAATTTGAAAATAAGTAAATTAGTATTGAAATCAGAATTTTCAAATTGACTAATTTTCAAATTAAAAAATTAATGCTATGTACACACAACTCGATATCGAAACCCATTTTGAAGGAAAACTAAAAATCGCTTACCTCAATCAGCCTGACACGATGAATGCTTTAACCAAGCCATCTTTGGGAGATTTGAAAGATTTTATAAAAGAATGCAGCAACGACCCGACAGTAAGATGTGTTGCAATTTCGGGTAGGGGAAGAGCATTCTGTTCCGGTCAGAATCTGGATGATGCTTTTGTACAGGGAAATGATCATCACGACGATGATATTATCAGAAGAATCGTGACTGATTATTACAATCCTCTGGTGCTTGAAATTACCCGTTGCAAAAAACCTGTCGTTGCTTTGGTCAACGGTCCTGCAGTCGGTGCCGGTGCCATGTTGGCATTGATTTGTGATTTCGTTTTAGCCAACAATAAAGCCTATTTTGCTCAGGCATTCTCCAATATCGGATTAATCCCTGATACAGGCGGAACGTATTTCTTACCTAAGTTATTGGGAAGACAATTGGCAAATTACCTTGCGTTTACAGGCAAGAAATTATCTGCTGAAGAGTCAAAATCTTATGGTTTGGTTGCTGAGGTCTTCACCGAGGAAGAATTCAATTCAAAATCAATGGAAATTTTAGAAAAAGTTTCAAATATGCCGACCGTTGGTTTGAAATTAACCAAAAAAGCTTTCGCTGCTTCTTATAATAATTCATTGAAAGATCAGTTGGAACTCGAAGGAGATTTACAGCAGGAAGCCGCTGAAACAGAGGATTTCAAGGAGGGTGTAAGTGCATTTTTAGAGAAAAGAAAACCGGAATATAAAGGAAAATAAAAAACTTGTATCATGTAAGAAAGTATAATGTACAACGTACTTTGAAATTTTTTACATCATACATTTTACATTATACAACATGAGAAATGTAGGAATTATCGGTGCCGGAACGATGGGAATCGGCATCGCACAGGTAGCCGCAACGAATGGATGCAAAGTTTGGGTATATGACGCCAACGCAAAACAGGTGGAAACGGCAACCGTAGGTCTGGAAAAAACATTGACCAGATTGGTCGACAAACAGAAAATTTCGTCAGAAAAAATGGTTGAAATTTTATCCAATATTTCCATCGCTACCGAACTGGAGGACTTCAAAGACTGCGAATTAGTCATTGAAGCCATCATCGAAAATAAAGAAATCAAAACCAAGGTTTTCACAGAATTAGAAAGTCATGTTTCTGAAAACTGTGTGATTGCTTCCAATACATCATCCATTTCGATCACATCTCTTGGTGCGGAATTACAAAAACCGGAGCGTTTCATCGGAATTCACTTCTTCAATCCGGCTCCTCTCATGCCTTTGGTTGAAATTATTCCATCTTTACTCACAGAAAAATCTTTAGCGGAAAAAATGTACAGCCTCATGAAAGATTGGGGCAAAGTTCCTGTGATTGCCAAAGACATCCCTGGATTTATCGTTAACAGAATTGCCCGTCCTTTTTACGGAGAAGCTTTAAGAATTGTTGAGGAAAACATTGCAACGGTAGAACAGGTTGATGATGCCATGAAAACTCTAGGAAACTTTAAAATGGGACCTTTTGAATTAATGGATCTCATTGGTGTGGATGTGAATTTCTCCGTAACAAAAACAGTTTACAACGAATATTTCTACGATCCGAAGTATAAACCATCACTTCTTCAGCAAAGAATGTCTGAAGCCAAACTTCACGGCAGAAAAACAGGAAAAGGCTTCTACGATTATAGTGAAGGAGCAGAAAAACCTGTTGCTGAAAAAAATGATGCTCTTTATCAACAAATATTTTTAAGAATTATTTCAATGCTCATCAATGAAGCAGTTGAAGCGAAAAGATTAGGCGTTGCGAACGACGAAGATTTAGAATTGGCGATGCAGAAGGGTGTCAATTATCCAAAAGGATTACTGGCTTGGGGAAAAGAAATTGGATATTCTAAAATCTCTGAAACTTTACAGAATCTTTACGAAGAATATCAGGAAGAAAGATACAGACAAAGTCCGTTGCTTCGTAAAATGTAACAATATATCAATCTAACAATGTAGCAATCGTATTGTCATGCTGAGCTTGTCGAAGCATTTTTCGGTAAACTGTTTCATTGTTAAATTATAAAAATCATGACTCAGAAAAAAATAATTTCATCTTTTGCAGTAGCATTGTTCTCAACAATATTTGTGGGAGAGATATTTTATTTAACTGATAATCGTTTTAAAACCGCGGAAGATGATAAAATGTTCAGTTGGGGTTTTGTAATTATTTATTTTTCAGGAATGTTTATCGTGAGTCTTTTCATGGACAAGCTAAGGCAGCTTTTCAAAAAACAATGAAATAAATGTTGATGGATTTAACCAGCTTTAAAGCCGAATTGGAAACAAGACTTTCCATCGAAAAAGAATATATCATTGAGGAACTTTCGACGGTCAGTGATGAAGAAAAGCTGGATTTGTTGGGAAAGTTCAATGAAAAATATAAAGAGCTCATTAAACGAATTGCCACTGAAGAGGGAATAGATTTAAATGCTTTGGATGCCTCAGAAAATTCAGCTGATCATCTCACGAATGAACAGGTAATTTTAGGGAAAACGATGAGTATTTATGACAAGCTGGCTGATGAATTATATGAGAAAATAACAGGCAAATAGTAAATAAAAAATAAATTTTAGTCACAGTAAGTAGAATTTTAAAGACGATGCTTAAAAGAATTTTTACATTAAAGAATTTTCTGAGATCATTGATGAGAGCTTTCATCTTTGTGACAGCTTTTTTTCTGCTCAAACTTCTCTTTTATTATTTAGGATGGGAAGACGAACAGGGCTTCAACATCTTTGGTTTTACAATTTATTTCGCGGGCATTTTTTTAATGTATTTTATTTTAGACGGCAGAGATTATTCATGGAGAGATGTGATTAAATTTAAAAAATTAAAAAATTAATGAATCCGAGACAGGTTGTAGATTATATGATGGAGAAAGATTACTTCTCCCAATTTTTAGGAATAAATATCATTGATATTAAAGAAAATTACGCTTTGATTGAAATGGAAATCACCAGACAAATGCTCAACGGCTTGGGAACAGTGCACGGCGGAGTAACGTTTGCGTTTGCAGATTCAGCCTTCGCTTTTTCATCCAACAACGACGGAAACGCAGCGGTTGCATTAAGTGTAACCATCAATTTCACAAAAGCAGGAAGAGAAGGAGATATTTTCAGAGCTGAAAGTATTTTGGTAAATGATACCAGAAAAACAGCGATTTACGATATTAAAATTACCAACCAAAATAATGATTTGGTTGCAAAATTTGTCGGAACAGTTTATAAGATTGGAAAAAAAGTGGTTGAACTTTAAATTTTAATTGATGAAGTATTTTGCATCTTTTATTTTAGTTTTTTTACTAAGTTTTGCCAATGCTCAAAAGCAACAAGTTAATGAAAACCTGAAGAAAGAGTTAGATGAAATTCTTAGATTAGATCAAACTTACAGAAGACTGTTCGACAATGGAATTACTGCTGAGAAAAAAAGCGAGATTCTAAAAAAATTAAATATCGATGAAGAAGATTTTAAGGAAAAACAATGGCAATTAGTCGTTGATATAGACAGTCTGAATATGCGAAAAATTGAAAAAATTATTTCTCAATACGGCTATCCAGGAAAATCTCTCGTTGGAGAACCTACTAATCAATCGGCTTGGTATGTCATCCAACATTCAAATAAAATCGAAAAATATTTACCAATCATTAAAAATGCAGGAAAACAAAGAGAAATACCTTTTACTTTAGCTGCGATGATGGAAGACAGATTCTTAATGAACAGTGGAAAGGAGCAAATTTACGGCACTCAGGGAGCTGGAGAATTCTTCATTAATAAAGATGGAAAGGAAGATTTTGTGAACTTCATCTGGCCAATAAAAAATGAGAAGAATGTTAATAAATTGCGCAAAGAAACCGGATTTAAAAATACAATAGAAGAAAATGCTAAAGAGCTGTTCGGGAAAGATTTCGTATACAAACCATTCTCCTTGAAAAAGGCTTTGGAATTAAGAAAACAGGCCTCAAATATTCACTAATTAGTAATTATCTCATTTTCAAATTCTCAAATTAACACATTTTCAAATTAAATATAATGAATAACGTATATATCATAGATTACATCAGAACTCCCATTTCAAAATTAATCGGAGGTTTATCAGAAGTGCGTGCCGATGATTTGGCAGCAATCGTTCTTAAAGAAATTGTTGCAAGAAATCCTGAAGTTCCTGTTGAGGAAATTGAGGACGTTATTTTTGGATGTGCCAATCAGGCGGGTGAAGATAATAGAAACGTTGCAAGAATGGGACTTTTACTGGCCGGACTTCCGTACAAAATCGGGGGTGAAACGGTGAACAGACTATGCGCTTCAGGAATGTCGGCGGTGGCCAATGCTTTCCGTTCGATCGCTTCCGGAGAAGGCGAAATTTACATTGCAGGTGGCGTTGAGCACATGACGCGTTCACCTTATGTGATGTCAAAACCAAGTACTGCTTTCGGGAGGGACAGCCAAATGTTTGACACGACATTCGGATGGAGATTTGTGAATCCCAAAATGAAAGAAATGTACGGTGTAGACACGATGGGAGACACTGCTGAAAATTTGGCAGAAATGCACAACATCAGCCGTGAAGATCAGGATAAATTTGCACTTTGGTCACAACAAAAAGCAACAAAAGCTCAGGAAAGCGGAAGACTGGCAGAAGAAATTGTACAGGTTGAAATTCCACAGAGAAAAGGCGAGCCGAAAATCTTTGACACTGACGAATTTATCAAGCCAACGTCTTCAATGGAAGGTTTAGGAAAACTTCGTCCTGCTTTCAAAAAAGAAGGTGGAACTGTAACTGCCGGAAACGCTTCAGGAATGAATGACGGTGCAGCAGCATTGATTTTAGCAAGCGAAGAAGCGGTAAAAAAATATGGTTTGAAGCCAAAAGCTAAGATTTTAGGATCATCAGTTGCCGGTGTAGAGCCAAGAATTATGGGAATAGGCCCTGTTGAAGCGACTCAAAAACTTTTGAAAAGACTGAATCTTTCATTGGATAATATGGATGTTATCGAATTGAACGAAGCTTTTGCTGCTCAATCTTTAGCGGTAACCAGAAGTTTAGGATTAAATGATGATGATTCAAGAATAAATCCAAACGGAGGCGCAATTGCCATCGGTCATCCGCTTGGAGTGTCGGGAGCGAGAATTATCGGTTCTGCAGCTGTAGAACTTCAAAAGCAAAATAAAAAATATGCGTTGTGTACACTTTGTATCGGTGTCGGTCAGGGTTATGCAATGGTCATTGAAAGAGTTTAATTTGAAAATGGGCTAATTTGAGAATTTGAAAATATTATTCAAAACAATTTCAATTCTTAAATTAAAACACCTGTAATTTTCAAATTAATTCATTCTCTAATTTTCAAATTAATTTTATGAACATTTACTCATACCACGGAATTCGTCCCATCATCAAACCTTCCGCTTACGTTCATCCGCAGGCGGTTATTATCGGTAATGTGGAAATCGGTGAAGAAGTTTATATCGGTCCGAACGCGGTTATTCGTGGCGATTGGGGTAAAATAATTGTGAAAAACGGTGCCAATGTTCAGGAAAACTGTACACTTCACGTTTTTCCCGGGATTGAAACCATTTTAGAAGAATGTGCACACATCGGCCATGGAGCGATCATCCATTCGGGACATATCGGTAGAAATTGTCTGGTTGGAATGAATGCTGTTGTAATGGACAAAGCCGTTATCGGCGACGAGTGCATCATCGGAGCATTGGCTTTTGTTCCTGCAAATTTCAGATGTGATGCAAGAAAACTGATCGTCGGAAGTCCGGCAAAAATTATCCGTGATGTTTCTGATGAAATGATCAAATGGAAAACGGAAGGAACAAAACTCTATCAGGAACTGGCAAGAGAAGGAAAAGATGCAATTCTTCCTTGTGAACCGTTTACGGAATATGTTCAGCAGATTCCTACGAAGGTTGTTGATTACAGTATTTGGGATGATGTGAAATAATCCAACTTTACGAAATTTAATATGATTAAAAAACTCCTCATTTTCGTCAGTATTCTATTTACATTTCAATTCACGGCTTTCGCCCAGACTGAAAATGTAAAACCATTAACTATAGGAGAAATCAGAACAATAAAATCAGAAATTTTAAAAGAAGACAGAACACTAAACATATATCTTCCTCAAAATTTCGATAAAACAAAATCCTATCCGATTATCTATCTTTTGGATGGAAGTATGAACGAAGACTTTATCCATGTTACAGGATTGGTACAGTTTTTCAGTTTAATGTATGCAATGCCGGAAACCATCGTTGTCGGAATTGCTAATATTGATAGAAAAAGAGACTTTACTTTTCATACCGATTTAAAGGATTTACAGAAAGATTATCCAACCACGGGACACTCAGATAAATTCATCAATTTCTTTGAGAAAGAACTTAAACCTTATATCGAAAGTCAGTTTAAAACTACTGAAACTTATCTGTTCGGACAGTCTCTTGGCGGACTTTTAGCAACAGAAATTCTACTTAAAAAACCTGAAATGTTCAATAATTATTTTATCATCAGTCCGAGTTTATGGTGGGATGATGAAAGTCTTTTGAAACAGGCTCCTCAATTATTATCTAAAATTCCTGATACCAAGAAATTTATCTATGTCTCTGTAGGGAAAGGAGAGCATAAAGTGATGGTAAAAGATGCGCAGGATCTATTTGAAACTCTGAAAAAAACCAACAAGAAAAACTGGACGGTAGAATATAAAATGATGGAATTAGACAATCATGCAACGATTCTTCACAGAAGTTTGTACGAAGGTTTGCTGAAAATGTTTCCTTACAAAGAACCAAAGTAAATCAATTTGAAATGATAAATGTATTGAAGAAATATTGGTTTTTAATTCTAGTAGTAATTGTAGCAATCAATTTTTTAGGATTTAAATTAATAAATGAATCAATCAGAATTTCAGATGCTTTTGAACATATTGAATCGGATAAAGTAATTGACAGTCTTAAACGTAAAGATTTGTTCTACACAATATTTATTGATTTCGTTTTAATAATAGATGTTTGTATAATTCTTTTGATCTCTTATCTGATAATCAGAAACATTATTAAAAATTTAAATGTAAGTAAAAAGTAAAAAACTATATGGAAAAGTTAAAAAACTATATCCACGGCGAATGGATCGAAGGCAACGGAAACGGAATTCCTTTATACAATGCCGTGACAGGAGAGCAGGTTGCTATTTCAGATACGGAAGGGCTGAATTTTGAACAGGCTTTGGATTTCGGAAGAACTGTAGGTTACAAAAATCTTTCATCCATGACGTTCTACGACCGTGGGGAAATGTTAAAAAAAGTAGCGCTTTACCTTTTAGAAAGAAAGAAAAAATATTACGATTTATCCTATAAAACAGGAGCAACTCACGCCGATTCATGGGTCGATATTGAGGGTGGTTTCGGTACTTTCTTCACGTATTCAGGTTTGGCAAAGAGAATGCTTCCGAATACGCCGTTTTGGGTTGATGGGGAAACTCAGAAAATTTCAGCTAACGGAACTTTCTTGGGAACTCACATTTTAACACCAAGTGAAGGGGTTTCTGTACAAATCAACGCCTACAATTTTCCGGTTTGGGGAATGTTGGAAAAGCTTTCCACTTCGTTGCTGGCGGGTGTTCCTTCAATTGTAAAGCCTTCGCCTTACGGTTCTTATTTGACGAATGCTGTTTTTCAGGATATGATTGAGAGTGGCTTTCTTCCGGAAGGTGCACTTCAGTTGGTTTGTGGCGAACCGGGAAATATTCTGGATTATGTTCAGGATGGAGATTCTGTATTATTTACAGGTTCTGCTTCGACAGGTAGAAAATTAAAATCTTTACCTTCGGTTTCAGGAAACTCCGTCCGTTTCAATATGGAAGCTGATTCTTTGAACTGTTCGATTCTTGGTTTGGATGCAAAACCGGGAACGCCTGAATTCGACTTGTTCATCAAAGAAGTTCGTACAGAAATGACAACGAAAGCCGGACAGAAATGTACCGCGATTAGAAGAATTCTGGTTCCCGAAAACTTGATAGGTGATGTTCAGAATGCTTTGTCTAAAGCTTTAGACCAGACAAAAATCGGAAATCCATTAAGCAGGGAAACGAGAATGGGATCTTTGGTTGGAAAACAGCAGTACAACGAAGTTTTAAGAAAAGTCGACATTCTGAAAACTGAAAATGAACTGATTTACGATGGAAAACATGAATTGGTAGATGCTGATTACGAAAATGGTGCATTTATGTCTCCAAAATTATTCTTAAATGATGCTCCATTCACAAAAAATATATCTCATGATGTCGAAGCTTTCGGTCCGGTTTCTACGTTGATGCCTTACAAAGATGCGGAAGAAGCTGCTGCTTTGGCAAAAAGAGGAAAAGGAAGTTTGGTAGGTTCAATTGTTTCTCACGATGAGAAATTTGTTGCTGAAACTTCATGGAAAATGGCTTCTCAACATGGAAGAATTTTCGTTCTAAACAGAGACAATGCAAAAGAAAGCACAGGTCACGGTTCTCCGCTTCCAACTTTGATGCACGGTGGTCCCGGAAGAGCGGGTGGCGGCGAGGAAATGGGTGGACTGAACGGTCTTCATTTCTTCCTTCAGAAAACAGCGATTCAAGGTTCTCCGGATATTTTAACGGCAATTACAAAAGTATATCAGCAGGGTGCTGAGAAAAAATATTCAGACAAACATCCATTCCAGAAATATTTTGAGGAAGTTGAGGTTGGAGATTCTTTGGAAACAGCAGGAAGAACGGTTACCGATGCAGATATCGTGAATTTCTCGAATGTTTCGTGGGATCATTTTTATGCACACACAGACGCAACCAGTTTGTCAGGAACTATTTTCGATAAAACGGTGGCTCACGGATATTTCATTCTTTCTGCAGCAGCCGGATTGTTTGTTTCAGGGAAAAAAGGACCCGTTATCGCCAATTATGGACTGGAAAACTGTTCGTTCTTCAAGCCGGTTTATGCTGGAGATACGATTACGGTTTATTTAACGGCTAAAGAGAAAATTAATCGTGGCGTTAAAGGAAGAACTATTCCTTCAGGCGTTGTTAAATGGTTGGTTGAAGTGGTTAACCAAAGGGATGAGGTAGTTTGTGTTGCTACAATTTTAACATTGGTGGCAAAACATTCTCCATTTATTGATTTTAAAGTTCAGAATATTCAGAAAAAATTAAATGCTTTAACTGAAAATACGAAACCTGTTTTTGGAGATTTTACACCACAATTGATGGTTGAGCATTTGGAAGAGGTTCTGAGAAACGGTTTTGGTGATTTAAAGCCGAAAGATTTTGATGAAATTCCGGAAGAAAAATTAGAAAAACTTCAGGATTGGCTGTACACCGACAAAAAAATCCGTCCGGGAGCACAATATCCTTTATGGAAAGAAGGTGAAGTTCCTCAGAATAAAAATAAAAATCTGGACGCAGCTAAAACTCAGTTAGTAGAGACGCTAAAAGAGTTTACCGTTTATTTCAAGGAAAATCCTTTTGCGGAACATTACAATCCGAGATTCGGGCATTTGAATAAAGAAATGATGGAGCTTTTCCAGAGAAAGCATTTTACGCATCATTTTGAGCAGTTTGGGTTGGTTTAATCTGAATGTACCAATGTGAAAATTTAGCAGTGTAACAGTTTTTGTTGCACTTTTTTTTTGCAATTATGAATGTTGTTATTTAAAAATTACATAAATTAGAATGTGAAATGGGCATTCCAAAGGAATGCTATCTCTGTAGAAATAGATTGATAACTAAAAGATAGCAGTCCTACGGACTGCGCCGAATCATGAAATTCTTAAATCTACACACATATGACTCCTACGGAGTCCGCCTATTGTCTTCCCAAATAACACAACACAGATAAGAATCATACGGATTTTACTGTATAAATTACAAACCAATAAATAAAAAACATGCCCTGGAATCCCGATACCTACAACCAGTTCAAAAACATCCGCTACCAACCGTTTTTTGATTTAGCAGAAAACATTTCGTCTGAAAATCTTAAAACAGCCATCGACATCGGTTGCGGAACCGGCGAGCAAACTAAAATTCTTTCAGATAAATTTCCTGATGCGCAGTTTTTGTGAATCGATTCGTCTGCTGAAATGCTTCAGAAATCTTTGGAATTTAAAAACGAAAATTTAAGTTTTAAACAAAGAACAATTGAAGAATTATACGAATCGAATGAAAAATGGGGTTTGATTTTCAGCAATGCAGCTCTGCAATGGTCTGATGATCACGGGAAATTATTTCCAAAATTGCTTTCTTTATTGAGTGAAAACGGTCAGTTTGCAGTACAAATGCCTGTGCAGAATGAGAATGTTTTAAACCGGATTTTAATTCAGTTGGCTTCGGAAGAACCTTTCAAGCGTCAATTAAATAGTTTTAACAGAATTTCTCCTGTCTTAGGTATTGATGAGTATGCAAAAATGATGTTTGATTCAGGCTTAAAAGATTTGAATATCTCCGTCAAAGTCTATCCGATTGTTGCCAAAGATGCTGAAGAGTTGTTTCAGTTTATTTCCGGTTCGGCTTTAATTCCCTATCTGGAAAGACTGGATGAGGTGTCGGAGGAAATGTTTACCACAGAATATAAAAAGCGGATCGCTGAAAAATTTGAAAAGTTTCCGGCCATTTATGCTTTCAAAAGAATATTGATGTACGGAAGAAAATAGATTGGTAAAACCAAAAAATCCCGGTTGCCCGGGAAATTTTCATCATGTTTTAGAATCGTATGAAATAATCTTCATTCAAAAAAAGAGTTTTCGTGGTGGTTTTTATTTTTTTATAATCTTTTGAGATGTGGTTTCAGATTTCAGAATGTATACGCCGTCTGGAAATCCGGAGATATCTGTTCTGTTCTCACCTTTTTGTGTTTCAATAGTTTTCAGTAATGATCCTGACAGACTGTAGATTTCAAATTTTCCACTCTTTTCGGTGTTGATGGTCAATGGTCCTGAGGTAGGATTTGGATAAATATCGTGGTTTGTTTTGTCCTTTTTCACTTCAGAAGCAGCCAGCACGAGATTGGTATCTTTTACCCAGGTGAAAGCGTCAAGTCCCAAATATCTGAAATTTCCGCCACCCGTTATCATCAGCTCATCGATGACAATATTTGAATAATTTTGACTTTGAAAACTGGTCAGATCAATAAGTGTGTAGCCATTTGTTGCACCGGGGGAGCCTGCAAAGTCCGCAGTTTTTGTGTTTGAAAATTTTATAGCACCCGACAGTTTGCCCGTTACCGTAAGCGTTCCGGTAGTATTGGGATTTGTATTAAGATCTCCGCAAAAAATCCAGAAACGGCTTACTTTAAACAAATTTGAGGTTGTTTTGATGCTGAATGACGGTGATGAAGTTGTAGGTATACTTCCTGAATTATCTACAAACCGGTAGTCGCCGCCAGTTCCACTCCATCCCCATTGAGATGTAGCGGTGTAGTTACGAAAAAGCCCGTTATGAGAGATAATATTGAAGGTAACATCATTATCGCTAAAACTTGTACTCTGATGTGATTCAGTTTCAAAAAGCTCTGTAGTGGGTGCCTGTCCCAATGACAGAAAAGAGATGAACATACTACAGATTAAGAAAATAGTTGTTCTTTTCATGACGGTTTTGTTTTAAGTTTATTTAAGGTCTTGGTGGATAAATTCCATTCACACAGATAATATAATTCATTCCCAGATAAGGTGGCATGTTATTCACTGGCGCACTTTGCCCCTGATGAAATACAGATTGTCCGCTGATTAAAGTATCAGGATTTCCGTCTACATAACTAGGGATAGGATTAAAATCTCTTCCGTTCGGAGTTCCGGTGATTGCAATTGAAGATGAAGCCGATGGAGTGGTAGAATTGGCGTTTGTTTTTGCCACTTTTATTGCTCCGCTGAAGCTTGGTAAGTTAGCTTCTGTTAGTGTATTTTGATAATTTCCTGCTGCTTCTCCAAGCTGTACAGATTTTCCTGTTGTAGAATTTCCTGCTCCCACGGGTAATCTTCCGTTTAGATTGGGCAATGCAAAAGTTCTCACGCCGTCGCCTCCATAGGTTGTACCAATCAGTGAGAACAGCGCCTGATACTGCATGATTTGCAGTAAAGATCCGTCGCAAAACATAAAGTTTGCCGGTGCATAGGTTCCTGCGAACATCTTGATTGTTGCCATCATTTCTTCCATAATAATAATAAGTTTTTGGGTTAGTTTGTTAGGTCAAAGGTAAAACTTAACATAATTGTTTTTTAGCGTATAAATAACCAATTAGATGATTCAGTATTTATACCTAATGATTTTTTTACCCGAACAATTGTTAGTATTTTTGTTTAAATCATATTTAAAAACAGATGAGCGATTTTGTAACATCAGAAATTAAAAACAATATTGCCGAAATCACTTTCGGAACTGCAAAAAGCAATGCTCTTCCGGGAGCGATTTTAGAAAAATTAGCTGCAACTATTCTTGAAGAGGGAGCGAAAATAGAAGTGAAAGCAATCTTGGTTAAAAGCGAGGGCGAAAAAGCGTTCTGTGCCGGAGCAAGTTTTGATGAACTTTTAGCCATCGGAGAACTTGAAGCTTCAACGAAGTTTTTCGGTGGTTTCGCCAAAGTTTTAAATGCAATGAGAAATTGTGGTAAGATCGTGATTGTAAGAGTTCAGGGGAAAACTACCGGTGGTGGAGTAGGCTTGGCTTGTGGTGCTGATTACTGTTTTGCAACTAAAGATTCTGCTCTGGCTTTGACGGAAATCAATTTAGGAATCGGACCTTTCGTTATTGGACCTTATGTAGAAAGAAAAATCGGGAAGTCTCAGTTTTCTGCCATGGCGATTGATGCAGATTTCAGATCTGCAGAATGGGCGGAACAGCACAATATTTACCACTCAGTTTCTGAAACAATTGCAGAAATGGATTCTAAATTAGAGAAATTCTTAAACACATTATCCGCCAGAAGCGAAGATGCTTTGGCTTTAATTAAAAAAGTTTCATGGGAAGGAACAGAGCATTTTAATGAATTGATGCCAGCCAGAATTCACATGAGTGCAAGTTTGATTCTGGAAGATTCTGCCAAGAAAAATATAGAAGCTATAAAAGAGAGATTAAGAGCTAAATAATTGATAGAAAGCGTTGTCGGAATTAAAACTGACAACGCTTTTTTTTACTTTTTATATTCAGATTTTAAAAGAGAATACAATACGGAATCTTCAAAAACGCCATCCACCAAATAATGTCCGCGTGTAATTCCTTCTTTTGAAAAGCCGTAATGCTCCAAAAGCTTTTTTGAAGGTATATTGGCGTCATCAATTAACGCTTCAATCCGATTGAGATCCAGTTCTTCAAAACCAAATTCAATTATTCTTCCGAGGGCTTCTTTCATGTAGCCTTTGCGTTTATATTCTTCCAAAAACAAATCATAACCTACTTCCGCACGGTGATGTTGAGGATTCCAGGTATGAAAACTGATGTTGCCGATTTTTTTACCGCTTTGTTTTTCTACAATTTTAAAACTCAGTATTTTTCGATTGTAAGATTCGTAGCCGTAATGATTTATTTTTTTCTGTCGTGCAAATTCTTCCTCATCCGTAATGCCCAAAATTTCTTTAATTTTTTCATCATCATTCAATTCAAAAATCTCGATCATCTTTTTTGGATCCAGCTTCAGAAGGATGAGGCGTTCTGTTTCTAATGTTTCAAATGTCATTTTTTATTTTTTTATTCCCGCTGATTGTTCAGATTTAACAGATTAAATTGTGTGGAAAATAATTTGCTTTATCCTTAAAATCTGCGTGAGTTGTTAATTCTAATCATTTAGATTTAAATTTTTTCTCATTCGCCCACCTTTTTTGCCCTTTTGCATAGCTAATTTCCATCTCAATCTTTTGTGACTTTTGTGGTTAAACAAAATCAGTTCTTTAATAAATTAATAGAAACCGTCGCCAGATCAGAATTGGGAAATTTTCTAAAAAGTTCCTTATCGATTTTTAAACCCGTTTCCAGACAAATCTTTTTAAATACATCAACTTCCAGAATATATTGATCTGAAAAACCATGAGTCGCCTCATAAGCCGTTGCAGGAGTTTTTCCCAAATTTTCAGCTGTAAGTTTTGAATCTAAAGCATGAAGTTCGATAATGAGAAGTCCGTTTTCACGAATGTACGGCAGCCAAAGTTCCAGATGTTCTTTTAGACTTTCTTCAACTAAACTGTTAGGTAATCGTTTCCCACGATGGACAAAGGCTCCGGTTGAAGTGCTGATTCTCTCAGGCTGACTGTTTTCGGGAGATTTCCAGACTCTGTTGTGGTCTAAAAATGTTCTTATATTTAATAAATCTGAAAGTTCAATTTCATAATTTTCCTTTAAATCATCTGCGAGCTGTTTCGGATTTCCGATGTCGCCCCAGATTACTTTTGCCCAGATATCATTGTTGATAAGGTTGGCTCGGGTCACTTTCAAAGCCGCCTGATTGTAATCGGCACCCACCAGAAACAGAGGATGTTCTTCCAGCATTTTCCCACGAAGCGTGTATCTTTCAATCGTTTCAAAAATATGTTGAATGAAGGCACCGTTTCCGCAACCCATATCCAAAACGCCTTTTGGCTGCAGATGAATCGGTTGATTAAAAATCTGAATAATAAAATCATTCGCCACTTTAAAGTAATTGGAATGCGAACCACCGCTTCCCCAAACGTTCATCGCCCTGTCAACGTGAATTTCATCTTCACCATCGGCAATTTCTCTGATTTTTGAAGCGTTTCCAAACAGAAGATCATCCATTTTATTCAACAGCGGAAGATAGGAAACCGTAACGCCGTACGATGCCGCTCTTTTGGCAAAGTAAATTCCCGTTTCGGTAAATTTGTAATTGTCGCCAGTCTTTTTAAACCAGTTTAAATAAGTCAGAAAGTCCAAGATCACTTCAAAATTTTCTGAGTTTTTGTGAAATTCTGCTGCCTGAAAGGATGTTTCCATAAAGTATTTGTGAAACATTCCTGTCATACCCAAATAAACGATGACTGGGCCGATGATACAACCCTCGATATGTTTTAAAATCTGTTCCTGTACAGTTTTTTCTTCCAAATCATCAGAAAGCTGAATTCCAAAATTACTTTTGACAGAATTGCTCAGTTGTGTAAATTCTTCAATAAAAGAATTCTCATTAATTTTATTTTTAATATCGGTTGAAAGCTTCAGAAACGGTAGGACTTTCAGATAAAGCAAACTGTATTTCTGAAGAAACGGTGTTCTGTTATTCGCTGAAATTGTAATACTGTTATTTTGATTGTCGACATCATAACTTAGAAATCCTTGTGACGCCAAAGCCCGAACTGCTACATTCAGATAACCATCATTAGCCCCAAATTCGTCCGAAAGCTCATTCAGCAATATTTTTTCACGCTGAATAATCAGAGAAATAATTTCCTTTTTTATGAGCGATGTCACGATGGGAGCGGTTACCACGCCATCCAGATGCTTAAAAATCTCCGACCTCAGAATTTCCTTGTCCATACAATATGTTTTTTCTAAAATAAAAAATTTAGATAAATATTCTGAAAAAAGTTTTGCTGTTTAAAAATTAAATATAACTTTGCAATTCAAAGTTCTTTTATATGGAATCAAAAAACTATCACGAAGACTTATCGCACATCCGTTCTATGATGGAACGGTCGTCACGGTTTATTTCACTGAGTGGCCTGTCGGGAGTAGTGGCAGGTTTGGCTGCCATGATTGGTGCGGCTTATGTTTTTTTTGTTTTTAAAAGAGAGGGAATCGATTATTTTGATGGCGACAGAAATATTTTCAGCAAATCTTTGGTTCAGGAACTTGTTGTAATCGGAGCAGTAATTTTGGTTATTGCGATTGCAAGCGGATACATTCTCACTGCCAACAAAAGCAAAAAGAAGGGACTGAAAATCTGGGATGCAACAACAAAAAAATTGCTTTTTGCCTTTGCCATTCCTTTAGTAACCGGAGGATTTTTCTGTCTCGGACTTTTGTATCATCATTTATTCGTTTTGGTCGCTCCCGCAACATTGATTTTCTACGGATTAGCTTTGGTAAGCGCAGAAAGATATACTTTGACGGATATAAAATATTTAGGCTATTGCCAAATCGTTTTGGGATTGCTTTCCTTCTTGTTTTTAGGTTGGGGATTGGTCGCCTGGACGATTGGTTTTGGGGTTTTACATATTGTGTATGGATTGATTATGCATAAGAAGTACAAGTAAAATGGTTGCCTTATATGTTGTTTTTATAGCGGTTTTTGTTTTTGGTATTTCTGTCGTATTATTTAAAGAGAATAAGAGAAAATTTTTGATAAGCGGAATTACTGCCGCGATTCTTTCTCCTTTAATTTATTTTGCATTTGTCTCTTTTCTCATCTTTACAATGAGCATAGAAAGAAGCAGAGATTTTGACGAAAATCTATGGAAAACAACTTCCGAAGCCGAAGGGGAATTTGGTAAATATGAAATGATTGACGATCTTATCGAAAGTGATTTGTTAATTAATAAAGATTCTCTTGAAGTCAAAAAGATTTTAGGAATGCCGGAATATCGGGATAAAGAAAAGAATTTTTGGCAATACTATGCAGGAATGAGTAACGGTTTCGGTTTTGTCGACCATCATCTTATTGTAAATTTTAAGCATGGTAAAGTAAGTAAGCTGGAACATAAAAGACTTAAAGATTAATTGAATTAAAATTAAAATGATCAACATTTCAAAACTCAACAAAGAATTCGAAAGCCGTGTGAGATTGGGCATCATGTCCGTTCTGATGGTCAACGACTGGGTTGATTTTTCTGAAATGAAAAACCTTCTGGAAATCACAGACGGAAATATGGCAAGCCACAGCAATGCTCTGGAAAAAGCCAATTACATCGAGGTGAAAAAAGAATTTGTCGGCAAAAAACCAAAGACTTCTTACCGTGTGACGCAGTCAGGAAGAACGGCTTTCACACAACATTTAGATGCACTTGAAAAATTAATAGGAAGATAAACTCTATATTTTTTTGAAATTAAACTTTGAAATACAAAGTACTTTAATAAATTAAAATTAAAAATTATGATGACAAAACAGCAAAAAGCAGCACTCATTTTCGCTATTCCTTCACTTTTGATGGTGGCAGCATTCGTCACAAATAATTTTGCAGAAGGCTTTAACTGGACGGGTTCAGACTTCCTGATCGCCGCAGTTTTACTCTTCGGAACTGCCTCATTTATTTACATGATTGTGAATTCAAATCTTTCAGTCAGAGCAAAAATTATGATTTCCATCGTCATCGTTCTTATTCTGATGGTTATTTGGGTTGAAATGGCAGTTGGTCTTTTCGGATCACCAATCGCGGGAAGATAAATGTACTCGAAAGGATTATAAGTAAATAAGTTTCACGCAGATTGAGCTGATTCGGCAGATTTGCCAGCAGTTTAAAATCTGCTCAATCCAAAAAATCTGCGTGAGATAAAAAAACATCGCAAAGAAATTAATCATGACTAGAAAACATTTCCTCAAAAGACTGTTACAGCTTTCCGCAGTCGGAGCTTTACCCTTCCTTTATTCATGGCAGATCGAACCGTTTTGGCTGGAGTTTGTACAAAGAAAACTGCCCATCAGAAATTTACCGAAAGAACTGGAAGGTAAAATCCTGATGCCGATTTCAGATTTGCACGTCGGAAACCGTTTCGACTGGAATTTCCTCATCGAGTCCTTTCAGAAAGCCAAAAATTTCAATCCCGATTTTGTGGTGTACACCGGAGATTTCGTCAATCACGGTACTCCCGAAGATCATGAAAGTCTCAAAAGAGTAATGTCAGAAGCCGTTTACGGAAGTTTAGGAACATTCGGTATTCTGGGAAATCACGATTATGGAGTGAAATTTAGGGATGTTGGAACTTCAGAAATTATCTGTAAAATTCTAGAAGACAGCGGTGTTACAATGATTAACAATGCTCAGAAAGATTGCCATGGCTTAAATCTGATCGGCTTCGACGACTTATGGTCGCCCAATTTTGATCCAATGAAAGTCATGAAAGATTACGATCCTTCAAAAGCCAATTTAGTCCTCTGTCACAATCCCGATGTCTGCGACAAAGATGTTTGGAATGGCTATCAAGGCTGGATTCTGAGTGGTCATACCCACGGCGGACAATGCAGAATTCCGGGAGTTGTTACTCCAATTCTTCCCGTCAAAAACAGAAAATATATTTCCGGAGAAATCGATTTGCAGGACGGCAGAATGCTCTACATCAATCGTGCCATCGGGCATTCTTATCAGGTAAGATTTATGGTGAGGCCGGAGATTACGGTTTTTAAATTAACTCAAGCTTAAAACTTTAAAATTATGAAACTGATATTAACAATTATTGCCTTAGCGTTATTGGTTATTACAATTTTTAATGTGGATTATCCCTTAAAAGATAAAACATTGTATGGAATGTATGTAAATACAAATTATCAAAATCCTATTTGTTGTGTGGAAGCACCTCATGAATCAGATACTTTGATTTTGTACAGCGATGGAAATTTTGAAAGCAGATTTTTCGGTAAAGGACAATTTGAAATGAGTAATGGAATCAGTCCGCGAATTGAACTTCATTATAAAAGTTTTGGAGAATCGGCTTTGTTCAGCACTTATTTTTCAAATCAACTTTTCGGGAAGACTAAAATTATTTTGAATGGAGATATGAATCATGTTTACACAAAAATCAACTAAAATCATGAAAAATTCAACCATCAAAAACATCGGAAATTATACATTTTGGCTCTGTTTCATTCTCGGCAACATCTGCCTTTTCGGGAATATCATTACAAAAAATATTGATTTTGCGCTCTGCGGTTTTGTTTTGCTATATCTTGCGTCGGCGCTCAATTTGCTGATCATTTTTGGATTATTGATTTACGGTTTTTTTCGTCGCAGCCAGCTCCCCAACTGTTTTTCTGCATCCGCAATGCTCTGCATCAATATCCCAATCGCAGCTCTTTACACCTATATCGGACTCACTTTAAATTCTATTTAATTTTTTTTGGGCGCCTGTATCCGCCCTCCACTCCCGCTTTTTTGTGCCTTGGCTCTTCCCATCGCTTACAAAAAGAGCTCCGTTCAGGTCGGGGCGCGTGCAATTCAACTTTAAAACACAATGTATTCATTTAACAAAGAAAAAATCTTACCCAATGGAAACCGAAAATTCAAATCTCACCAACTCACAGATTAAAGAATGGTGGAGTGAAAGAAGATTGCTCTACAATTTCGGATTGGTAGTTTCGGGAATAACTGCTTTTATTCTGTATGTAATTTTAGGTGAATCACTTATAATGCCTTATGATCCCGAATTTGAAATCACTTTTTTTACAATATTCTTTCAGGGAATCGGCTATGTGGTTATGATGTTTTTTGCCAATTTATTCTATTTTTTAGGTGCGAACCATGACTTTAATTTTAATAAAGAAAATTCTCATAAGTTCAGAATTAATCTTTTTAATCTCGGCTTTTGGTTTTCAGTTTCCCTGCCGTTTTCAGTTCCTCTGATGATTGTGATTTCCTACTTTTTAAACTTTTACTAAATACATCAACTATGAAAAAACTCCGCGTAAAATTCCTGCTTTTCGTTTACGACAAAACACAAAAACTCTATAGAAAATACTTCAAAAAGAAGAAAAGACAGTGGCAGTTTAATGAAAAACAGCTTTTGGAATTTGAAAAAGATTCCCTCGGCAGAAAACTAGGTGAATTCTACAAAAAACACGGCTTCACCATGATCCCGAAAATGGAAAACCACGATGTACATCATCTGCTCACCGGTTGCGGAACCAACTTCGAAGACGAAATCGCCATGCAGTTCCTCCTACTCGGCAACGGAAAACTCAACGCTCATCTTTTGGCCGCCATTGTTTTGGGAAGCATCATCCTACCCGAATATCATAAAATCTACAAAAATGCTTATCAGAAAGGAAAATCAATGCGTGCCTTCCATCACATCGACTTCGAAGAACTTCTCTGGCAAAACTTCGAAAACGTAAAAGACTTCTTCCGACAGAAAGAAACTCAGGTTTTATTTTAACACCCTTCATCAAACATCCAACACCCAACATCCATCATCTAACATCCATCCAACACCCAACACTATGAAAACACATCACTATATTCTCCTTTGCACCGCAATTTTCATTGCCCTTTTCTACAACGAAGACGTTGGTCTCAACCTTGGAATTTTAGGAATTATCTATGCCGTTTTGACACTTTACAAAACGCCTAAACAAAACAAAACCAAAGAATTTATAGTGCTCTTTGTCACCAGCGTTCTTTCCGGTTTTGCATTTGCGTGGTACGGAGATTTTCCTTCATTCCTTGCAGTGGTAAGTTCGCTTCTTCTATTGTCCTACCGCTCAAAAAACAGCAGTATGAAAGCAATTTTGCTGATTCCTGTTTTTATCGTGAATTGCTTTACATTTATCTGCAGGTTTTTCAATTTTGACGCATGGTTGCCAAGGACCAATACTTCAGGATTTCTGCAGAAGGCCATCGCATTTTTTGTTATTCCTTTGGTTTTAGTTTCGGTCTTTTTCGGAATTTATGCGGCCGGAAGTGATATTTTTTCAGGTATTTTCACCAACTATGAATTAGATATAAATTTCTGGCAACTGACTGTTGTTACTGTTTTAGGACTCTTCATAGCCTTCAATTACTGGAATTTTGCTGTGGAAAAAATTATTTATAAGCAAAATCATATTTTAAATAATGAATTTAATGATGAAGATAAAATTCAGAAACCTACGTATTCATTTTTAGATTTAAATTCTGAAAGAACGAGTGGTGTCATATCGCTGTTTTGCCTGAATATTCTGTTGCTCGTTTTCATTTTCACCTTCAATTATGAGCAGTTCGTAGAAATTCCCAAAACAACCATTCAGCTTGGCGAAGAAACACATGAACGGGTGAATGCTGTTATTTTATCAATCATCATGGCGATTTTGGTTATTATGATGTATTTCAAGGGTGGATTCAACTTCGATGAAAAGGCAAAATCTTTAAAACTATTGGCGAAAATCTGGATTTTTTTAAATGTCATTTTAATCATTTCCGCTTTTGTGAAAAATACAGAATACATCATCGACATGGGTTTCACGTATAAAAAAATCGGGGTTTATGCATTTCTTATTTTATCGCTGATTGGTCTCATTCTTACCTTTATTAAAATTCAGAAAAAGAAAACCAATGCCTATCTTTTCAACTCTATGATCTGGGCGGTTTATGGAACAGTTTTAGCATGTTCTTACATCAACTGGGGCGGAATCATCACCTTGCAGAACAGCAAACGGAGTGATTTTGCCGTTAATTTTCACCTTCAGTCTGTAAGCTTCAGCGAAAAACAGTTGCTGAAATATGCTGAAGAAAATAAGGATCAACAACTTTTTAAGGATGTTGTAAGCAAAATTGAACTTCAGAAACAGAGTAGTTTCCTCTCAAAAATTCTGTTTTATAAAACCACTAAAACTAAGTAATATGAAATTTTATTTTCCAATAGCCATCGTATTTTTATTTTTGAATTCATGCCAAAAAGATAAAGAGCAGACAGTAACTCAAACCAATGATTCCATTATCGTGGATGAGCAGTCAGCCAATCTGAGTCCCAAAGATTCCGTAGCCGTAAAAATGAAAGATTCCGCCATCAACAACGCTCCCAAAACAAAAGAAGTGCTGGAAAGAGGTGTGATGCGTGAAGAAAAAGACCGCGTCATCATCAGAATGGCAGACGGAGAAAGGCTTCCTTTTACCATCGGAGAAAAGTTTACCGTTGAGCACGATAAATTGATTTTGAAGATAACCGACTTCAATAAATCCAGTATTTCTGCAACGATCAAAGTAAAAGACAGGAACCAAAACATCAGATTTAATCAGATCAAAATGCCGGATGGATCTATGGACGGACCGTTTGGTAAGGAATTGGTACACGAAGTTAAGGGAAAAGGTGAGCTGTGGCTGATCATCGGTAAAAACAATATGGCCGACGGAATCACCACCGGAGACTTTTCAGTAACAGTAGAATAATTGGTATAATTTCTGATGCCAGAAACAAAAAATTGGATTAAAATGAAAAAAATATTTTCAACCGCAGTAATTGCATCCGCAGTTTTAGCGAGTTGCGGTGCAGTACAGTCTATTGTACAAAATACGTTTCCTTACACAACAAATGTCCTTGTATCTACGGGAGTTCCAGCAGATAAAGAAGTGTCTTCAACATCCACGGCTACCAATGTTCAGACCTGGTTTGGTGGTAATAATAATGCTCAGATTAAAGACGTGAGAATTTCTGATGCTAAAATCTCAGTTGCATCACCTGCTGGCGGAACTTTAAGCGCATTGAAATCTGTAAAAATCTACATTTCTTCAGACGGAACCAGCGAAAGACTCGTTGCATCGAGATCTAACATTTCTACAACCTCTGCAAGCCTAAATCTTGATCTTAATAATGAAACCGGATTTTTGGATTCTGTAGTAAAAAGCTCGGGAGTAACAGTGAGAACCGTTTACGAACTGAAAAATCAGACCTCATCAGACATGAATCTCAAAGTTGCTTTGAATTTCAGCAGTGTACCTGTAAGATAATTACATTAAAATCGTAAACATAAAAATGTCTTTCAAATTCTTGAAAGACATTTTATTTATCTGATAATTCAAAAAATCTATTTGATGTTCACCAGTTCCACATCAAAGATAATGGTTGCTCCCGGTGGAATCGCACCTCCTGCACCCTGATCACCATAAGCTAAATCTGAAGGAATGTAAAATCTGTATTTTGCTCCTTTGCTCATCAGCTGAATGCCTTCTGTCCAACCTCTTATTACGCTGCCAAGATTAAGTTCAATCGGTGCTCCGCCATTTTTATCTGTAGAATCGAAAACAGTTCCATCAAGTAACTTTCCTGTATATTTTACTTCTACGGCATCAGTTGCTTTAGGTTTTGTCTTCCCGTCACCCTCAGTTACCACTTCATACTGTAAACCGGATGCTGTAGTTTTTATTTTGGCGTTTTGCTTGTTTTTAGCAAGAAATTCAAGGCCTTTTTTCTTGTTTTCACCTGCTTTTGCTGTAGCTTCAGTCATCTTTTTTTCGCTTTGCTTCTGCATAAAGGTTTGCATGAAAGACTCCATTTCTTCAGCAGGTAACAATTTTGGTTTTCCTGCCATCTCCTCTTTTATCGCCTGAGCCAGAAGATCTGCATCTACATTAATGCCTCCGTTTTTCATGTTTTGAGCGATGTTCAATCCAATGTAGTAAGAAGCTTTCTGGTCGTCAGTATATTTATCTGTAGCTTGTTTGTCTTTCTTCTGAGCACACGAAACGCTGAAGATTGCTACGCAAAACAATGCGATGGTCTGTTTTTTCATTATGATTTAATTATTTTAATTCTAAAATTGATTTTGAGCGTACAAAACTAATGATTATTGGGGAATTTTCTATTTTGATTTTAATAAAAGAAAGTTTTTTAAAATACACATAAAAAGCCCTCCCGAACAAATTCGGAAGAGCTCATTAAAATTATTATTTAAAATTTATTTTATTTTGTAAATTGATATTTCTGCCGAAGCGTCTGCTAATAAATCAATACTGAGACCACCGTCTACAATACCAAATCTCAACTGTTCACCAGCAGAAAGCTGATATATGTGGCTGATCTGACCTTGAGTCAAAGATATGTTTGCCAGCGAAAGCCCTCCTACTAATGGTAGACCAGGTAAAGCTAAAATGCTTAGTCCTCCATAATAGCGGAAATCTAAAGTTGTTGTATTGGATGTAGATAATGGTAATACCGTTCCTGGTTGGGATTTCGCAATAATAATTCCTGGTCTTGTGGAACTCAATGCCTGTAAGCTCAGCCCTTGTCCGGTTCTATAGCTGTAATTAATCTGATATATCCCGGTTGAAGGAACTGTGTAGTATGAATCGCCTCCGCTGCCGGCAATATTAGTAAGATTTGTTGTTGGTATATCAACCAATATTGGAGGGTTTACGCCGGTTCCTGATGTCTGGGGTAAACGTACAAACCGTGCATTAGAACTTAGCAGACCTAAAGAAAGATTTAATACTGAAAGATTTCCGCTCATTCTTGCTGCATAAGCACCATCGCCAGTTCCTCCACCTGTTGGTGAAGCTGGACCGTCAGGAATTATCTGCCAGGATCCGATACCTGCTCCATTGGGTTCTTCGGCATCATAGATAAAAAGCCCACGGCTCGTAATACTTGAAGATTTAGGTTCAGTAATCGCTGTTATGGGAGTTGTTACATAAACGATTGCACCGTTTTGAGCAGCACCATAGACGTTTGCATTCAATCTGAGTTCATCTCCAGTAACACGCGGTGGAATAATTCCTATAGGCTGACCGGCGGTCGTGCTTTTTTGTACGTCCAAAGTAGCACTTGGGGTATTGGTATTAATTCCTACCTGTGCGTTCATGCCGTAACTGCATAGGAGTGCAGCAAGCAAAATATAACATTTTCTCATAAGATTTAATTTTTAGTTGGTGTTAAATTACGAAAATTTAGAACTATAAATGCAAACTTTATGCAATTATGTTGCGATTTGTGGTACAATAATGAATTATTACTGTCTAATCTGCATAGTATGTTTTTGTAACCAAAAAAGGTTTCTTATGGAAACTGTACTGCTTTCACGGGTTTAGGAGTAATTTGAGCAGTTTTAAAATCTCCAAAAATAATAGAAAATTAATTTTTTGTACGGGAATCCATTACGATCGTTACGGGTCCGTCATTAATCAGAGAGATTTTCATGTCTGCACCGAAGATTCCGCTGGCTGTTTTTAAACCTGATTTTGAAATCTCGGATTTGAAATACTCAAATAAAAGAATTGCTTTTTCTGGTTTTGCCGCCTTAATAAAAGAGGGTCGGTTGCCTTTTTTGTAATCGGCAATCAGGGTGAACTGGCTTATGCAAAGTATTTCACCTGAAATATCCTGAATGCAGAGATTAAGTTTATCGTTTTCATCACCAAATACCCGAAAATTCAATATCTTTTGAACGAGCCAGTCTGCATCTGATTTCTCATCATTTTCATCGATGCCAAGCAGGAGCATAAAGCCTTTTTTTATTTCACTTACAATTTTACCGTCAACTTTAACGCTTGCCTCAGAAACTCTTTGAATAACCGTTTTCATCTAAAAATAAACATTTAAAACGTTGGTTGAAGGATCGTAATTGTACAGATATGTTTTAGGTGGAAGTGAGGTAACAGAAGTCGGATTTCCAGTAAGTAAAATCCATGTTGCATTGTCTTTCGGGCAGATGATGCTGATGTTGTCTTTCACTTCCAATGTAGTATTTACGTCCGGGCAAAGATGTGGAGCATTCCTGTCGTAAACTTTAAAGGTATTTCCGGATCCACGGACGATGATTAAACCGCGGGTTCCAGACTGTTGTTCATCCACATAAATCCATCCTTGCGGTTGGGTAAGTTTAAAATAAGCAGGAAGATTGAGATTCAAAGAAACATTCACTGGGGCATTAGGAAAACAGCTTACTGTATCGTTGTTGCTTCCGCATGAATTTAAACTTAAATTACTGAAAATCAGAATTATTGAAAATATGATGAGCGAAAAAGTTTTTTTCATTTGAATTGAAATTTTTATATATTTGTAAAACAATAACGATTAACACGCAAAAACATTGTCCGACAAATGTCGGATTATTTTTTTATACTAAAACAAAATTTTAAAATTATGGCAAGCTATGTAACAAAGGAAGGATTGGATAAAATGAAAGCCGAGCTTGAGCAATTGGAAAAAATTGAAAGACCGAAAATCACTCAGCAGATTGCAGAAGCAAGAGATAAAGGAGATTTGTCTGAAAACGCAGAATATGATGCAGCAAAAGAAGCGCAGGGAATGCTCGAAATGAGAATTTCAAAGCTGAAAGATATTGTGACAACCTCAAAAGTAATCGACGAAACTCAATTGGATACCTCTAAAGTATCGATTCTTACTACAGTTAAACTTTTAAATAACGATACAAAAAAAGAGCAGGTTTTCAAGTTGGTTCCTGATAACGAAAGTGATTTGAAATCAGGTAAGATTTCTGTAAATACTCCTATTGCTAAAGGTTTATTAGGAAAAGTAATCGGTGAAACGGCAGAAATCGTACTGCCGAACGGAAATAAACTTTCTTTTGAAGTTTTGGATATCACTCTTTAATTATCATTTTTAAATCTCAGAAAAATGAGTTCAATATTTACAAAAATCATCAACGGAGAAATTCCTGCATACAAAATAGCTGAAGATGAAAATTTCATCGCATTTCTGGATGCTATGCCTTTGGTGAAAGGTCATACTTTGGTAATTCCTAAAAAAGAAGTTGATCTGATTTTTGATCTTGAAAGCGAAGAATATAAAAACCTCTGGGCTTTTGCTCAGAAAGTTGCCAAAAAGGTAAAAAATGCAATTCCCTGTATGCGTGTTGGTGTAGCAGTTGTAGGGCTTGAAGTTCCTCATGCTCACATTCATCTGATTCCTTTAAACAAAGTAGAAGATATGAACTTCAAAAATGAAAGACTCAAGCTGTCATCTGAAGAATATACCGAAATTCAAAATTCAATTATTAATTCTTAACTAATACAGAGAAGTCGTAAAAAAGTAATTTTTTACGATTTTCTTTCATAATATATCTTATAAAAATGAATCCAAACCAATGTTCTTTCTGTGGAAGAAAAAGAAATGAAGTACAGATGCTGGTTTCCGGGCAGAATGGTTTTATTTGCGAAAGCTGCATCGAGCAGGCGCATTCTATCGTAAAGGAGACTGCGTCTACAGACTCTGCATTGTCTCCCGCAGAACGTATGGAAGATTTAAAAAAGCCTAAAGAGATCAAAGAATTTCTCAATCAATATGTAATTGGTCAGGATCAGGCGAAAAAGCAGCTTGCGATAGCTGTTTACAATCATTATAAAAGGTTGCTTCACGCACAGACAGAAAACCGTGAGGTAGAACTTGAAAAGTCAAACATCATCATGATTGGCGAAACAGGAACGGGCAAAACGCTTTTGGCTAAAACAATTGCCAAAGAACTGAATGTACCTTTCTGTATCGTTGATGCAACAATTTTAACTGAAGCTGGTTATGTAGGCGAAGATGTTGAAAGTATTCTTTCCAGATTGCTGATGGTAGCTGATTACGATGTTGAAAAAGCAGAAAAAGGAATTGTTTTTATCGATGAAATCGACAAAATTGCAAGAAAATCAGATAATCCGAGTATTACAAGAGATGTTTCAGGAGAGGGAGTGCAGCAGGGATTGCTTAAGCTTTTAGAAGGAAGTATTGTGAATGTACCGCCACAAGGGGGAAGAAAGCATCCTGACCAGAAATACATTCAGGTCAATACGCAAAATATTCTTTTCATAGCAGGTGGTGCTTTTGACGGCATCAAAGAAATTATTGAGAGAAGAATGAATAAGCAGGCGATTGGTTTCAGTGCGGAAAAAATCAATAAAGTAGATGAAGATGAATATATTTTGAGAAGCATCAACGCTATTGATCTTCGTACTTTTGGTCTGATTCCCGAGCTTTTGGGTAGGTTTCCAATTATCACTTATTTGGAAAAACTGACAAAGGAGACGATGATTCAGATTATGAAAGAACCGAAAAATTCTATTGTAAATCAATTTATTGAGCTCTTCAAAATGGATGGTACGAAACTTGAATTCACTGATGCGGCAATTGAGAAAATTGTAGATGACACCATGGAGAAAGGTCTTGGCGCGAGAGGTCTCCGCGGAACTACAGAAAAGGTTTTAGAGGATTATATGTTCAGTGTAGGTGAACAGGACGAGATCATATTAACATAATATAAAATTTCCTTTATACACTTGATATTATTTTTTTTAAAGCAAAATTATTCTATCTTTGCAATTGAATATTGTATTAACACATAATCTATTATACAATGAAAAAAAATTTATTAACTGTAGGACTATTGGCTATAGCTTATTCTGTTCAGGCGCAGAGTACAGTCCTTAACGTAGGAAACACCGCTAAGATGTACATTAGCAAAAACACTTTAGTTTATAATGGCGGAAGTGTAAGGCTTGTAGGTAACGGTCTTGTAGAAAACCACGGTAATGTAATGATTGTTGGTACATCTGGTGATACCTTCACCACTGTTACAACTGCCGGGGCTAATAAAACTCCGGATGCAAATGCAACGACTGGAATTTACGCAACAGCTGCAACTCCCAACTTTATCAATAAGCTAAACGAACCGGGTAATTATGGTCTAAGAAACAAACCAGATGTTGCCAGCACGCCGGCAATAGATGAATCTCAGGTTTATACTTATGGTCAGTTATACATTCGAGGATTAGCACAAGGTGATATTCAGGGATACGTAGATCAAGAGCATACAAATGTTAATCATGGTGCTTATCAACAGATTGGAATGCCATTTTTCAACAAGGCTTACTCTACTTTGAGTACTGAATTAGGTAAAACTTTTACAGCTAATAGAGGGTCACAGAATGATATTCATAATTGGAATAATCCAAATGTAGTATTTGATCACGTAACAAACTTTTCTGCGGTTGCAAATCCGAGGTCTTATATGATTTTAGGTAATAAACCAGATGCAACTGTAATAAACTTTAATACTGTAAAAACATTTAAAGGGAGACCAGTGTCCGATTTAGCTGCAGAAATGCCCGCTATGACGCTTGCTGATGCAGGTGCTAACGTTACGTTTGGAGCTGCTGGTGGAAACTATAATCAGTATAACGAAAAATATTATTCTTACTTGCAGGATGGTTTCCATACCTCTACGGGAGGGACAGTGTGGCAGGGTAATTATGGGAAAAATATTTATCAGTACAGTAATCCATTTCTTACAAACTTAGATCTTTCAGGAATTGCTGCAACAAATGGTGCTGATCCCGATGGAGACGGAAATCAACTAGGGGCAAATTTTCAAGGTGTCAGACTTGAGGTTGCAGGTGTCTCATATTCAGCCAATGGCGGGGGATCTACCAGTTATAAATATGTTTCAAGAGATACAACGACAGGAAAACTTATCGTTGGGGACTCTGAATTCTTGAATGTAAGACCAATGGGTACTTTCGTTCTCAAATTTACTTCTCCTACATCCAATACTTTGAATTTTCAGACGCTTCGGAGATTTAATTATCTGCCGAGAACAGGTGATAGCTACAGTGTAACCGCTGCTAAGAATATGAATGTGGGTACAACCAAGCAGCTTACAGTAATTGCATTAAATTCAGCTGGTGCAGAAATTGGTCGTACTTACTATGTTGTATCACCTAATGCATCGACTGGAAACTCGCAAAATGCTAAAATGCAGGTAAATGCATTTTCTGAATATCCAATTGGTACGTATGAAGAAGATCCTGCAGGAGGGTATGATTATAATTTTACAAATTCATACTGGTTATATATAAATGAAGCTAACGAAAGTAACTTCTTAGGAAAAAATATTAAGTTAGTGAAATATAATGCTAATGTTACTTCCTATAAATTTGAAATAAAAGAAGATGGAGTCTTGATTGCGGATGATGCACATGCGTTATCTTCTGGAACTGGTTTCTATTTTAAGCCATCAAACGGAACGGTTCAGCAAGCCAAACAAGGGAATGTAGTTCCAGCTTCTCATGCTGAGTTTGATCTATATTATGGAGCGCCAAATAATCTTGTTCTGGGAACTGCTGAGACTAAAACACCTTCAAGAACAATGGTAATTTTCGTACCAGATATTAATGACTATGTTGTTAGATTTGATCCTAACTGGAAAAAGGCAGATATTACAGTTTATGACATGAGCGGTAAGCTTGTTCTATCTAAAAAGGATGTGAAAACCGATCGTGATTTTGTTATCGATTTAGATGACAATTTGAAAAACGGTTACATTGTAAACATTCTTTCTGATAACGGTGAAAAAGTAGCAACTAAGATCTTAAAATAAACAGTATGAAAATCCAAAATAAATTTTTAGCTTTAGTAATAACGCTCTCTGCATTAATAAAAGTTACAGCTCAGCCAGGAGGAAGCGGGCCGCCACCTGATGGAGGAGGTGGAGGAACAACTCCAGGTGTGCAGTCTATCCCTGTCGATATGTACGTTTACGCACTTGCTGTTTTTGCAATAATGTTGGTTGTATTTTTTGCAAAGAAATACAAGTCTCAAAAAATATAAAAATTATATTAAAATATATTTAACTCTCTGATTTATCAGAGAGTTTTTTTATTTTTACAGTATGAAAAAGATTTTCGCAACAGCAGTTTTCTTTACTGCTTTTAGTATAAACGCTCAGTTCGTAGTCACTATCAAAGCACCTGCAAACTTCAGGGAACAGGAGGCAATTCTATATACTTTAAACGGTTCGAAAGATATTGTTTTTACCAAAGAAACAGCTAAAAAAAATGTCTGGACTTTTAAATATCCTAAGAATTATGTGGGAATGATGAAAGTCTTTCTGCCGAATACAAACAACAGTTTTAATTTTATTTCAGAAAATAAAAATGTAGAAATCACGCTCGAAACTGAGGGCGATAAAGTAAAAAACATAAATTATCTTGATGAAGCCAACTCTCTGATGAATTCCATTCAGGAGGGCTCGCAGAAAAAGGAGATGATTTTACCTGCATTGATTCAGATCAAAGAGTATTATAAAGGAGCAAGTGATTTCGGAAAAGCCTTGGATTCTGAGATTGCAAAACTTTCCAATAAATCAGCTTCTGATTTTTCCACACATCCTTTCATCAGCTATTACAATACCAATTACAATAAGTTTTTAGTTGCAGAAAACTCTAAAAACATTAAGCAGGAAGATATTATCAATTTCATTGATAAGTCGACTGATATGCTTGAAACATCTTCTTTATTAAGACCGGTTTTGGTTTCTTATCTAAATGTGGGAGGTAATAATAACGTAACTGCTTCAGTAGATAAACTTCTTGAAACATTAAAAGTAGAAACGCCAAGAGGACAAACCGTTCTATCTGAGTTGATCGATATTTTTGATGCTTACGACATGAAGGAATTTAAAACTAAATACCTCACGCAGGCAAAAAATTTGAAGTGTACCATCACAGACCGTTTGGCAGCAACATTAAAAACCAATGCAAATGTTGAAATCGGAGCTACATTTCCAGGATATAATTTTTATTCTGTTACCAATACAAAAGCAAAAACCCTGGCAGATGTAAAAGCAGACAAAAAGATTATTGTTTTTTGGTCTTCCACTTGCTCACACTGTGAAAGCGAACTTCCTCAGTTACTGCCAAAATATCAGGAAATGAAGTCTAAAAACATCGAAATTATCGGCCTTTCTTTAGATACAGATAAAGATGCTTATACAAAAAAGATAGCAGCATTCCCTTGGATCAACGATTCAGAATTGAAAGGCTGGAACAGCAGTTATGGTGAGAAATATAATATTCATGCAACACCTACCTATTTTATTTTGGATGCTAATAACAAGATTATCAGTAAGCCAGATCACGTAGGTGATGTTTTGGAATATTTAAAGCTAAAATAATTTTGGAGGTTTGTAAATATTTTCTATATTTGCACCACCAAAACGGCGAGGTAGCTCAGTTGGTTAGAGCGCAGGATTCATAACCCTGAGGTCACGGGTTCAATTCCCGTCTTCGCTACAAAAACCCCTTTTCTTAAGGGGTTTTTTATTTTTTACACATTTATAAAATAATCTTACGTTTTCCTTTGACATGAAAGAGCAGGATACTGCATGCTCTCAAAATGTATATTTTTATTTACTAGCTTTAATGCTCAGAAAATATAAATTTACATCAAACCGATTATGATTTTTAAAAATAGAATTATCCATATTTTTTCCTTTGCATTTATCTTCCTTTTTACATCCGCAATGAAAAGTCAGGACAAATGGCCAGACGGATCCAAGATTGACAAATGGTTCAAAGATAACAAACCCACAGACATCAACAAATTAGGCAAAAAATATATACTTACGGCCAACGGTATGAAGAACGACAGTACAATTCTTCAGACAAAACAGCTTCAGGCAGTCATTGATTTGGCAGCGAAAAATGGCGGTGGAGTTGTCGTGGTTCCAAAAGGTACATTTCTCATCAGTTCAGTTTTCTTCAAGCAGGGAACGCATTTGCATCTGGAAAATGGCGCAAAATTGAAAGGCAGCGATGATATCAACGACTTTCCAGTGGTTACGACAAGAATGGAAGGACAAACCGTGAAATATTTTCCGGCTTTGATTAACGCTGATGGATTGGATGGTTTCACTATTTCAGGAAAAGGAACTTTAGACGGAAACGGACTTCGTTTCTGGAAATCATTCTGGAAAAGACGCGAGTGGAATCCTAAATGCACCAATATGGACGAGATGAGACCAAGAATTATCTACGTTTCAAATTCTAAAAATGTTCAGGTGGAAGGAATTACCATTAAAAATTCCCCTTTCTGGAGCACACATTATTACAAAAGTGATTTCGTTAAATTGTTAAATCTGACGATTCTTGCTCCGAAAGAACCGGTAAAAGCACCGAGTACAGATGCGGTTGATATCGATGCGTGTACCAATTTCTTAATTAAAAATTGCTATATGTCAGTGAATGATGACGCAATCGCTTTGAAAGGTGGAAAAGGTCCAAAAGCTGATACAGACCCGAACAATGGTGAAAACAGAAATATCCTTATCGAAGACAATAGCTTCGGATTTTGCCACAGTGTTTTGACTTGCGGAAGTGAATCGATTCATAATTACAATGTGATTTTAAGAAATTCTAAAGTGAAAGATGCTTCAAGATTATTACATTTAAAAATGCGTCCTGACACGCCTCAACACTATGAATATTTAACGGTCGATAATATTTCAGGAAATGTAAAAACCTTCATCTATGTAAAAGGCTGGAACCAGTTTTTTGATTTAAAAGGTGAAGAAAGACCAAGAAAAGGATTGGCAAATAACATCACCATTAAAAATATTGATTTAAGTTGTGAAACGGCTTTCTCCATTGAAAAATCAGATTTATTTGATTTAAAAGATTTCACTTTCGAAAATTTTAAAATCAAAGCATTAAAACCTGAAATGCAAAATCTGAATCACATTCAGAATTTAAAGCAAAAAAATATCAATGTGACGCAGGTGGCTTCTCTCACGCAATCTTACGACAAAAAAGACGATTCCGATATTTCTGCTAAATGAGTTTTTATTCCAAAATATTCGTTCTTTTATGCTTTTGCTCACAGTTTCTGCATTCTCAATCTAGGGAAATCCAATTCCTGAGCGGGACAGATTCTGGGCACACCAAAGAATGGGATTTTTGGATAACCGGCGGACGAAAATCTGGAAACTGGGACAAAATTCAGGTTCCTTCACAATGGGAACAGCAGGGATTTGGTTCGTACAACTACGGGCGGGATTACGTAACCTACGGCAAAAATTTTAAATTTAACGACGAAACAGGTCTCTACAAACACAAATTTACCGTTCCGAATTCGTGGAAGGGAAAAAGCATCAACATCGTTTTTGAAGGTTCTATGACTGACACCGAAGTGAAAATCAACGGCAAGTTGGCTGGAGCAATTCATCAGGGTGCTTTTTATGAATTTAAATATGATATTTCTGATAAATTAATCTTTGGAAAAGAAAATATTCTCGAAGTCAAAGTTTCCAAAATGTCTGCAGATAAATCGGTGAACAACGCAGAACGTTTAGCGGATTATTGGGTTTTAGGAGGAATTTTCAGACCGGTTTATTTGGAAGCTAATCCTAAAGAAAATATCTCGTGGACAGCTATTGATGCCAAAGCAGATGGAACTTTCCGTTCGGATATTCATTTAAAAGGAATCCAATCTGCCAATAATGTAAAGGTCGAAATCTTTGATATTAAAAATAATTTGGTTGGAGAATCTCAGATTACCATTCAAAAAGGAGATACTTTAAAGCAGATTCAGTTTTCTGTTAAAAATCCAAAAGTCTGGACAGCCGAAACGCCTAGTTTATACAAAGCGAAATTCAGTTTAAATAAAAACAGAAAAAAAATCTTCCAAACCGAAGAAATATTCGGTTTCCGAACGATTGAAATCAAAAAAGGCGACGGCATTTACGTCAACGGAACTAAAATCAAAATGAAAGGCATCAACCGTCACGTTTGGTGGCCTGAAACGGGACGAGCTGTCAACAAAAACATCGATTTGATGGACGTTCAGCTCATCAAAGAAATGAATATGAATGCCGTTCGATGTGCTCATTATCCACCGAATAAATCGTTTCTGCAAATTTGTGATTCGCTGGGCTTATATGTTTTGGATGAACTCGCTGGCTGGCAAAAAAAATACAGCACTGAAGTTGGGAAAAAGCTCGTGAAAGAAATGGTTACAAGAGATGCCAATCATCCTTCCATTATTTTCTGGAGCAACGGAAATGAAGGCGGACATAATTTTGATTTGGATGCAGAATATGCAAAATATGACCTGTCAAATCGTCCTGTCATCCACGCGCATCACAAGCCGGGAAATGCTTTCAACGGAATCGACTGTAATCATTACGAAGATTATTACAGCACAAAAAAGATTCTCGAAGGCGAAAATATTTATATGCCGACCGAGTTTCTGCACGCTCAGGATGACGGCGGTGGCGGGACGTCATTGGCCGATTACTGGGAACTTCACTGGAATTCCCAAAAAGGCGCTGGCGGTTTTCTCTGGGCGTTTGCGGATGAAGGTTTGGTGCGAACAGATTTTAACAATCAACTTGATGTGAATGCAATTAATGCTCCGGATGGAGTGGTGGGTCCACATCGTGAAAAAGAGGGAAATTTTTACGCAATACGGGAAATTTACAGTCCGGTAAAAATTGATTTGAAATCTTTGCCAAACGATTTTAATGGAAATATTCCTATTGAAAACCGATATCATTTTACGAATTTAGATGAATGTCAGTTTGAATGGAAACTGGTTAAATTTAAAACACCATTTTCATCAGAATCCGGATTTGATTTGATTGAAAAAGGAAAAGCTGAATCTCCGAATATTAAACCAACAGAAAAAGGGAATATTAAATTAAATCTTCCAACTAATTGGAAAGAAAGTGAAGCTATAACGCTGACTGCGACCGATTCTTTTGGAAAAGAAATTTATACCTGGACTTGGAAAATTAAATCGAATGATGAAATTTCAAAACAGTTTTCTAAATCTTTAATCAAAGAATTTCCGGTATCGGTGATTGAAAATGACTCATTATTTATTTTAAAATCAGACGAAAAAGAATTTTCATTCGGGAAAAAAGATGGATTATTAAAGTCAGTTATTTTAGATAAAAAAGGCAAAAAAATGACTTTCCAGAACGGACCGATTTTCGTGAATGGAAAAATGGAATTATCGTCCATAAAATCCTTTACAGAAGGACAAAATCAGGTTATTCAAATTTCTTACAAGGACGGGAAAAAAGCCGTTTGGAAACTGAATCCCAACGGGATTTTAGAATTAAATTATGAATATTCTTTGTCGGGAGATTATCAATTTTCAGGCGTAAGTTTCGATTATCCTGAAAATTATGTCATCAACGCAAAATGGCTCGGTAAAGGTCCATATCACGTTTGGAAAAACCGAACTCAGGGACAGACTTACAACGTCTGGCAGAACTTGAAAAACTCCACCCGAACAGGTTTTTCACCTTGGATTTATCCTGAGTTTAAAGGATATTTCGATGATGTTTCATGGTTGCAATTAAATACAGCAGAGGGAAAAATTACGATTGGAACAAAAGAAGAAAAAATGTTCGTCAGACTTTTTGATTTTTATGGAATTTACGGTGGGGAAGGTTATCCGAAATTGCCGACAGGAAATATCTCTTTCCTCGATGCGATTCCGCCTTTGGGAACTGCTTTGGCGTTTAATATTAACAATGATACTGCGACTTTAGGCCCAGAAAGTGAACCGAATCACCTGAACGGGACGTTTAAAAGAACTTTATATTTTTATTTTGGTCTGCCGGATTTGGGTGATGAAAATAAGCAGTTTACAATGCCGAAAGAAAATATTTTAACAGATTAAGATGAAGAATTGGATTTCACTTTTAACCGTTCTTTTCTGCGCAACAATATTTGCACAGCAAACCACTTTCAAATTTGATTTTGGTGGAAGCAGGGTGGAAAATGGTTTCATTCCAATTAATTCGACTTCAAAATTTGACAGGAAAATCGGTTACGGATTTATGGATATTTCAGGTCTAAAATCTGTTGACAACGGCGGAAATGCTTTGACGGGAGATTTTATTACCAGCGATAAACCTTTTTATTTCTCGGTGGCGATTCCTGAAGGAAATTATGATATTACATTAAATCTTGGTGATTCAAAAGGAACATCCGAAACAACAGTACGCGTCGAAAACCGCCGTCTGATGCTGAATGACATCAAAACAAAGAAGGGAGAAATTATAGAAAAACAAATCACAGTTCACGTCAAAGACAGCATCATCCGAAATCAAAACGGAGCTCAGATTGGGATTGTAAAACTTAAGCCGAGAGAAAGAAAATATTTACATTGGGACAATTTGCTGACGATTGAATTTAATGATAAAGCTCCTAAAGTCTGTTCGGTAATCATTCAACCCAACAAAATCGCAAAAACTATTTATTTGACGGGAGATTCAACCGTTGTCGATGCACAGTACGAACCTTGGGCGTCGTGGGGACAGATGTTGCCGTATTTTTTTGTTCCGAACGAAGTCGTGATTGCCAATTATGCTGAAAGTGGAGAAACGTTGAAAGCCTTCGAAGACCGCCACCGAATCGATAAAATCTGGAACAAAATCAGGAAAGGCGATTATCTTTTCATTCAGTTTGGGCACAACGACCAAAAAGCAGGCAACAGCACAAAATCCGGTTACAGAAAACGGTTAAAAGAATGGATTTCGAAAGCCAGAGAATTGGGTGCAATTCCGGTTTTGGTTACCTCAATGAACCGCAGAGTTTTTGATGAAAATAATAAGATAGTCAACACTTTAGACGATTTTCCTGTAGCGATGAGAGAAATTGCAAAAGAAGAAAACGTTGATTTAATTGATTTAAATGCCTTAAGCAAAACCTTATTCGAAGCGATGGGACCGGAAAAAGCAAAGAAAGCATTTGTTCATTATCCTGCAAACGCTTATCCCAATCAACCGGCAGCTTTGGCTGATGATACACACTTCAACACTTATGGCGCTTATGAATTAGCGAAATGTGTTGTAAAATCTATCGTCGACCAAAATTTATCTTTAAAGAAATACATTTCAAAAAATTATAAAAGTTTTAACCCAAATCAACCCGATGATATCGAAAAATTCCATTGGCCGGAATCTGTTTTTATGGAATCTTTGAAGCCTGATGGAAATTAAAAAGTAGGAATGATTCAAAAAGAATTTTGTTTACCCCAACCCTAAAGGGAGCAAAATTCCTTTGAAAATTTCCTCAAAATTACTCCCTTTAGGGTCGGGGAAATAATTTTGACGAAATTTGAAAGTCCTGAAAGGACGACTTTCAATAGCATTGGGTGAAGCCCAATGACAAAATAAAAAAGAATGTGAGCAAGCCCTGAAAAGGCGACATCGTGATTCACCCATAGAAGAAAATCTTTGATTTTCAAAACTTATGTGTTCTTCTAAAGAGCCGAATCACTCACTTAAAATAACTCATGTGTCCAAAATCTTTTGTGACTTTTGACTTCGTCGAATCTTCGATTTGTGGTTAATTAAACAGTAAAAAATGAAAATTAAAAATATTGTCAGTATAAGTATTCTCTGTTTTGTCATCGGAAATCTCTCCGCACAAAATCCGTGGCCTACAGTTACCGAGACCGTAAAACCGTGGACCCGCTGGTGGTGGATGGGAAGCGCAGTTGACGAAAAAGGTTTGGACAAACAACTGACAACCCTAAATAAAGCTGGTTTCGGAGGCGTTGAAATTGTTCCGATTTACGGTGCAAAAGGTTTCGAAAACACTTACATCAATTATCTTTCTCCGGCTTGGATGAAAATGTTGGAGTTCACGACCAGTAAAGCAAAAAGCTTAAATATGAGCGTCGATATGTCTGTGGGAACGGGCTGGCCGATTGGCGGACCGCAAGTCAGTGAAAATGATGCGGCGACCAAAATGATTGTTCAGACGTATGAGATTCAACCGAATGAAAAATTCTCAGAAAAAATTGTTCTGAAAGACGAAAAACAGAAGAATTTAAAGACAATAAAACTTGATATTGTAACCGCTTACAATGACAAGAATGAGGCAACTGTTTTAACAGATAAAATCAATGCTGACGGAACTTTAAACTGGAAACCGACATCAGGAAAGTGGACAATCTACGCCGTTTTTGTTGGTAAAACTTTACAGAAGGTTAAACGTGCGGCTCCAGGCGGCGAAGGCTTTACTTTAGACCATTTTTCGCCCACTGCAACAAAAGATTATCTGAAAACTTTCGATAAAGCTTTTGGAAATTCAAATTATGGAATCCGTTCTTTTTTCAACGACAGTTATGAAGTTTATAATGCCGACTGGACACCGGATTTTAAAGAGGAATTTCATAAAAGACGGGGTTATGATTTAAGTCCGTACATCAAATATTTGGTGGGCAATGAGGAAAACGAAATCGCTGCGAGAATAAAATCGGATTACAGAGAAACGTTGAGTGACTTGATTTTAAATCGTTTTACCAAAGATTTTACCAATTGGGCACATTCCAAAAACTCCAAAAATACCAATCAGGCACACGGTTCGCCTGGGAATTTATTGGATTTATATGCAGCGGTCGATATTCCCGAATCTGAAACTTTCGGAAGTACACCGTTCGATATTTTAGGTTTGAAAAGAGACAGCGCCGACATTCAAAAATCGGATGTTCCCGATATTAATATGTTGAAGTTTTCTTCTTCGGCAGCCAATGTAATGGGCAAAAAACTGATTTCAAATGAAACTTTTACGTGGCTGACAGAGCATTTCAAAACTTCGTGGTCACAGGCAAAACCGGAAGTGGAGCAGGTTTTTTTGTCAGGAATCAATCACGTTTTTTACCACGGAACAACCTACACGCCGGCGGACGTAAAATTTCCGGGATGGCTGTTTTATGCATCGACCAATTTTGTGCCCGAGAACAGTTTGTGGCCACAGTTGAGTGGACTCAATTCTTATGTTGCACGCACGCAAAGTGTGTTGCAGAGCGGAAAATCAGATAACGAACTGTTGATTTACTGGCCAGTTTACGACCAGTGGGCGAGTCCGAAAGGGAAAGATGTTGCCTTTAAAATTCACAATATTGAAAAGTGGTTACAGCCTACAGAATTTTATAAAAACCTCGATAAATTGGGCAAATCCGGATATTCTCTGGATATGGTTTCCGACAGAATGATTAGCGAGGCGAAATTTGATAACCAAAATATTCAGGTTTTAAAAGAGGGTGGTTCGTACAAAGTTTTAATCATTCCTCAATTAAATTATTTACCAGAATCTACCTTAAAAAATATTTTAAATTTAGCTCAAAACGGCGCATCCATCATATTTCAGAACGAGCCGAAAAATATTCCGGGATATTTTGAAGCCGAAAAAAGAAAAACGGAACTGCAGAATTTGTGGAAATCAATTCCTTTTCAGCAAAATGGAAATGTGAAATCGGCAATATTCGGAAAAGGAAAAATTATCCTCACTTCGGATGTTGAAAAAGGTTTGGAATATTTAAAAATTGAGAGAGAAAAACTGACCGACACCGGACTGAAATTCGTGAGAAGAAAATTTGATGGCGGAAAATATTATTACATCGTCAACAACACTTCAAAGGAAATCAATCAGAATATTCCGTTGAATTTTGTTGGGAAACAGGTCGCTTTGATGAATCCTGAAAATGGAGACTTTGGAATTGCCGACACTCAAAATAATTCAGTGAAAATTCAGTTGAAATCCGGTGAATCTTTAATTATAAAAGCTTCCGAAACCGCAGATAATTCTGTTGCAAAATGGAAATATGTTGAAAAAACAGACGCACCGATTGTATTAAATCAACCTTGGCAACTGACTTTTAAAGACGGCGGTCCTGAACTTCCGAAATCAAGAACTTTGAAGAAGCTTCAACCTTGGACGAATTTCACAGAAGACGCTCAAACGCAAAGCTTTTCGGGAACCGGAGTTTACACAACGACTTTAAAATTAAAAAAGAAAAATGCCGATGATTATCTTCTGAAATTCGATAAACTCTACGAAAGTGCAACAGTGATTGTCAACGGAAAAGAGGCTGGAATTGTCTGGAGCAACCCGTTTGAAATCAACGTCGGAAAATATCTTAAAAAAGGGAAAAATACAATTCAAATCGAAGTCAGTAATCTGATGGCCAACCGAATCCGCTATATGGACCAAAATAAAATTGAATGGCGAAATTATCACGAAATCAACTTTGTGAACATTAACTACAAGCCTTTCGATGCATCTAACTGGAAAGTTCAGCCTTCCGGTATGGATGGCGAAATTCAATTAATTCCAATTCATTATTCAAAATAAAAATTAATTATGACTAAAAATATCATAAAAACAATCGCTTTAGGAACTTTGCTGACCTTCAGTTTTTCCAATGCCCAGCAGAAACCGAAAGTCGTTTTAGACAACTTTTTCAACAACGAAAAAAAGGAAAATAAAGAAACCAAAGCTCTGGAATCGTGGCATTACACGTGGAACGACACTTCCAACGGCGGATTCTCTTTGCTGGGAGAAATCTTCCAGAAACAAGGCGCAGAAATCGGCACTTTAACTACAGCTCCTTCAAAAAAAGATTTGAAAAACGCCAATATTTACATCATCGTCGATGCTGATATCGACAAAGAAGCGTACGGTGGAAAAGCCAATCTGATTGACCCGACCAGCATCAAAAACCTGAAAGAATGGGTGAAAAAAGGTGGCGTTTTGGTTTTGATGAGCAACGATAAAGGAAATTCTGAGTTTGAACATTTCAACAAACTTGCCGGAGAATTTGGCATTTATTTCAATGAAGACAGTTACAACCGCGTTCAGAAAAGAGAATTTGAGCAGGGAAAAGTGATGGTTCCGGCAGGCAATGAAATTTTCTCCGAACAGAAATTATATATGAAAGAAGTGGCGACGGTTTCCGTGAAAAGTCCGGCGAAAGAATTGCTGTCTGCGGAAGGCAAAAACATTGCAGCTATTGCGAAATTCGGCAAAGGAACTGTTTTCGCATTAGGCGACCCATGGTGCTACAACGAGTACATCGACGGCAAAAAACTTCCCGCAGATTTCACAAATTATCAAGGAACTGAAGAGTGGGTAAAGTGGCTTTTGAAGCAAACTTCGAAGAAATAATTTTTGTAAAGTGCAATCGGTTGAAGCAGTTCCGTAAATTTTATTTGGGCAGCTTAATCCGCCTTCCACTCCCGCTTTTTTGCTCGTCGTTCCTCCTCACAAAAAGAGCTCCGTTCAAGTCGGGCTGCGAGCGATTCAACGTTTTAAATTGCTTTTAAATTTTAAAAAGCCCTGCAATGGCATAATCAATAGCTTTTGTGTAGTCTAACGATAAGAACAACAGATGTGAACTAGCCCTGAAAAGGGCAATATCAATAGCATTGGGTGAAGCCCAATGACAGATTAATGAAAGATTTCACACAGCCCTGAAAGGGCGAAATCAATTAAAAGAAACCTATAGAAAACGGCAACCATTAGCCAAAACCTACAAAATCAGAATTATGAATGTCAAATTCAAATTTATATTAGCCGCAGTTCTCTTTTCAGAACTCCTGTCTGCACAAAGACAAATGGAATATCTGAAACGGGGAATCGTTGCCTTACCTTCAGATTCGGGCGTTTTTGTAAGTTGGCGTTTGCTTGGCGCAGAAGCTCAAAATACCCATTTTGATTTGTACCGCACTGAAAATAATCAAACAAAAAAACTGAACGAAAAACCACTTTCAAATGAAACCAATTTTTTAGATAAAACCGCCGACAAAGCAAAAAATTACACCTATTTCGTCAAATCCAATACTCAGGATAAATCGGTTGACATCGATTCTGCAAACTATGCAGCCAACCAAAAACCTTATTTTTCAATTCCGCTGAAAACACCTCAAGGTTACACGCCAAATGACGCATCAGTAGCTGATTTGGATGGCGATGGCGTGTATGAAATCATTCTTCATCAAACCGGAAGGTCAAAAGACAACAGCCAAAAAGGAGAAACCGACCCGCCAATTATTCAGGCTTATAAAATGAATGGGACGTTTTTGTGGGAAATTAATTTGGGAAAAAATATTAGGGAAGGCGCCCATTACACCCAGTTTTTGGTTTATGATTTAGACCAGGACGGCAAAGCGGAAATTGTAATGAAAACCGCCGACGGAAGCAGAGACGGAAAAGGAAAATACATCGGCGACCCAACAAAAAATTACGTCAACGAAAACGGAATGATTCTCTCCGGACCGGAATTTATGACGGTTTTTAATGGTGAAACAGGAGCTGAGATTCACACTGTAAACTATGAAGTTCCAAGGTTTGCGGGAAGTTTAAATCCAACTGCTGAACAAATGACCGAAACCTGGGGCGATGCAAAAGGAAACCGTATCGATAGATTTTTAGGAGCAGTTGCCTATTTGGACGGAAAAATACCGAGCGTGATAATGTCGCGAGGTTACTACACCAGAACTGCGATTGCTGCCTGGGATTATAAAGATAAAAAACTCAGTTTGCGATGGCTTTTTGATACCGAAAGCTCAGAAGAAAATAAAAAATACCGCGGACAGGGAAATCATAATTTGAGTATTGCAGATGTTGACAATGACGGAAAAGACGAAATTGTTTTCGGAGCAATGACCGTTGATGACGACGGAAAAGTATTGAACAGTACGGGCTTTGGTCACGGCGATGCGTTGCATGTTGGAGATTTGGACCCATCAAATCCTGGATTGGAAATCTTTGATATTCAGGAAAGGTTTGATGATGCCGGAGCGCATTTCAGAGATGGGAAAACAGGAAAAGTTCTATGGAAATTGCCATCAACGGTTTACAGTGAATCCAGTAAATTTCAGGGGCCTGGACGTGGTTTATCTTTAAATATTGACCCACGCTATGAAGGCTCGGAATCCTGGGCCGCCGGAGCTGGATTGAAAGGTGTTTACGATACAAAAGGAAAAAAAATAAGTAATAAAAATCCACCTGCGAATATGGGAATTTATTGGGACGGTGATTTCTTAAGCGAAATTTTAGACGGAACCAACATTTCAAAATGGGATTGGAAAAAAGAAAAAACAAATCTCATTTTTGATGCTAAAAATTTCCAGTGTGAATCGAATAACGGTACAAAGAAAAATCCTGCTTTGGTGGCAGATTTATTCGGAGACTGGCGGGAAGAAGTGATGTACAGAACAGCCGACAATCAGGAATTGAGAATTTTTTCAACCACAATTCCAACGAAACACAGATTGTATACTTTAATGCATAATCCGCAATACCGTTTAAGCATCGTGTGGCAAAATGTAGGCTACAATCAGCCGCCACACACCGATTATTATCTGGATGAATCGATTAAGGAAATGCCTAAACCGAATGTTGTAACCACGAAAAAATAGATTTAAAGGGGAGATTTTAACCACAAATCGAAGATTCGACGAAGTCAAAAGTCACAAAAGATTTTCGACACATTAGTTATTTTAAGTTTGTGATTCAACTTATTAAAAGAGCACATAAGTTTCGAAAATCAAAGATTTTCGGTACAAACTTTTACTAGCGACAGCGGCTTTGTGAAACAAAAAGTGAGACTTTAAATGAAAACTTAATGCGCTCCGTGTTCAAAAAATATTATAAAAATTATGAAAACAAAGTATATCCTTCCAATCATAGCCTTAGTCATCTTAATTGGAGCATCATTTCAAAAATTTCAAAATAAACCGGTGCTTTACATCATTGGCGATTCCACCGTACAAAACGGTTCCGGTAAAGGTGCTGATTCATTGTGGGGATGGGGAAGTTTTCTAAATTTGTTTTTAGATACCGATAAAATTGAAATTCAGAATCACGCAAAAGGCGGACGAAGCAGCAGAACTTTTATTACAGAAGGCCGGTGGGATTCGATTATGAAAACCATTAAAAAAGGCGATTATGTTTTGATGCAGTTTGGTCATAATGATGGTGGCGAACTGGCAGATACTTTGAGAGCAAGAGGGACAATTAAGGGCATTGGAGATGAGTCTAAAGATATTTACAACCCAATCAGAAAAGTGGATGAAACAGTTTATACTTTCGGACATTACATGAGAAAATATGCGAATGAAGCCAAAGCTAAAGGTGCTGTTCCAATCATCGTATCGCCAATTCCGAGAAATAAATTTAACGATAAAGGAAAAATTGAAAAAGACCAATATGGTATTTGGGCAAAAGAAGTCGCCCAACAAACCGGAGCTTATTTTTTAGATTTAAATACAATGGTCATCGAAAAATATGAAAAAATGGGAGCAGAAAAAGTAAAAGCCTATTTCCCGAAAGACCATACACACACGAATGAGGCCGGCGCAATTTTCAATGCGGAACTAGTAGCGAAAGGCATTAAAGATGTAAAGAAATGTGAACTCAGGAATTATTTAAAGAAGAATTTTAAATAATTCTTGGATCTCGCTTGAATTTCATCAAAATTAATTTCCCCGACCCTAAAGGGAGTTAATTTCGATGAAATTTTCAGGATGTTTTTCCACCTATGTCATCCTGAGCCTGTCGAAGAAGGGATGGGGAAAAGAGAAATATCTTAGAAATTTGGGTTACGAAGTATAAAATAGAAAACAATATTTCATAGAAAATCAACGATAAAAAAATAAATATATACTTATGAAAAAGCTATTAACAACAGGTTTTTTTGCACTGATCATCGGAGGTTTAACCTCATGCTCGGTACAGAAAAATACTGCAGCAGGCAAGGTAGAAATTCCAAACAAGAAGGAGGTTTTGGAAGTTTCAAGAAGGGCAAATCAGTACTTCATGAACAAGTGGCCGGATACCAAAAAAGACATCGTCGGCAAAAAAGTATGGCCAAGTAATCTCTGGACGAGAGCGGTTTATTATGAAGGTTTGATGGCGCTACATTCGGTAGATCCTCAAAAAGAATATTACGACTACGCAATGTCATGGGCCAACAACCACAACTGGAATTTACAGCGTGGAACTTATACCAGAAATGCTGACCATCAGGCTTGCGGACAAACCTATCTTGACCTGTACGAAATCGACGGAAGAAAACATCCTGAAAGAATCAAAAATGTAAAAGCTGCGATGGACAGCATGATTGCGACCAAGAAAGTAGATGACTGGTGGTGGATCGATGCCCTTCAAATGTCGATGCCGATTTTCACTAAATTAGGGAGAATTACAGGCGAGCAGAAGTATTTCGACAGAAATTACGAAATGTATGCCTACACAAAGTATAAACACGGCGGAAACGGATTGTACAATCAGGCCGATAAAATCTGGTGGAGAGACAAGGATTTTGTACCGCCTTACAAAGAACCTAATGGCGAAGATTGCTATTGGAGCCGTGGAAACGGCTGGGTAGTTGCTGCGTTGGCGAAGACTTTACAGGATACTCCGAAATCTGATCCTCATTACAAAGAATATCTTCAGGATTATAAAGATATGTTGGCGGCGTTACTTCCCATCCAAAGAGAAGATGGTTTCTGGAATGTCAGTTTGCATGATCCGACCAATTTCGGTGGAAAAGAAACAACAGGAACTGCACTTTTCGTCTACGGAATGGCGTACGGAGTGAATAACGGATTAATTGACAGAGCTACTTATCTGCCTGTTTTGGTTAAAGCCTGGAACGCAATGGTAAAAGATTCAGTTCAGCCGAATGGATTTTTGGGCTGGGTTCAGGGAACAGGAAAAGAGCCGAAAGACGGTCAGCCTTTAGCTGTAGATAAAGTTCCCGATTTTGAAGATTATGGATTGGGATGTTTCCTGCTTGCGGGAAGTGAGGTTTATAAATTGAAATAATTTATTATGCCAAATAAGTTAATAGAGCGACAGTTTTTGTCGCTCTGTTTTTTTAATTCTAGGATTTTCCCGCAGATTTTCGCAGATGTTGAGCGCGGATTTTCGCAGATTTTTTTGAATGTAAATTGGTAATGAAGTAATTCAATAAGCTGAAATTACAGTCCGTTTACTTTTCTGAAAATGGTCTGTGAGATATCACTGGAATTGAAGTTGACGAGCAATCCTAGTTTTAAACCGGATAATTTTAGGTAGGTAATCAACTGTTTATGATGCACATCAAGTAAATTTTCAACAGATTTTATTTCGATAATTACTTTGTTTTCCACTAGGATATCGAGACGATAGCCGATGTCCATTTTTATGCTTTCGTAGATCATCGGTAAGCCAATCTGAGTGGAAATTTGCAGGTTTTTCTTTTTAAGTTCATAAGCTAAAGCAGCTTCGTATGCAGACTCCAGCAATCCTGGTCCTAATTTGTTGTACACAGTAAAAATACACCCTCGGATTTCGTAGGAAATATCATTTTCGTTCATCGCTGTTTTTTATTAAAATTACAAATTTCAGAGTTAATTTTTCCATACAAACTAAAAAAAAGATCCGCAAAAATCTGCGCAGAAATCGGCGTAAATCTGCGGGAAGAATATGAACGCAAATTTTAACCATAATCTTAAAAAACATCTAAAAGATAAGTCTGGGTGAATCTGCGGGAAAAAAATATCTTTGCCAATTCAGCATGCATGACACCACAAGATGCGAAGTTGTGTGCATATTGCTAATTTTCAAATTCAATCAATCAGAAAAATTATGAACGCATTATTAGGAGTACTATTTCATTTCCTCGGAGGCTTTGCTTCGGGCAGTTTTTATATGCCGTACAAAAAAGTAAAAGGATGGCAATGGGAAACTTTTTGGTTGATCGGGGGCGTATTTTCGTGGATTATTGTTCCGCCTTTGGCAGCATATCTTACAATTCCGAATTTCTGGGAAATCATTCAGAATGAAAGTTCGTCCATTATAGGATTTACATTTCTGTTTGGTGCACTTTGGGGCATCGGAGGTTTCATGTACGGTTTGGGTGTGCGTTATTTAGGCGTTGCACTCGGAAGCAGCATTATGTTAGGACTGACGATGGTAATCGGTTCGCTTCTGCCTTCCATTTATTATGAATTTAATCCTGAAGCAGGAAAAGACAATATTGGTTTGATGTTTTCCAGCGATTGGGGGAAAATGGTTCTTTTAGGACTTTTGGTTTGCGTTGTCGGAATCATCATCAGCGGAAAAGCGGGTGTGATGAAAGACAAAGAACTTCAGACAGATGCCGTCGATCCTCACGGAATGGAAGTGAAGACGGAATATAAATTTGGTTTAGGATTAATCGTTGCGATTATTTCGGGAGTTTTAAGTGCGTGTTTCAATTTTGGTTTGGAGGCGGGAAAACCAATGGCAAGCGTCGCTAATGAAGCATGGAAATTGGCTAATCCGAATCAGGGAGAGTTTCTTTTCCAGAATAATGTGACGTATGTTGTCGTTCTTTGGGGCGGTATGTTGTCGAATCTTATTGGTTGTCTTTATCTTTCGTTTAAAAATAAATCATATTCAGATTATACCAAAAAAAGTGTTCCTGTTGCAAAAAATATCATCTTCTGTGCTTTGGCAGGAACGATGTGGTTTTTACAGTTTTTCTTCTACGGAATGGGCGAAAGTAAAATGGGTAACGGCCCGAGTTCGTGGATTTTGCACATGGCATTCATCATTTTAATTGCGAATCTTTGGGGTGTAATTATTAAGGAATGGAAAGGCGTATCTAAAAAAACAATCACTACCATTTCATTGGGAATGATTGTACTGTTTATTTCTATATTGATTGTAGGATACGGAAATTCAATAAGATAATGGCGAGGAAAGCATTTAAAATGTTCCTCAATAAAGGTGCTGAAGCTGAGTACAGAAAACGTCATGAGGAAACCTGGCCAGAAATTAAAAATTTGCTCAAAGATGCAGGGGTTTCAAATTATTCAATCTTTTTGGATGCAGAAACAAATGTTTTATTTGGTGTTTTAGAATGTGAGGATGAAACCAAATATCAAAACATTCCATTGCAGCCAATAATGCAGAAGTGGTGGAATTACATGAAAGATTTAATGGAAACCAACGAAGACAATTCCCCGAGAAGTGTAGATTTACAGGAAGTTTTTTATTTAAGATAAATTCAAAATACAAGCGGAAATTTCATATTCAGTTAATATAATTTTAGAGTTCAAATTAGCTATTGAGAGGCAACTAAATTATTTTGGTTGCCTTTTTTATCAAGTCTTGTGCCAGTATTTGAAAATGTTCAGAAGAAAACATGATAAATATCATTCGAGTAATGGATTTTATAAATTTAAATAATTCTTACTATTTAATGATTAAATTAATAATAAATTCATTTTTAAATAGAATAATATATAAATTATTAAGAAAAATTATGAATTTTATAATGCAGGATATGGCAGGATGCTAAAACATTTGTAAGAATGTACTTTTCAAACATAATTCAATGTAAATAAAAATTAATATATGTCTATCAAAGTTAAACACAGGAATTTTAAGCCACTCATGGCGCCACTCTTCTTGTTGGCTACAGGTTTTATGTTTGGTCAGCAGACAGTGAATGATACTGTAAAGCAGGGCACTACCAAAGACATTGAGGAAGTTGTAGTAATAGGTTATGGCAAAGTAAAAAAATCTGACCTTACAGGCTCGGTAGCTTCAGTTTCTGCAAAAGAGCTGGCAGCGACTCCGGCTATGAATGCTTTACAGGCTTTGCAGGGTAGAGCGGCAGGTTTGAATATCGTCACCGCAGGCGGTGCTCCCGGTGCAGGTGCCAATGTAACGATTCGTGGAGGTGCTTCTATTACACAGGGAACGAGTCCGTTATATATTGTAGATGGTTTCCAGCTTGATAATGCTTTGAATGTGATCAACCCAAATGATATCGAAAGTATTGATATTTTGAAGGGTCCGTCGGCTATCGCAATCTACGGTGCACGTGGTTCCAACGGTATCATCGTAATTAAAACGAAAACCGGTAAAAAAGGAAGAACGGTTATTAACTACAACTCTTTCATCATGTTCGACATGCTTTCGAAAAGACTTGATATGATGAGTAATGCGGAGCAGTTTGTAAAATATCAATATGAATTTGCTCAGCTTCAGAATAAAATGACTGCATGGAGTGCGGTTTATGATAATGGTTTGGGATTAGATACACCTGGATTTTATACGGGTGCATTCAACAGAATTTCAAACCGTTACGCCAATGCAGGAGCGTTAGACTGGCAGGAAAAAATGCTTGGAGGAACGGGGATGACTCAAAACCAAAACGTTAACTTCTCTACAGGAAACGAAAAAACTCAGGCTTTTGTTAGTTACAATTACAACAAGCAGGACGGTTTATTACAAAACTTCAGCGAAACAAGAAACTCCTTAAGAGCCAACATTACTTCTGAATTAAAGAAAGGTTTAAGAGTAGATTTCAGTTCAATGTTTACGTCTAATTCTACCAATGGTGGAGGTGCTTACAGCGGCATGAAAAAAATTCTTCTTCAGCCGATAACGGGAGGTACTTTATTTAATGATGATCAGCTCTTCAATACACAGACGTTCCCGGATTATACAAGTTTAGATTCAGGGTATGATACAGAAAATCCTTTCGTAGAAACCAGAGCGTCTACCCAAAACAGTCGCTCAAGAGCATTTGTTGCCAATCTTGGATTAGAAGTTGATTTCCTTAAAAACTTCACCTTCAGAACTGCGGGACAATATCAGTTCAGCAACAGCAAATCTCAGTCATTCTCAGATGAAAACTCAAGAGCCTATCTTACAGATCCGGTAAATACCGGTATTAACGGAAGTATCGGTAACAGTGAATCTTACAGATACCAGATTACAAATACCGTTACTTATAACACTACTTTGGGTGAGAACCACAAAATCAATGCTTTGGCTGGTCAGGAAGTGGTTTATTCAGCATCTGAAAGCAACAGCATGAGATTAATCAAATTCCCTGTTCCGAATTTCGGATTGGATGATATCAATAATGCAACCGTGCAGGATAAATCGGCAGGAAGATCTACTCCAAACAGTTTATTATCTTATTTCGGAAGAGTAAATTATAACTATGATGACAGGTATTTGTTAACAGGTACACTTCGTTATGACGGATCTTCTAAATTCGGACCGAATAAGAAATGGGGACTATTCCCATCATTTGCAGCGGCATGGAGAGTTTCTCAGGAAGGTTTCTGGCAGGATTCCAAAATTGCTAATGTGATCAACGACCTGAAATTCAGATATGAATATGGGGTTACCGGAAATAACGATATCGGAAGTAATTTATTTGTAACCAATGTAGTGCAGACAGATTATCCAATAAACAACACACCGGGAAATCCGGCTTATGTACCTGGGACCAACTTAGGAAATGCCAATCTGATCTGGGAAGAATCTCAGAACAGCAACTTAGGGATGGATTTGGCAATGTTTAACAACCGAATAAGGTTAACAGCCGAATTGTACGACAATAAAGTAAGCGGAATGCTTCTGAACAGTCTACTTCCTGTTTCTTCAGGATATTCAAGACAGTTTCAGAACATCGGGTCAATGACCAATCAGGGGATGGAATTTACTTTAAATACCATCAACTTTAAAACTGAAGGTTTCAGATGGTCAACAGATTTTAATATCTCTTCAAACAAATCTAAAGTTCTTTCTCTTGAGCAGAACCAAAACACCAGAACATTCGGTGTTGGAGGAAACAGAACGGGAACCGTTACGTATTACGCCACAGTGGGAGAACAGTTGGGAGATATGTATGGCTACGTTTATCAGGGAGTGTATACCACAGACGACTTCCTTCAGAATACCGACGGAACATTTGGTGCACTTAAACCGGGTGTGGTAAAACCTGCAACAGGAACTGCAAAACCGGGAGATATGAAATTTGCTGCAGATAATGAGAAGGGTGATCAGTTCACCAGAAAAATGCAGAAAATAGGGAATGGTACTCCAGATTTCTTCGGGGGTATGCAAAATAACTTCTCATACAAAGGTTTTGACCTTGGCATATTCATGAAATTCAGTGTTGGTGGTGATATTTATAATGCTACAAAACACAGTTTAAGTCCGTATGCTTTAAATCAAAATATACCTGCTGAATTTGGAAGTAATTACTACCGTTTAATTGATCCTAATACAGGTCAGATTACCAATAATATTGCTAGATTAAAGGAGCTGAATCCTAATGAAGGTGATCGTACATGGAGTTTAAGTCAGGTTAATTCTCAAAACATAACCTATCCTTCATCTTACTATGTGGAAGATGGTTCTTATTTAAGAATTGCACAGGTGACATTAGGCTACAGTTTAGAAAAAGAATTTATTAAACATGTGGGATTAACGAATGCACGTATTTACTGTACTTTGAATAACTTAGCTACCATTACAGGATACTCAGGATTTGATCCGGAAGTATCGGCTGCAAGTGGTGTAGCAGTTACACCAGGGTATGACGGTTCTGCTTATCCAAGATCAAGAAGCTACGTTCTTGGAATAAATTTAACGTTCTAATTATTAAAATTAAAAAGTCATGAAAAAATATACTTTTATTAAAAGTCTGGTTATCATCCCTGCTTTGGTGATTTCCACTCAGATTACCAACTCATGCAGCGAAGATTTCTTAGAGCAGCCTGCATATAATTCTGTTGATACCGAAAGCGTTTTCGAAAGTCTTCTTACTGCAGATATGTTTGTACAGGGATGCTACCGCGGGTTGGTACCTACTGAAATGTATTATCAGTTAGGTGCTGGTGATACAGTAACGCACTCAAGTGAAGATGGCTCTACAAACAACTCTAAATATAACATTGCCAACTATCAGTACGATGCATTTATTCCTAATACCCTTACAGGTATCTATTCAGCAATGTATCAGTCAATTGAAAGAACTAATATCGCAATCAGTAAAATAGGCGGGATGGAGCCGAGTGCGAAACGCGATGCTTTAATTGCTGAGGCGAAAGCAATCCGTGCATACTGTTACTACAATCTGATAAGAGTTTACGGAGATGTTCCTGCGATTTGGACTCCCCTTGAAGAGCAGGATCCTAACGATCCAAACACTTTATACCCTAAACGTGCTTCACGTGACGAAATCTATGACCGCATCATCGCAGATCTTCAGGAATCTATTGCAACCATGCCGACATTGGGACAGGCTGGTTTTCCTACAACTGAAAGATTAACAAGACCGGCTGCTAATGCTCTTTTAGCAAGAATCGCACTATATGCAGGTGGATATTCTCTTCGTTGGCCTTTAAACACGTCTACACCGGGAACAATGTCCCGCCGTCCCGATAATGCCAGAGTTCAGCAGCTGTATCAGATTGCAAACGATGCCTGTTTGGCTGTAATCAATGGAGGTCAGAACTCGTTGATGCAGGCTTCAGGAGGAAAAAGTGGTTTCGAAAGTCTTTGGTTTAATTTCTGCCAGAGAAATTTAAGTACCCTAAATCAGGAAGTTATGTGGCAGATTGCCCAGTTTGGTCCTAATACAAATGGTGGATTCGGTGTCTATGCACACCCTGGATCCCGAGGTGGAGTTTTTGGATCACGTAAAGCACTGCAGTTTATGTTGCCAACTTACTATCTGTCTTTTGCAGCAGGAGATACACGTAGAGATGTTTCCTGTACCGCATACAGTATTTATTTTCTCAATGCAGGTGCAGCCAGTGATACATGGGTAGATGTAGGAACTACATTTTCGTGTATTATGCCGGGTAAATTCAGAATATCCTGGTGTGTAGCACCGCAGGCAGCAGATTCAAGAAACTTAAATGTTCCGTTGATCAGATATTCAGATGTATTGTTGATGTTTGCAGAAACTCAGAATTATCTTAATAATGGTCCTACGGCGGCAGGAAACGCAGCTTTGCAGTTAGTAAGAAACCGTGCAGGTATTGGTTCAATGCCAATTCCAACAAGCCAGGCAGCTTATGATCAGGCACTTCTTCAGGAGCGTAAGTGGGAATTTGCAGGCGAGTTTACATTGCGTACTGATCTAATCAGAATGAACAAACTGGAAAGCGAAATTCTGGCAACAAGACAGGCAATGAAAAACCTTTCAGACAAAACCGGTCCTTACGCAAATACACCGGCAATCCGTCTTTATAAATATCGTAAAGATGCTCAGGCTTACGGAGATCCTTTCCTGGCAATAACTTATATAGACCTTACAAATCCTTCTCAGATTGCTGCAGCTTCAGCAATTCCAACAACTTCAGCGGGGTATGCAGCTTATCAGACAACACTCAGAAATATTGCAACTGCTAACGGACAGACTACAGTAGCTACAGATCTTTGGTATCCGGCAAACATGTTCCAGGCGTATACAAGTACATTTAATGCCAATGCAAGAAGAACAGTAGGGTTCAGTTCAGGAGCAGTGAATACTTTACAGATTGGTAACATCATCTATACAAAACCAACAGGATCAGCTGAAAACGGAGGCACCTATCCAAACTGGATTCAGGGTGGTGGTGATGGTTTATTCTATGGTTTCGTACCGAATAAAACGGAATTGTTGCCATTTGCAAATCAGTCTGCCGGTCACCCAATGATTGATAACCCGAACTTAACGCAGTTACCTGGTTACTAAACAGTTTTAAACATTATAAAATAAGCAATTAAAAGCAGCCTTATGCCATAAACAAGTTATCGCTTTGGCTGCTTTTTATTTTTCAGGATTTTAATATTAATTCAAGTGTTTAATATTTTGTCAAAATGTCATGCTTCACATCTTCTCACTCTCGGCGACCATAAGCAAAGCATAAAGGAAGCATATACCGATCATAGAGCGATAGCTCACCTTTTTTAAGTGACAGAACGGCAATAATGACTTTAAATCTTTCGAAATAACTTTAAAAATGCTTTAATTTTTATTTCCTGTTTAAATTTCTATCAGCTCAATCACAAAATATTAATTATCAATCACTCAATCAATTTGTAATTAGCATTTAATCTGATTTTAAATTAAATGTTAATTATTTTCTAAAAGAAGCATTTAGCAGTATAGTGCGGGATGCTGTAAATTAGATAACAATCTAAATTTGGGTAAAATTCAGAAACAAAAAGAAAACAAATGGAAAACGTAAAAACATTTAAATACGTAGATTATTTATGGGATGAAGAAAAAGCAGCATCTTTCGGAGACGATCAGGTGGCTTTGTTCTTGTACCGTTCAAACATATTAGGAGCAGACCTTAGAATTACCAATTATGGTGGTGGTAACACAAGTTGCAAAACCATCGAAAAAGACCCGCTGACTAACGAAGATGTTGAGGTAATGTGGGTAAAAGGTTCAGGTGGAGACATCGGAACTTTAACAAGAAAAGGAATCGCCGGATTATATACGGAAAGATTAAGAAATCTGAAAAATGTTTACGGAGGTCTTGCAGACGAAGACAGAATGGTTGGTTTATTCGACCACTGTATCTTCGATCTTGAAAGCAAAGCACCTTCTATTGATACGCCTTTACATGGTTTACTTCCATTCAAACATATCGATCACCTTCACCCGGATGCACTTATCGCAGTGGCTGCAGCTAAAGACAGCGAAGCCGTTACCAAAGAAATTTGGGGAGATACAATGGGATGGGTTCCATGGCAGAGACCTGGTTTCGATTTAGGATTACAGCTGGAAAAATGTCTTGCAGATAACCCCGGGATCAGAGGAATCGTTTTAGGAAGCCACGGATTATTCACCTGGGGTGATACTTCTTACGAATCTTACATGAACAGTTTGGAAGTGATCGAAATGGCTTCTGAATTTATAGCTAAAAAAATCGCAGAAAACGGAGAAGTTTTTGGCGGACAGAAAGTAGAATCTCTACCGGCTGACGAACGTAAAAACAAAGCTGCTCAGATCATGCCATTGTTAAGAGGTCTGGCTTCTTCTGAAAACAGAATGGTAGGTCATTTTACAGACAGCGAAGTTGTTTTGGAATTCATCAACAGCAATGATTTGGAAAGACTCGCTCCAATGGGAACTTCTTGTCCGGATCACTTCTTAAGAACTAAAATTCAGCCGTTGGTTTTGACTTTAGATAAAAACGAAGATTTGTCTGACTCTAAAGCGATTTTAGAGAAATTAAATCCTCTTTTCGAGCAGTACAGACAGGAATACAAAGAATATTACGAAACCTGCAAGCATCCAAACAGCCCTGCAATGCGTGACCCGAATCCGGTAATCATCATTTATCCGGGAGTTGGAATGTTCAGTTTCTCAAAAGATAAGCAGACCACACGTGTTGCCAACGAATTCTATGTAAACGCGATCAACGTAATGCGTGGTGCAGAAGCTATTACTTCATACACTTCATTGCCAAGACAGGAGGCTTTCGACATCGAATACTGGTTGTTGGAAGAGGCTAAACTTCAGAGAATGCCAAAAGAAAAGCCACTGTCAAGAAAAATTGCAATCGTAACCGGAGCCGGCGGCGGAATCGGACAGGCTATCGCAGACAAAATGGTTCAGGAAGGTGCAGTAGTGGTTTTCACAGACTTAAATAAAGAAGCTGCAGAATCTGTTACTGCAAAATACAGCAAAGATCAGGCAATCGCCGTTCAGTGCGATGTTACAAGCGAAGAAGGAATCAGAGAAGCTTTCAAACAGACAATTTTAGCTTTCGGTGGTGTGGATATTTTAGTTCATTCTGCAGGTTTGGCTATTTCTAAATCATTGGAAGATACTACTTTGAAAGATTGGGATCTGCTTGAAAATGTTTTAGTTAAAGGTCAGTTCTTAATTGCAAAAACCGGAACTGAAATCATGAAAAAGCAAGGCCTGGGTGGCGACATCGTAAACATTGCAAGTAAAAATGGCTTGGTTGCCGGACCAAACAACGTAGCATACGGAACAGCAAAAGCAGCGCAACAGCACATGACAAGATTATTGGCAGCAGAATTGGCAGCAGATAAAATCCGTGTGAATGTTGTGAATCCTGACGGTGTAATTGTTGGAAGCAAGATTTGGGAAGGTTCATGGGCAGAAGGTCGTGCGAAAGCAAACGGAATCACCGTTGAAGAATTACCTGCATTCTACGCAAAAAGAAACCTGTTGAACGAAATTATTTTGCCGGAAGACATCGCCAACGGAGTGTTCGCATGTGTTGCGATTTTAGATAAAAGCACAGGAAACATCATCAATGTAGATGGCGGAATGGCTAATGCTTTCCCAAGATAATAAATAAATCTAACCACAAAAGTCACAAAAGTTTATTAGAGATATTATTCGAATTTTGAGAAGATCAAAAAAGAATAGCGGAAATTGGTTTATAAATATGCGCCTGCTTATTTGGACTTTAAAGAGTAATACTTTAGCTTTAAGAATAAAAATCTTTTGTGACTTTTGTGGTAAAATAAATTAACGTATGATTATAGGAAAAGATATCATTGAACAACACAACAAAAACGAAGTCGAAAACTTTAATTCAGACTTCGCATATTTATCAGATAAATTAACAAAATCAGGTTCAAACGTTGCTGAAATCGTTAACAAAATCGCCGATTTTCAGGTGGCAATTCCAAGCTGGGCTTTAGGTGCAGGTGGAACGCGTTTCGGAAGATTTTCTTACGGTGGCGAACCTGCTGTTCTGGAGCAGAAATTAGATGATGTTGGTTTGCTTCACGCACTTACTCATTCAGCGGGAGCCGTTTCATTACACATTCCATGGGATATTCCAAGTGACGTAAGTGCTTTGAAAGAAAGTGCAGCGTCTCACGGATTGATCTTTGATGCAATGAATTCAAACACATTTCAGGATCAGCCGGATGCAAAACATTCGTACAAATTTGGTTCTTTAAATTCTGTAAACGAAGATTCAAGAGCCTACGCAGTTGAACACAACAAAGAAGTAATCAGAATCGGGAAAGAATTGGATTCAAAAAGCTTGACCGTTTGGTTGGCTGACGGAGCTAGTTTTCCTGGACAGTTAAATTTCCAGACCGCTTTATCAAATACTGAGAAAAGTTTAAAAGAAATCTACGCAGGAATGCCGGAAGACTGGAAATTATTTATCGAATACAAACCTTACGAACCGAATTTCTACTCAACAACCATTCAGGATTGGGGAACTTCTTTCATGCTGGCCAACGCTTGTGGAGAAAGAGCTTTCACGTTGGTCGATTTGGGTCACCATTTACCAAACACGAATATCGAACAAATCGTTGCAACCTTGATGTACAAAGGGAAATTGGGTGGTTTCCACTTCAACGACAGCAAGTATGGCGATGATGACTTGACTGTAGGTTCTATCAAACCTTATGCTTTATTCCTGATCTTCAACGAATTGGTGTACGGAATGGAGAATAATAAAAATAATCCTTATCCGGCCTGGATGATCGACGCCAGTCACAACATCAAAGATCCTTTGGAAGACTTATTGCAGTCTCTGGAAGCGATTTTAATTGCTTATGCTCAGGCACTTTTGGTGGATCAGAAAGCTTTAAAAGAAGCACAGTTAAATAACGACGTTGTTGCAGCTCAGGATATTTTGCAGAATGCGTACAGAACAGACGTCCGTCCGTTATTGAAAGCGGCAAGACTGCAGACTGGTGCGGCTTTAGACCCAATCGCAGCTTACAGAAGTTTAAAGGTAAGAGAAACCTTGATTTCTGAAAGAGGCTGGGCAAAAGCAACAGGATTGTAAGAACCATTTTTAATTTTAATAATTACTTTCAGGTGCAATCGAAAGTTTAATTATATGTATCCTTAATTATTACCGTTAAGAGTGTTTAGGTTCTATTCTCTAAACACTTCTTAATGGTTTTTGAAATTTAAAATTTGCTAAAATTTTTAATTGAAATAAAGATTTCAACATACAAACGTTTGTATTTCTTTGCTGAATAGAATCCCGAAACTTCGGGACGAACAAAGAATATGCAGGAAAAGTTAAAAAAATCTTTGCGCTCTTTGCGTTAAATAAAAGGATTCTAAATCACATTTTGAAAAAACTAATTCCCATTTATAATAAATCATTAAATTCATCTCAGGAATGTCCAAAAAAAAGGTAACCATCGTATTTGATATTGGAAAAACCAATAAAAAATTCTTTCTGTTTGATAAAAATTATAAAGAAGTTGTTCGGGAATATACAGAATTACCGTTGACGACTGACGAAGACGGTTATCCTACAGAAGATCTTCCGGCATTACAAAACTGGATCAAAGATAATTTCAACGCCATTTTGGATGATGAAAATTACGAAGTAAAAGCCATCAATTTTTCTACTTACGGAGCAAGTTTTGTGCACCTCGATCAGAAAGGAAATGTGCTGACACCTTTGTACAACTACACCAAACCGATGGATCAGGATATTCTTGATTTATTTTACGAAAAACACGGCAGCAAACTGAAAATTGCCCGCGAAACTGCATCTCCTCAGACGGGAATGCTGAATTCCGGACTGCAGTTGTTCTGGTTAAAATACAAACATCCGGAAGTTTTCAGAAAAATCCGTTACAGCCTTCACTTACCTCAGTATTTATCGTATTTATTTACAGGAATCTGTGTTTCGGAATTTACCTCAATCGGTTGTCATACCAATCTTTGGGATTATGACAAAGCAGACTACCACGACTGGGTTTATGAAGAAGGAATCGATGCTTTATTAGGACCAATTGTTCCGACTTCTGCGAGCATCAACACCTCTTACAGAAACAAAAAAATTAAAATCGGCGTTGGAATTCACGACAGTTCTTCAGCGCTTTTACCCTATATTTTAAGTAAAAAAGAACCGTTTTTATTGCTTTCAACCGGAACGTGGAGTATTTCATTAAATCCATTCAACGACGAAAGTTTAACGGATGAAGACATTGAAAATAACTGTCTGAATTACATGAGAATCGATGGAAAACGTGTGAAAGCATCCCGTTTTTTCATGGGGAATGAATACAAAATTCAGGTTGAAAAACTGTGTGCTTACTACGGAAAAGAATACGGTTTCCACCGAGAAGTGCAGTTCGATCAGGAATTGTATTTGCGTTTAATGAAAAATAAAAACATCTATTTCCGTTTTGAAGGGATTATTTTAAAACGAAAAATGATTACCGCAACAGATTTAAATTCATTCGAAACCTTTGAAGAAGCCTATCATCAATTGATGATTGAGTTGATGGATTTACAAATTCATACCATTACCAACGCCATCGGAAATTCAGAAATTAAAAATATTTATATTGATGGAGGTTTTACAGACAATGATGTCTTTATGAAACTGATGTCTCACCATTTCCAGCATTACAACGTGATGTCTACGCATTCTCCGCTGGGCTCGGCTTTGGGAGCATCGATGGTGATTTCAAACAAAAAAATAGACGAAACTTTTTTACAGCAGCATTATCAGATGAAAGTGCTTCAACCTTTAATTTTAAATTATTAAAATCTGCTGGAAGCTGGAAGTCTGATGCTGGAAGTTAAATGAATATTGATAAACATTAAGTTTTCAACATCAAACATCAAACATCAAACATCCATCACCCAACATCAAACACCCAACATTTATGGCATTTCCATTTGATACAAAATATGCTTCGCTTGAATTATTAATCGAAAGAGCACAGAAAAAAATGCCCCGTTTCGCTTTTGAATATCTGGATGGCGGCTGTAATGAAAATATCAACCGCGACAGAAATACAAGTGAATTGCGCGATGTTCTGCTTCGTCCGCAATATCTGAACAACAATTACACGGAAGCCAATATGGAAACGGAATTATTCGGTGTAAAATATTCTGCACCATTCGGAATTTCTCCCGTTGGTTTGCAAGGATTGATGTGGCCGAATGCTCCGGAAATTTTAGCAAAAGCAGCTTTTAAGCATAATATTCCTTTCATTTTAAGTACGGTAACGACGAGCAGTATCGAAAGAATTGCAGAACTGACGGAAGGAAAAGCGTGGTATCAACTGTACCATCCGAAAGAAGAATGGTTGCGTGACGATATTCTCGACCGTTGTGAAGCTTCAGGTTATGATGTTTTATGTGTATTATCTGATGTTCCGACTTTCGGATACAGAGCAAAAGAGATCAGAAACGGTTTGGCAATGCCGCCACAACTGAATTTCAGAAATGTGTCTCAAGCCTTGGCAAGACCGGAATGGTGCCTTGAAATTTTGAAACACGGCGTTCCAAGTTTCAAAACCATGGAAAAATACATGGATAAAAACATGAACGTGAAACAATTGGGACAGTTTATGAATTCTACTTTTTCAGGGAGATTAAATTCAGACAGAATCAAAGCCATCCGTGATAAATGGAAAGGAAAACTGGTCATCAAAGGCGTTGCTTCCGACGAAGATGCAGCAGAAGCAGTCCGTTTAGGTTTCGACGGAATGATCATCTCCAACCACGGCGGAAGACAGTTGGATGCCGGCGAATCTACGATTGCAGTGGTAAAAGATATCAGCGAAAAATACAAAGGTCAGATAAAAATCATGATGGACAGCGGCGTAAGAACTGGTCCGGATGTTGCCCGTGCATTGAGCTGTGGCGCAGAATTTACCTTCATGGGAAGAACTTTTATGTATGCCGTTGGAGCTTTAGGTGACAAAGGTGGCGATCATATTATTGAAATGCTGAAAATGCAGTTCAGACAGGTGATGGAGCAGGTTTGTTGTGATACGCCGGAGGAGTTGCAGAATTTTAGGGTGAAGTAGGTGAAGCGGGAAGATGGAAGCGGGATGCTGGAAGTTTTTTAGTTTTGCTTTTAATCAAATGATCTTTCATAAAAATTGAAATAAAAAATACAGTTCGATGAATTGTATTTTTTGTTTTATAATACTATTTTTAATCAACATTCAAAGAATATTTTCAAGCTTTGCGAAGTAAATCTTATTTGCCTTAGTTCTCTTACAAATATGCAACATCAAAAATAATCTTTGCGTTAAAAAGAGTTTTGTAATGTTTGAAAAATTATTGAATGCGTTTTTTTTACCACAAGGAACACAAAGATTTTTCACAAGGTTCACCAGCCTTGTGTGCTTAGTGAAATGCTTAGTGTTCTTTGTGGTAAAGTCGCATCATGAAAACAAAAGATAATCAAAAAAGATCAATTAAAAACCAAATTACTCTCATGAAAAAATTCCTCATATTTCTCCTCATTATTTATTCTGCTTTTACCTTTTCTCAAAACAAAAAACAGGAATTACCATGGTCAAATGGAGCTTTGCAAGTCAGCTCTAACAACAGATATTTACAGCACAAAAACGGAAAACCATTTTTCTGGTTAGGAGAAACCGGTTGGTTGCTTCCGGAACGAACAGATCGTGATGAAGTTGATTTTTATCTAAGCCAATGCGCAAAAAACGGGTACAATGTTGTTCAGGTACAAACCATCAATGCAGTTCCCGCTTACAATAAATATGGGCAACCTTCGATGATTGATGGTTTTGATTTCACAAACATCAATCAGAAAGGAGTTTATGGATACTGGGATCACATGGATTATATTGTAAAAACTGCCGAGAAAAACGGAATTTACATTGGCATGGTCTGCATTTGGGGTGGCTTGGTAAAAAGCGGAAAAATGAATGTGGAAGAAGCAAAAAGTTACGGTAAGTTTCTGGCTGAACGGTATAAAGATTCTCCAAATATCATCTGGTTTATCGGTGGCGATTTGAGAGGCGATATCAAAACAGAAGTTTGGGAAGCTCTTGCCAACAGCATAAAATCAGTTGATAAAAACCATCTGATGACGTATCATCCTTTTGGTGCTACAAGTTCCGTTGATTGGTTTAATGATGCTGATTGGTTAGATTTCAATATATTTCAAAGCGGTCACAGAAGATATGGACAGCGAAAAGGTGACGGCGAAGCAAAGAAAATTGGCGATACCGAAGAAGACAACTGGAGGTATGTGGACAAAGCGCTTTCCAAAAAACCTTTAAAACCCATTATCGATGGCGAACCGTCTTACGAAGATATTCCGCAGGGACTGCATGATGCCAGCGAACCACGATGGAAAGATCATGATGTAAGACGATATGCGTATTGGTCTGTGTTTGCTGGTTCTTTTGGGCATACGTACGGACACAATTCCATTATGCAGTTTTACCGACCGGGTTTGTCTCCGGCTTATGGAGCGAACCGCCCTTGGTATGATTGTCTTGAAGATTCTGGTTTTGTTCAGATGCAACATTTAAAAAGTCTGATGCTGAAATTTCCTTATTTCGAAAGAATTCCCGACCAAAGTATCATCAAAGGAAACGCTGGCGAACGTTATAAAAAACTCATTGCTACCCGCGGAAATGATTATTTATTGGTCTACAACTACAGCGGAAGAAATATGGAGATTGATTTGTCCAAAATCACCGGAAAGAAGAAAAAATGCTGGTGGTATAATCCCAGAACAGGTGAATTCAAATATATCGGAGAAATGGATAAGAAAATTTTCAAGATTACTCCTGAAAAAGAGAATGGGAAGGCTAAGGATTTTATTTTTGTGGCGGTAGATGCGGAAAAGAATTATCTATAAACTTTAGTTAACTTTAAATTTTTAAAGAATAATTTTTCCATTAAAATCAAATTTATATTTTCTATTTTCCCAATCGGTTGCCAGAATATATTCATCAGTTATTGCGAAGTCGTCTTTGCCATCCAATGTTGTGAAGATGTCTCTTCCTCCTTGTTGCCAGACAATATTTCCGTTTTTGTCAAGTCGTGAAATCTCAAGTTCGCCATGAACAATATAATCATCTTTGTGTTTGAAAATTTCGAAACAAGTTGCTTGATCAGCTTTCGTTTTCCATAACAGACTTAATTCGGGAATAGATAGACAAAAAATCGAGTCTGAAGAACAGATCAGCAATCTGTCATCTTCAACTATTGTCGAAGTTTCGTGAATACCTGTTCCTCCTCCTACAGAACCAATGACTGCACTTTTTAATAACTTATTTATGTTGAAAATTTTTATTCCAAAAACTGTTGGCAATACATATTCTGATTTGTCAAAATAAACCAAATCATAGTTATTGATGTTGTCAGCAGAATTTTCCATAAAAGTTGGTTCGGAAAAAATAGTAATTTGATATCTTTCTGTTGTATAGTTTTTCATTAAACTTTATTTGAACTTGGCTCTTTTACCTTTTTCCTTGGCTCTTAAAATTACTTTGCCTTCACCGCCTGCCTTGCCAGCAATTTCCAATCCTTTTTCACCTTTGTCCAAACCAGCAAAATATCCAAAGTCACATCACCTTGAGCTTTCCCCAAGTCAGCAGTCGTTGCATAAAAATGATGACGGACAATGGCTGTATTACCAACAATCTGTATGTTTTGATTAGAAATATCAATCGTTAAAAAATCTGATTTTTTGCTGACCAGTTTTTCTACAAACTCTTTCGCATCATCGATATGACCTCCCGAATGCCCGTAAGTAAGTTCCGGAACGATCAGTGTTTCCAAAGCAGACTTTTCGCCGCTGATCATTGCTAATCTCAGTTTTTCTGCTGCATCCGTTACAGATTTTACATCGTTGCTTTTTTGTGCTGAAACTGCAATCACCATAAGAAAACTTACAGCGAAGATGAATTTTTTAATCATTATAAATTAAATTTTGATTGTATATTTAATCACCCCTTTTAGTAAAAGTAAGTGTTACGGAATTTTATTAAAATAAGATAAAATTCGATGCCGAGAAACTCCCATCTTCCATCTTCCAGCATCCATCTTTTTACAATGACTCTCTCTGAATAAATTTAAAAACATTATTCACCTGCTCCCTCTTATTTTTCAGAATCATATACGCGGCAGATTCTCCCATCGCTTTAAAATCCGTTGTAATCACGGTAATTCCCAGCAATTCCTTCAAAGGCGTTTCGTTGTAGGAAATAATTCCGATGTCTTCGCCTAATTTCAGATTTTTCTGACGGATTTGTTTAACTAAATTCACCAAATCACGTTCGCGGATGGTGATGAAAATATCTTTGTCCTGCAGTTCCATGTCGGGATAGATTTCATCCAGAATTTCGTAGTCTAATTTAAAATCTCTGCAAAACTGCTCAAATCCACGTACAATACGGAAAGGGTAGGGATGAATCGACTTGTCGGGATAGACCAGAATGATCTTTTCGTAATTTTTTATTTTATCTAAACCTTCCTTTAAAGCTTCATAAATATCGTGCTCAAAATCCTGAAAAATAGATCCGTATTCACCGGAAATATTAGGTTTTGTGTTATCTAAAAGTAAAAGTTTATTCTTCGGAATCTGTTCGATAATATCCAAAACTTCCTGCGTAGAACTCGTATGTTTCGACTGTTCATCACGGAAATGGGGCATCACAACGTAGTAATCAAATCCACCAAGGTTTTTCTTTAAAGCATTGATGAAAAGCGTTTCGTCGCAGTGGTAGATGTACATTTCAACATTGCCTTTGGTACCGATTGCATTGACGAAATAATTGTAAATCATCATTTTATAGGTGCTCGGTTTGTTGATCAGAAAGAAAATATTGATGATATCGTTCTTGTTGATTCGGGAAATGTAGTAGCCTTTTCCTTTCACAGATTCAATGATCTGCCTTTTGCGAAGCTCTTTGTAGGCTTTTTCCACAGTATCCCGGGAGAGAAAGCAGGATTCGCTGAGCTCATTGATTGAAGGAATTTTTTCTCCGATTTTTATTTGTCCACCATCAATTCCGTTCAGAATAGAATCTACAATCTGTTTGTATTTCGGAACTCTGGAGTTTTCATTGATGTTGATTTCTAATGTTTCGGCCATGATATTTTACAGATAGGAACGAAGTTCAGTTAAAATAAAAGCATTAATCAAAAGCGATTAATAGCTGAAAACAAGATACAAAAATTTGAAGTAACGGAATGATGAATGTTTTTAATCACTGTGATAGCTTAAAACTCTTAATTATCAGTAGTTTATAGATTTCTTGTAAAAAGTATTTAAATATCAAAAACTCCCATATCGGCCTTCAAGATTTTCAAAAGGCTAAAGATTTAGCATATTTCACTTTTCACTCAAACACTCAACCCCTCAAAAAAACTGCTCTAAAACTCTCCAACACTCCAACGCTCCAACCCAAAAATCCTCTCAAAAAAAAAGCCTGCCCTTTTCAGAGCAGACTTCAGAAACTATATGAATGTGAAATTTTTTAAGGCATCTTTTTAAAACCTTCCGCTTTTATTTTCCAGCTTCCGTCTTTCGGGAAACCAGGATATTGGCCGGTCGAAGCGTCCCAACCTTCCAACATCATCGCAACGGTTGTCAAAACACCACCATTTCCTGGAAGATAAATTCTAAGTCTTTTGTCCTGGAAATTATGTCCGTTTTTAAGATAAGTGTTGGTTTGAATGTTCATAAATAAAGCGTCCAACGCTTTATTTGGAAGTCCAAGTCTTGCTGCGTTCATTGCAGTCATCGGGAAATCCCAGCCCCAGGTGTGTTCCCAGTTCCATCTTTCCCAAACGATATCCAACGTGTTTTTCATTATTTTTTTATCCAGTTTCGGAGACTCAGGAACCATTCCCAATGCTCCCAAAACAGCAGGGTGGTCGGTCATCCATTTTGGAAATGTGAATGAATCTTTTGCCGATTCAGTTGATAAATAAACACCATCCTGAACCGGAAGCGGAGCCAATTTATTGATGACATCATCCCATTTTTTATCTCTTGGTTGCCCTAATCTTTCTTTCCATTGCTGAGCAATTTTCAGTGACCAATCCCAATACGCAACTTCATAAGTCGGGTTATACGTATCTTTTGCAGGGAAAACTTCCTGAGCTGGAATAACACCTTTACCCAAATTGTAACGGTTTTTTTCTTTATCATACGTTGCAAAATCTGCCATAAAATCAGCCGTCGCAAAAATCAAATCTTTGTATTTTTCCAGAACCTTTTTGTCCTTGCTGTTTCGGTACAAAAGTTCGGTCATATAAATAATGTGTGGCTGTTCCCAAATCAAAAATGCTGCAACAGAAGACGGACTTTCATTGCCTTCATTATCCGACATTTTAATCCAGCGAACGCCTTTGTAACCTTGTCTTTCGGCTAATTTTTTAGCTTTGTCAAACGACCTGAAATAATAATCCAGTTGCTTCTCCAAAATTTCCGGTCTTCCCCAAAGTGCAAAGTGAACGCCGTGCCACCAGTGCATTTCTGTATGCGGTTTTCCGTACCAACTGTTGAAAGTCAAACCCGTTTCCTGAGGCGGATTACTGCCTCCGCACTGAACTTTCGTTAAATATTCTGACAACACAACTCGTCTTTCCAGTTCATTGGCTCTCGGGTCTGTACTTCCTTCAAAATCCACAGCAGCACCGCTTTCCCAGAAGTTTTTCCAGCCTGAAGTACTTTCTTTTTCAGCATCAGCGAATAAAGTTCTGTTAGATTTCGGACTTTTAGCTGAAAACTCAACACTTAATTCCACGGTTTTGTTTTTGGACGAAGGCTCGTAAACGAAGTAATGTTTCCCTGCCTCACGAAGTTTTCCTTCCGTAAAATTCAATTGAGTGTAATAATCTGTACTTTGTAATTTGTGTTGAATCAAACCTTGCATCGGTTTTGAAGATATGATTTTCGTAGTATGCTCATTTTCTTTTCCGTAAAACGCCGCGTCATCCAAAAACTGTCCTGACGGATGCGGATATTTGGCAAAAACTTTAAGCTTTCCTTTAGCCACCAAATCAGATTCGATTTTCACCCCGATTTTATCTGAATTTTGGAAAGAAGCCGTCCAGACCTTTACCGGAGTTCCTTCCAGAGAAAATTCGCTGGTAATAATTCCCGTCCACAAATCAATCTTCTGATTGATGTTGGTTAAATCTGAAATTTTCGCTTTCTGACCATCTTTTTTAGTCAGTTCAATCCCGATATTTCCCAATTGTAAACGGTGTTGATTCACACGGAAATATTCTACAGCACCTTTATTTCTTTCAGGTTCTTTGATTTGAACGGAGTACAAAGCTTTTCGACCATCATTATTGAAATCATAAGGTTTTAAAGTCTCCTCAAACTTGTAATTTTCTTTATTCGGAAAACTGTTCCAGCCCCATTCAGACTGCGTTCCGAGAGAAACACCATTTTTGTAATATTCAGGAAACGACTGCATTCCGGTAATGTCAACCGTGTAAGCAAATTTTCCGTTTCCAACCGTAAAAGTCGAAAGCGTATCGGCTTTGGTGTTGACAATGTTATGTCGCTGAACGACCTTTTTTCTGTCGATTTTCTGGGCGTTTAAGGATGAAAATCCAACGCAGAAAATACTCAGATATATTGCAATTTTCTTCATTTTTTAATTTTATTTATTTTTTTAGCCACGAGGCTTCGACAGGCTCAGCCTGACAATTCTAATACTAATTGCGTTTGGCGCTGTCAGACTGAGCTTGTCGAAGTCTTGCATTTTATTTATATCACATTTTTAAACATACTTATAATTCGTGCATTCGTGGCATTAATTCTTATTTCAAAACCGTCGCACTCATCATTCCAATCACCACATCATTGCTCACGGCTGTTAATTTTATCGATTTTAATTCTTTATTCGCATCAATTGGCAAATCCAAAATCGTCGCAGAACCACCATCCACCTGACGGTCTGTAAATCCTTTGATGCTTGAATATTTGCTCAAAGTTCCGCCTTTGTATAATTCTCCCGTTTTCAGTTTTACTCTGTATGGAATTTTATCATCGGGAATTTCAAACGCAAAATTATCATCAAACAAATCCTGCTCAATCGGCCACCAATTCGTTGGATTTTTCAACTTTAATTCTGAAGTTGAACCATCTACATACTGAACCGTAATTTTTCCATTCACAATCTGCGACTGCATCGGGTTGGTAGTTCCCGCCATCAGAAAATAAATTTTCTTTCCTTTCCCTGAAACCGGAATTTCGAGAGAATCAGAATAATTATCCCACTGACTCACAAACGCAATATTTTTATCTGTTTTATCAATCAAAAATGGAACTCCAAGAAACTCAACTTTATTGTTTTTTCTTTTATTCATCAATCCGCTGTCATCGATTTGCGCGGTGATTAACGGATAACACCAGTTTCCGATTCCCTGCCACGGAAGCTGTAAAGTCGGAACTTCCAGTCTCGGTGAAAGGTATTTCTGATTGAAAATTTCAGTTACTTTTTCATTGTATTTTGATGCCAATGAGATATTGTTAAACTGACCTTGGTTTTCAATTTCCCAATCTGTAATTTCAATATTTTGTTTTATTCCGTTGTAATCAAGCACGATTGAATTGGTTCCTTTGCTTAAATAATTTGAAGGAATTTCAATTGATGTATTTTGATTTTTTTGAATGTTGAAAGTTTTGTTTAAACCATTAACATTCAGTTTTCCATTAATTTGATTTGATGATTTTGATTGAATCTGAAGTGTTTTATTCACCCATTTTGCTTCCAAAGGAAAACGGATATCGACATTCACAGGTTGCCACCAACTTGTTCCGTTTTGTTCAACTTGTACGAAGAAAGTTCCTTTTCTTTCTTTCTGAATCAAATTAAACTGACTTCCATTTCTAGTTTTAATCAATTCCTGTGGGTCAAGAACATCTTTAATTTTCTTTTTTGAATCAAAATTCAACTGAAGACTTTCAGAAATATAATTGGTGAAATCGGTTTGTTCATTTTTCAGTTCTTCTCTGGAATAATTGATTTCAATTTTAAACTCTTTTCCTTTTGGCGTTTCAAACTGAACAAATGGTTGCAGAATGGAATTGGGTTTAATTTTCCAATCCACTTTTTTACCATTCACTTTTACCGATTTGATGTTGGAATAATTCACAGGAATCTGCATTTCCAAAGACACAGGATTTTGATATTTTGATTTAAATAAATACTCAGTCTTTTTTGAAGTTTTGGTAAACTGATATTCCCAATCCGGAAGTTTCAGTTCGGCAAAATTCCAGTCTTTCGGGAATCCCGGTTTGATGCTGATTTTATTCTCCAGTAAATTCGGATAAACTCCGAAAATTCCTTCCGTTAAAGTTCTTGCAGCCACGCCAATCGGGTCAGCGAAATCACGGTACAATTCTCCACGAAAAGCATCGTAATGGGAAAGCTGTTCAAAATTCCCCGGACTGATTCCGTAATACATCGATTCCACAAGATTTCCTTTCCAAAGTTGATAGGCGTCTTCATTTCTTCCCGCCTGCCAATACGCCAAAGCAGTCTGTAAATTTTCCGCCAAAGCGACATTGTTGATTGACCAATCGTACGGTTGCCAGTTGGTGGTCGCTAACGTAAAATAGTCTTTATTATCAGCACCTTTTACCGTAATCGGAATTTTCGGTGTGTGATTATTGATGTATTGTAAATTCTGATAATCCTCAAATTCATTTAAAATAAACGCATCCGAAACGTGATAAATAGACCAAACTCCTGGTTTGTCGTGAACAATTTGATTGCCCAAAGCATCTTTGTATTCAGCAAAATAGCCTTTGTCTTTCATCCAAAGTTGGTTTTTCATTGCTTTTAAAATCGCATCAGCTTCCTGTTCGTAAGGCTGAGGATTTTCGCCAATAATTTTTGCCAGTTTTGCCATTTCACGGTTGGCTCTGTAGTTATACGCTGAAGTATGTGTCACTTTTCCACCTGAATATTGCAGCGCATCGCTCGCCCAAATCGCAGCATACGCATCGTACAAATCGCCGCGCTTGAAATTTCTTTTTTCCCAATCCATATGGCGAACCATCGTCGGCCACATTTTTTTCAGAAATTCTTTGTCGCCGGTGTAATTGAAATGTGAAAACATCTGGTCAAAAAACACCAGATTCATATCGTAATGATGCGGTTTTGTGTTGTCATTCGGATTTCTGGAAATGTATCCGCTTGAAAAAACAGAAGTTCCCATTTTCTCTTCGTGTCGGGCAAGATGACGCATCGTATCCATTTCCACGGGTGCAAAATCGGGCTTCAAAACCTGCGAATTGGCATAACTTTCAAAATGTTCTTTCGCTCTGTCGTGCCAGCTCAACGCATCGGCTGTGTAAGCGCCACGCCAGGCATTCAGCCGCATTCTCCAGGCAACCGCACCGTGAAGGAAAGTCGGGCTTTCCCAAATTCCGTCGGCTGCAACGGCTAAATTGGCTCCGAAATTATTCAAATCTGCATCCGGCGTTTTTAACAGAATTCTATTGGTTAATTTTAAACGAGCTTTTTCAGCTTCATTAAATATATTTTTTAATTCTGCATCAGAAAAGTTTTTAGCTGATTTTCCTTTCGCAATTTGAATATAAATCGGATTCTTTTGAGAAGAATAGGAAGCGTAAACAATCGGAGATTTGTCTGTTTTATTTTGAGTAAACTCAGAAAGTTTTTCTAAAGTCTGAGCATCCGTTTGTTGCAATGATGTAACACTTGAAAAACTTCCGCTGACCGTTTGATTTTCTTTTTTCTTACTTAAATAATTAAGCTGAAACTGATTTTTATTCAACTGAAACTGATTGTTCAGACAATATTCCGGCAACAGATAAAATCCGGATTCAGGGTCTGCGCCAATGTCTCCGTTTCTGCTGAAAGTCGTTCCACTCGCACCGCCAAAAACTGCATAGATTTTTGTTGACGAATCTACATTGACAGTTTCCATTTTTAAAACCAAACCTTCTTCTTTAGCCTGTGCCAAAACAGTTAGTTTTAAAGTTCCGGTTCCAAGAATCGGGTCTTTGATTTCATACAGCATCGTTCCCGGTCGGTAACGGGTTTCAATTTTATCAGCCTGAATTAATTTTTTAATCAAATTTCTTTTCTGAATAACAAACTGCAGATTGCCGCCCATTCCCGGAAGATACAACGCAAATTCCGGCAAATCTCCGGCTTCAACTCTCGATGCACGGTTGTCTCCGTACAACGCACGGTTGAATCTGTATTTTCCGTTGACCAATAAAAAATCGCCTTTGTCTTCTTTGTAATGCAGTTCACGCTCGTTGTTCTGCCAGTGTTTCGACTGGGAAAACGAAAGTGAGAATGCCGACAAAACAAGAAGTCCGGCGAAAATGGTTTTTCTTCGCATTTTATGGTTTTAACTCGGTTAATGGTTGTCCGTTAACGGTTACGTTTTTTAAAGTCACATTTTTTAGATAATCAACTTTATAAGGAATCTGCACGCCAACCATTTTAGCATTAATCATTGTGAAATCCGTGACCGGAGAAGATTCGTAAGCATCAGAGAACACCGCGTATTTTCCACCTTTGTCCACTGTTAAATTTTCAACCCAGATATTTCTGATGGTCGGGATGTGGTTTCCCGGCTTTTCGTAATGCATATTGAAACGCACTGCCGCTTCTTTATACGCACCCACTTTTGTGTTGTAGAAAAATACGTTTTCAATAGTTCCGCCACGGCTGGAGCTGGTTTTAATTCTTAAAGCACGGTCAAGATTTTTGCTGTCCATTACGTTTCCGATAGCGTAAATGTTTCTGGCACCGCCTGCAATTTCGCTTCCAATCACAACACCTCCGTGACCGTCTTTCATTTCGCAGTTTTCGATGATGTGGTTTTCGGCAGGTCTTCCGATGTCTCTTCCGTCTTCGTCTCTTCCGGATTTGATGGCGATACAGTCGTCTCCTGTGTCGAAATAGGAATCTTTAATCCAGACATTTTTACACGCTTCAGGGTCAAAACCGTCGTTGTTTGGTCCGTGACTGATCACTTTTACTCTTTCAATCAAAACGTTTTCACACAAAACAGGATTCAGATTCCACATTGGAGAATTTTTCACCAAAACATCCGCCATATAAAAGTTTTTAGACTTGTAAGGCTGTACGAAATTCGGTCTTAAATACCATCCGTCCCCAAAAATTCTTTCTCTCGCAGGCGTTCTGTTGGCCATATATTCGTGAAGTTTCGCTCTTGCAGGGTTTTGTCTTCCCGGACGGGATGCGTTGTAGCCATATTTTGTAGCACCGCACCAAAACCACCAGTTATCCAAATCTGAATTTCCATCCAAAGTACCTTTTCCGGTTACGGCGATATTTTCTTCCTCATAAGCGTAAATTAATGATGAATAATTCATACATTCCATACCTTCCCAACGGGTGAAAACGATAGGGTAGTCGTTGCTGTCCTGACTGAACAAAATCGTTGAACCGTCTGTCAGATGCAGATTCACATTAGATTCCAGATAAATGGCACCCGTTAAGAAAACGCCATTCGGAACAACAACTCTTCCACCACCTTCTGCGCTGCATTTTTCAATGGCCTTTTTGAAAGCTTCTGTATTTTTTGTTTTTCCATCACCAACTGCACCGAAATCTGTTATCAGATAATCTGCTTTTCTGAATTTTGGAGCTTTAATCTGTTTTTTTAAAGCTTTGATTTCCTTTAAAGGTTGTTTTGCGGAGGTCCACGGTTTATATTGCGCGGAAAGCGGTATTGAAAACAGAAATGCTATGAGTAGAAGCGTGAGTTTTTTCATATTAATAAACATATTTAGTTGAAAGGAAAAATGTCCCTTCTGGTAAAACTTTATTTTGCAAACTAACAGTATTATGCTGAAAAATTATCCTGCACTGTCGGTTTTCTATAAAAAATCAACAGAGTATATTTTCAGGAGGCAATAAATTGTTTTTAATCTTAGATTTATCTAAGTTTCTGATGTTAGAATTTCTTTAGACTTTTCATTAAATATAAAAATCCTAATCCCGATAAGAAAAGGGGAATTGAAAATTTTCGATCATATAATTTAGATTTATCGGAAATTTTCAATTTAAAATAATATTCAAATGTTGGAAAATGTAGAATTGATGGTGATTTGATGAGTGCTTTGACTTAAAACTACCGTTGATATATCACTCTTTTAACTAAATTTAACACTAATGCTGATATTTAAACCTGATTGTATCTTTAATTAATTAATGAAATACCTTTTCCTAATGAAGCAATGTACGTCGATTTTAAGCAATTGTTACAATATTATTGGCGTTTTATTAATGTACTGTTAATTCTTATTGTTGTGATAATCCGTATATTACGACCGTAGAATTGTTAAAGTTGTACTAAAATTTGTAAAAAAAGGGTGGAAGTATTTTGGCAATTAAATTATTGTTGTACTTTTACATCACCTTGAATGAGGGAACAAGTCAAGGTAATAAATTTTTTTTCATCATTTGTGTTTTTAGAATCGTATCGCCTGATACGATTCTTTTTTATTTTTCATAATTCAGAAGGAGATTTACAAAGTAAGAATAGGTAACAGAACCTTCCTGCCTGTTGCTTTTCAGGAAAAGATTGTTGGTGAAACCAAAAAAATCTTCAAGCCGGCCTTCGTGTCTTATCATGAAATTTCTTTCATAGGCACGGTCTCTTTTCATTGCTGAAGAATATTGCTTGATAAGATTTTCGGCAAAAGCTTCATCTTCCAGATAAATGTACCGCAGAAGACTTTTCAGCGTAAAATATTCTGCACTGTAGCGAAGTTCAGGATTTTTTGAGTTGATGCCCACAAGATAGGCTGCGAAATTTGCTTCCTGCTCCCGTGCAAACCCCAACTGATGAGAAGTTTCGTGGGCAATCGTAAATGGAATTATTGAATGGGGAAGGTTTGAATTGAACTGACTCTCGGCAGTAAAAGGATTGTAATATCCTGAAATTCCGGTATAGCTCATCACACCGCTGAAGGTGCTCTCTTTAACTGAAATTTGAGTCAAAGGCACTTTGGAACTGATCTTTTCCGGTAAGAACTTTTGTTGACGGATAATTTCCTCTATCAAAGCATCCCTGTTTTTGATAATGAAAACCCCGTTTCTATCCTCGGAAACCAATTTTCGGCTTTCACCTGCTTTTTTAAGGTATTTTAATGCTAAAATTTTTGCTTTTTGGATATTTGGTTTTTCCTGAGAAGACAGTTTTTTAATTATCGGCGTTTGGAAATACATCATTCCCCAAAAGATCTGATAAGTGAAATAGATGATATTTAAAAAGATCAAAGTACTGAATAACGCTCTCTTTCGTCTGGTTTTTCTAAAGATATTGATGATTTGAATGAATAGAAAAACGCCAATCAGAATATAAAAAAAGTCGCCTGCCGAAAAAGGAATCCAGCTGAAAATTCTGATGTGAAAATTCTTCTGGACGTCGTAAAATTTATCGAAAAAATTAATCCAGTATTCAGATTTTGAGAAGATGTAAAACAAAACAAATTGGGCAAGTAAAATACCTGCCCAAAATCTTTTTTTCTTTATGAACGGAACATTTTTAGTGTCCATGAGATTCAGATTCGCCCATTACAATGCCTTGTTTCTTCAGAATCTTCGGAGTGATAAATCCGTAGAATGCGAGATAAACAAAACATAAAACAGGAATTACGTAGGAGAAATGCGTCCATGTAATTCCGAAAATTCCTTCTTTGCTTACTTTGTCGAAGTCACAAATGTAACCTTGAAGCAATGGGATGATACCACCACCCAAAATCATCATCACAAGGAAAGACGATGCCTTACCTGTGTTTTTACCCAATCCTGCGATGGCAAGGTCAAAAATTGACGGCCACATGATCGAACAGAACAATCCGCCGGAGATGAAGAAATATTTCGCCATTTCTTTATCCGGATAAACCAATCCGATAAGCATCATTAAAACACCTGCAATCCCGAAAATCATCAGCGTTTTGCCTGCATTTTTTCCGCCCAGGAAACTCATTACAATGAAAGCTAGGATCCAGAATCCGTAGATGTAGAATGCTGAAACATCTTTACCGCTTAATGTATTGGCTCCGATAATGATGGCAAAAGCAACAAAAGGAACTACAAATTTCAAAATATTTACTGTTGTTTTAGAAATATTAAAAACATTGATACTTCCGTTCCATCTTCCGATCATTAAACTTCCCCAGTAAAGAGAAACGAATGGTGCAATGTTGTGTTCCAAAACGCCACCGAATTCTTTAGTATGAAGTAAAGCAGGAAGATTTGATATAATAGAAACTTCAACACCAACGTAAATGAAGATGGCAAGCATTCCCAGATACAATTGTGGATAATTAAAGATGCTGAATTTGGCACTTCCTTCTTCAATATTTTCTTCTTCTTCCTTCGCCGGATCTTCAATTTTAGAGAAAAGCATAAATACAGCCACCAAAATAAAAGCAATACCTAAAACGATGAACGGGCCTTTTACCAGTTTCAGATTTTCCTTCACAAATTCAATAGGATAGTTGATTGCAGAAGTTTTTTCTTTGATTTTACCCAGTTTATCAGAAAATTCATTTACCTGCAGATCGCTTGCTGTGGTAATGTTATTCAACTGATTGATTTCTGTATCTAAAGCATTTACATTCTGCTGAACGGTATTCACTGCTGTTGCTACAGTTGTGGGATCATCTTTTGAATCCTGCTTAAGAGATACAATATTTTTTACAAGTTCATCTCTGTGTGTGATGTACTCGTTTTTAACGATTTCAATTTTAGAAAGTTCTTTGTCAGAAGTTGCGGTTTCTTTGTCGTTACCCATTCCGAAAAGCGCGATACCAACAAGAATTGGCCCAATCGTCGTTCCCAAAGAGTTGATTCCTCCGGCAAGTGTCAGACGGTGCGCTCCTGTCTGTGGGCTTCCCATTTTAATCGCTAATGGATTGGCAACAATCTGCTGAACTGAGAAACCAAGTCCTACGATGAACAAAGCTGTAAGGAAAAACCAGAAATTAGCTGATGCCGCAGCGGGTACAAATAAAAATGCACCTAAGGCTGAAAGTACGAGCCCTACTGCCAGCGTCTTTTTATAACCGAATTTCTGAAGGATATCACTTTTAATGGAAACAAGGAAAAATATCACTGATCCAACAAAGTAAGCTACGTAAAATGCCCAGGCCACCAACTGGCTCTGCACCTGTGAAAGCACAAACCACTTTTTAAATACCGGAATAAGGATATCATTACTTGCGGCTACAAAGCCCCAGAAAAAGAATACTACAATGAGTGAGAGAAATTGAGACCATTTGGTCTGTTGCGGGTTTGAATCCATTTTGAATTTTTAATTACACAAATATAATTTATTTATGCAATTAACTGTATTCTGCGAGTGTTTTTTTTATTGTCTCAAAAGCAGACAATTTTAATTCTTTGGGAGAAGCGTTCGGTTCAAGGATATCATTAAAATAAACTTTTACTTTTCCCGGATGTCCTTTTGAATTGTCGAATGGAAACATTTCCTTTAAACCTACAAATGTCAAAACAGAAATCGGTGAATTGTGTTTTGATGAAAGAGTGAATGCACCATCTTTAAATTCATCCAAAACAACAGAAGTATCATCAGGAACTCCGCCTTCGGGAAAAATGACGATGCTGTTGCCTTCCTCCATTTTTTCAGCACATCTTCGGTAAACATCTGCACGGCTTCTGGCACTTCCACGGTCTACCATCACGCAGATTCTCCTGTAAATTGTTCCGAAAATCGGAATTTTTTCAAGCTCTTTTTTACCAACATAACAAAGGGGATGGTTGGGAAATAAAATGCACGGCAGCATAATATCCATAATCGAAGTGTGATTTGAAATCACAACATATTGCTGGTTTCTGTCGATTTTTTTGTCGGTCAGGTTGATAAGTTCGTAGCGGAGACCCATTCCATAGAAAATTCCATAGCACCAGAAACGGATAAATTTGTAGGCATATTTATAATGTTTCTTATTATAAGAAAGTATGTAAACGGGAATACCGAAAATGATGGTTAGTACAAATGCCAGAATAATCAGCCAGCCCCGCCACAGATAGTTGAGGATCTTTTTTAAGTTACCCATTAAATATTACTTTTTTCTTTACTGAATAATTTAAAATTGATACCAAAAGAATCGCAGATATTTTACTTAAAATTTCCGGACTTAAAGTGTACACAATCAAATCGATATTATCTTTAAATACAAAACTGTAGAAAATCTGGAAGAAAATAAGACTGAATATCGTGGAAATGACAGATACCACCATAAAATAAACGAATTCTCTTTTCTTGGAATGCTTTCCGCGCTCAAAAACAAACCAGATGCTCAGGAAATAGTTTGTGATGATTCCGCATGAAGTCGAGAAAATATTACTTAACGGAAAATGTATTCCATGGAAATTTTTCTCTTCTGCGAGGAGTTGGGGAAGATATGAACTGAAAATCTTAAAACTTCCAATCTCTACCATGGCACTCAAGCCGCCGGCAATGATAAAGAAAAGTACCTGTTTCTGCCTAATGAGGATATCTTTCATCAAATTGATCAATTGCTGCAAAGTTATAACTATATGTTAAACACTAAAAAAAGATGTTAATTTTTTTTCTCCATTGAAAATTATTTCTAAATTTAATTTTCAGAACTGAAGAATCGATACCTGATAATAATTTAATTTTCAATCTTTTGGGATTGGAGTTTTTTCTATCTTGTAGTGCTTGTTTACAGCTTAATTCACTAAATTATATTCACATCAATCAATAATATATTTGTATGGAACGTCAAAACAAATACAGAAAATTTCAGCTTCAGCAAAAGAAAATTGAAGATCTGGAGAGACAGAACTCCCGCTTCAAGAGAGTGTACACAGAATACGAAAATATGTCTGACGATCTTTGGAATCTCGAAAACTCTGAAGGCGAGCCTGTACCGGATGATTTTCTTGATGCCATGATCCTGCAGACTTCTTATCTGGAAGATGAAATTGAAGATTGGCTGCATCAGTACAACACTTCACAGAATGAGGTGCAATCCTAGTTTTTGTGAATAAAGTCATCGTGCTTTACCCCTGCTTTTTCAAGATAAATTCATATTTTAGCACCTTTAAATGAAATTGTAAAATATGGTTGCTATTGTTGACAGTGGTTCCACTAAATCAGACTGGGTAATCCTCGATGACTTCAAAAATGTTTTTTTAAAGACCGAAACGATTGGTTTCAACCCCAATTTTATCAGCAAAGAACTCATCGTACCTGAGATTGAAAAGAATCACAGTTTAACATCTGTGAAAAATTCAATTACCAGAATATTTTTCTACGGTTCCGGCTGTGGTGTAAGGCAAAACTGTGAAACCATAGAGCAGGAAATTGGTAAAGTTTTTACCAACGCAAAGATTGCTGTGAAAGAAGATCTCTATGCCGCTGCTTACGCTGCTTACGACGGTAAACCGACGATTGTCTGCATTTTGGGTACAGGTTCCAACTCGTGTTATTTCGACGGAGAAAATTTAAATATTAAACTTCCTTCATTGGGCTATCTTATGGGCGACGAAGGAAGCGGAAGTGCCATCGGAAAACAGCTGGTGCGAAGATTCTTTATGCAGAAACTTCCTCAGGATTTACATTCAGAATTCCAGAATTTATACGGTTTGACAATTGATGAAGCATTGCAAAATATGTATCACAAAACAAGACCAAATGCCTATCTGGCAGATTTCAATAAATTTGTTGTCGAAAGAAAAGACCATCCTTATTTCCAGAATATGGTTTTGGAAGAGATGAAAAATTTCTTCGATTATCAGGTTCTTCCTTATGAAGAATCAAAAAATGCCGAGATCAATTTCATCGGCTCCATCGCTTACTATTACGAAGATATTTTGCGTTCCGCAGCTGCAGAGCTCGGATTAAATGTAGGTCACGTTGTACAGAAACCTATTGAGAGTTTGGTCAACTACCACATTCAATATATATTGTAAGACTAATAGTAAGGCATTAAAGAAAATGGTAAATTAATATCGAATTGGACTGGTTAGTGCATCTAATTTCATGCAGAACATCTCTAAAATGACTTAGTAGTTCGAAGCGTTAAGAAATTTTAAAAAATTCCGTAAAGAAATTTCCATTGTTTGAGTGGCGGCAGAAATTGTAAATAAAATCAGATTACATGTTTCCGCCCGAGTTTGGAAATTTTAGGAAGTTTTTAAAATTTTAGCGTAGAAATCCAGTCTTGAACTTTTGGTTCTTTTGTTTTAAGACAAAAGAACATTTCGAATTCCAATTTGGTAAATGTTAAATAAAAAAATAAAATTTTATGTCAAATAAAACTCATCGCGACGAGAAAAATTTTAATCAGGCCGCGTTAGATTATCATAAAGCTGAACCAAAGGGAAAAATTGAAGTTATTCCTTCAAAACCTCACTCATCGCAGAGAGATTTGTCTTTGGCATACTCGCCTGGAGTGGCAATTCCATGTCTTGAGATTGAGAAAAACCCTGAAACAGTTTACGATTACACAGGAAAAGGAAATTTGGTCGCCGTAATTTCAAACGGAACAGCTGTTCTTGGTTTGGGTGACATCGGTGCTGAGGCTTCAAAACCTGTGATGGAAGGGAAGGGGCTTTTATTTAAAATTTTCGCAGACATCAATGTTTTTGATATTGAAATTGACGAAAAAGATCCCGACAAATTTATTCAAATTGTAAAAGGTATCGCCCCGACTTTTGGAGGAATTAACCTTGAAGATATCAAAGCTCCTGAAGCTTTTTATATCGAACAGAAATTAAAGGAAGAACTGGATATTCCGTTGATGCATGATGATCAGCACGGAACAGCAATTATTTCTGCGGCTGCATTAATCAATTCACTTCAGATTGCCAACAAGAATATCGATGAGGTGAAAATGGTGGTCAACGGAGCAGGAGCTGCGGCTGTTGCCTGTACCAATCTATATATTTCTCTTGGTTTAAAGAGAGAAAATGTGTTGATGTGTGACAGTAAAGGCGTTATCAATCACAAAAGAGAAAACCTGACGCCTGAAAAATTAGATTTTATTGCTCAGACGGATATCGAAACTTTGGAAGATGCCTGTAAAGGTTCAGATGTTTTCATTGGTTTGTCTAAAGGAAATGTGATGACACCGGAAATGTTGTTGAGCATGAATGAGAACCCGATTGTTTTCGCATTATCCAATCCTGATCCTGAAATTGCTTATGATCTGGCACTTTCTACCAGAAAAGACGTGATCATGGCAACAGGAAGAAGTGATTATCCTAATCAGGTGAACAATGTTTTAGGTTTCCCGTATATTTTCCGTGGTGCTTTAGATGTTCAGGCTAAAGGAATTAATGAAGAAATGAAGCTGGCTGCTGTTCATGCAATTGCTGATTTGGCGAAAGAACCCGTTCCTGAAGCGGTAATTTTGGCTTACAACGTTCAGAATTTGCAGTTTGGAAGAGAATATTTTATTCCAAAACCATTCGATAACAGATTGATTACCAAGGTTTCAAGTGCTGTTGCTAAAGCAGCGATTGACAGCGGAATTGCCAGAAAAACCATCACCGATTTTGAAGAATATGAAACTCAGCTTCTCGACAGAATGGGAAGAGATGAGAAGTTGGTGAGAATGATGCAGAACCGCGCAAAAGCGAATCCGAAGAGAATTACTTTAGGAAATGCTGAGGAATACAATGTTCTGAAGGCTGCTCAGATTTTATACGAAGAAGGAATTGCTTACCCGATTCTTTTAGGAGATAAAAAATACGTCAAAGAGCAGATGGAGCGTTTCGGAATCAATATTGATGTTCCGATTATCGATCCGAGCGACGACGACCAGAAAGAAAACAGAAGAAAATACAGAGAAACTCTCTGGAAACTCCGTCAGAGAAAAGGGATGAACGAATACAAGGCAAAAAGATACGTTCGCCAGAGAGATTATTTCGGCCCTTTGATGCTGAAACACGGAGATACAGATGGTTTGATTATTGGTTTTTCTAAAAACTACGTATCAACTTTAAGACCTGTTTTGGAAGTTATTGAAAAAGAAAAAGGGGTAGAAAAAGTGGCGGCAATGATGATGATTCTGTCTGAAAAGAAACCTATTTTCTTCGCAGATACGTCGATCAATCAAAATCCTACCGCTGAAGATTTGGTGAATATTGCTAAAATGGCAGAGCACACCGTGAAATCTTTCGCTATCGAACCGAGAATTGCGATGTTAGGTTTTGAAAACTTCGCAGCGATTTCAGATACTTCCAAAAAAGTAGCAAAAGCGGTAAGCATTCTTCATGAAAAATTCCCGAAAATGATTGTTGATGGAGAAATTCAGCCTGATTTTGCGATGAATTCTGATCATTTAAGTGATTATCCGTTCTCGAAATTAGGAACAACTCCGGCAAACACGTTTATTTTCCCGAATCTTGAATCTGCAAACCTTTCATATAAAATTATCAGAGGAATGAAGGTGGCACAGGTGATTGGACCAATCCTGATGGGACTGAAACAACCTGTTCACGTTTTACAAATGCGTTCAAGTGTAGATGAGATTGTGAATCTGGCGACAGTTGCAGTTTTGGATGCACAGAGAAGAGAAGGCAAAAAATAAAGGTCATTTAAAAGTCCCAAAGGGACGATTTAGCAAAGATTAGGATGAAATCCTGTCAATAAAGCATAATAAAAAAGGCGAACGGAATTTGTAGAATTCGGTTCGCCTTTTTGTTTTCAAAGTATTTTAATTTTTGAGTTTATTTTGATTTTTTTTGAAACTTATTTAATTGAATGCAGAAAACTCTCCGCATTCATCACAGGAATCAGGGCGTTTTTAAAATCTTTTTCATTTCTGGTGATGATAAAATCACATTCTGTAGCGACAGCACTGAAATATTGCATTGCATCTTCAAAATCTTTGAAGTCTGAATTCATCGCTTTTTCAACCACGTCATCGTCCATTATAGCAATAGAACATAAAAGTTTAAACTTTCTGATTTTTTCCATAGCAGTTTTAGAATTTTCGTATTTTGAAATAAGATAATATGCAGTTGAAACAGTATTTGAAGAAGTGTAAATTTTGATTTTCTTCTGATCTCCCAAAGTCATGATTTTTGCTGCCGGCAAATAAAATTCAGCTCTTTCGCCAAGAAAATCCACTACGATATTTGTATCTAAAAATATTTTCATTATTTATATTTTTGATCAAAATAATCATGTCTGGATGAAGATTTTTCTACATCCAGAGGAATACTTTTTCCGGAAGAAATACTTTTCACAAATGGCGAAATTTCTACTTCATCATTTTGCTCACTTGTTAGAGAGCTGAGGTAGTTTTCTACAAGCCTGGATAAACTGATTTCATTACTTAAAGCATATTTTTTAGCGCGTTCGATTACGTTTTCGTTCAATTTTAAGGTTAATTTTGAATCCATAATGTATTTTTATACGTACAAATATACAAAATCCATACGTTCAAAATATATCTTGATAATTAATCATTCAAATTTCTTCAGGAATTTTCATATTCGTTAATTTTTAACGTTTTAAAAGAAAAATTTAATAACGAAAACAAATAAAATCATTCCTTTCCTAGATGAAAGTATTACTTAGTTTAATTTACTATATTTGGGAGTTATAAAAATTGATAATGATATTTTCTTTACAGGGAACCGTTCAGGAGCTTAGTCCCACTTATGCCGTAATCAATGTGGGCGGTGTTGGCTACTACGTCGGTATTAGTTTGATGACCTCCCAAAAGCTGGTTTTCAACAAAGAATCTTTCCTTTTTATTCAGCAGATTATCCGTGAGGATGCCCATTTGCTCTTTGGTTTCCATACCCGTTTAGAGAAGGAAATGTTTAATCTCCTGATCAGCGTGAATGGGGTAGGAGCCGTTTCAGCACTCATTCTTTTATCTACTTTAAATCTTGAAGAAATCGCAACAGCAATCTTGTCTGCCAACAGTGCTTTGATCCAGAAAGCCAAAGGTATCGGGGCAAAAACTGCTGAAAGAATCATCGTAGACCTCAAAGATAAAGTGCAGAAATTCAAGGTTGAAGGCGAAGAGATTTCGGCTGTAGTGAATAATAAAACCAAGGAAGATGCGTTATCAGCATTAGAAGTTTTGGGAATTCCAAAAAGGATGAGCGAGAAGATCGCAGACCGCATGATCAAGCAGAATGCAGACATCACAACGGAAGAACTCGTAAAGCAAATTTTAAAAAATATTTAAGGGTTGGTGAAAAAGATTAGTTTTCTCAATATATTTTCGGTCTTATTTTTCCTGTTCGTTTCGGGCAGTGCATTTGCACAGCAGGAACCTACAGGATTTACCATTAAAAAAGACTGGCAGGTAGAAGATCCTACCTACTACGAAGCCTATTACGACATCAAAACCGGAATGTATTTCGTCTATCCTAAGGTAGGCAATACCATTACCGGGCCATACGTTGCAATGTCGCCTCAGGATTACAAAGAATTCATGGATGCCCAACAGGCAAAGGAATATTACAAAGACAAATCAAACCGATACAGTCTGATGTTCCGTAAAGATAAAGCGGAGGCAGAGAGATTAGGTTTAATTCCATCTTTAACCATCAACAACAGGCTTTTCGAAACGATGTTCGGAAGCAATAAAATTGAGATCATCCCTTCAGGATATGCTTCTTTTGACTTTGCCGGATTGTATCAGAAAATTGATAATCCTTTAATTTTACCTCAAAACAGAACGAGTTTTACTTTCGATATCGACCAGAGAATTCAGTTGGGATTAATTGGAAAAGTGGGTGAAAACCTTCAATTGAAAGCCAATTACGATACCCAAAGTGGTTTTGCATTCGAAAACAGGATGAATCTCGTGTGGCAATCCAAAGGAACCTGGAAGGATCTTCAGACCAAAGGCTTGAATGATGTCAACAAACCAAGTGCCGGAGGTGAAGATAAAATCATCAAAAGAATAGAATTCGGTAATGTCAATATGCCACTTTCCACCAGTCTGATTCGTGGTTCGGAATCGCTTTTTGGGATAAAATCGGAATTTCAGCTGGGTAAAACATTTGGAACAGTTGTGATGTCTCAGCAACAAGGTGAGGCAAGAAATATTGTTGTTCAGGGCGGCGGTGTGATGAATACGTTTAAAATAAACGCCATCGATTACGAAGACAATCAGCATTACTATATCGGTCATTACTTCCTTAATAATTATGATAATGCTCTATTAAATTATCCTCAGATCAACTCAAGAATCAACATTTCAAGAATGGAAGTCTGGGTTTTGGATCAGGGAAACTCAAATTTAGCTTATCAGAAAAGTATTGTAGGGATAAGAGATTTGGGAGATGGACCTTCCGGTTTGCCTGATAACAGCCAGAACAATATCTACAGTGCTGTAACTTCGCTAGGTGCCGGTATTAGAAATCCGGATCAGACTTACAGTACAGTTAATGGCCAGGTTCTTCCGAATTCTGCAGGTGGAACGGAAGCCTATACTGACGGCGAACAGTTTATCTACAACAGAAAAGCAAGAAGATTAACCACCAACGAATATTCATTTCATCCGCAGTTGGGATATATTTCATTAAATCAGAAATTAAATGACCAACAGCTTTTAGCCGTATCATATTCATACACTGTGAATGGTACCAATCAGGTGTATAAAGTCGGGGAATTCTCTGAGGAAAGTCCGGTTTTGATTACAAAATTATTAAAGCCAAATACTACCGTAAAAACTACATCTCCAATGTGGCAGCTGATGATGAAAAACATCTATGCCTTGGATGCGGGTCAAATTGAACAGGACGGATTTATATTAAATGTCCTTTACCGTGATCCAAAAACTGGTGGTAAAGTAAATTACTTGCCGGGAACAAATGTGGCAGACATTAATTTGTTAAAATTATTAAACTGGGACAGGCTCAACCTGAATGGCGATTTACAATCAAGCAGCGGTACTTTGGGTGACGGGATTTTCGATTTTGCAGAAGGAATCACGGTAAGAAAAGAGTTTGGAAAACTGATTTTCACCAAAGCGCAGCCTTTCGGTAGTCACATGCAGTCGGTTTTAGGAACAAATGATCCACAGTATGTATTTTCAGATCTGTATTCTCAGCAAAAGCAGGTGGCGAGTGCCAGCAATCTTGCCCAGCGATATACTTTGGAAGGGAGATATAAAGGAGCTCAGGGACAGGGAATATCTCTTGGTGCGGTAAACGTTCCGCAAGGTTCAGTAAAAGTTTCAGCGAACGGAGTTCAGTTGACAGAAGGTGTAGATTATACCGTAGATTATATGTTGGGATCGGTGACAATCATCAATGAAAATGTGAAACAATCAGGTCAGGCCATTAATATTTCACTTGAAAATCAACTTACTTTCAATACACAGCGAAAACGGTTTTTAGGCTTAAATTTAGAAAGAAGAGTCAGCGAAAACTTTATTTTTGGCGGAACGGTTGTCAATTATTCAGAATCTCCTCTTACTCAAAAGGTAAATTACGGTCAGGAAGCAGTGAACAACACGATGGCAGGTATCAACATGTTGTACAACAATCAGCTGCCGTTTTTGACGAGATTAACAGATAAAATCCCTGGAATTAATACTGAAGCTCCGTCAAATCTGAATTTCAGAATGGAAGGTGCTTATCTACTTCCGGGCATCAATAAAGGAACAAATGATCAGTCTTACATCGATGATTTTGAACAGACGACTTCAAAGATTTCTTTAAAAGAACCTACCGCATGGAGCTTGGCTTCAAAACCTGAAAAGAATCAGGGTAACCCACTTTTCAACGGTGCCGGAGCAAATAATGATATTACAAATGGTTACGGAAGAGGTTTACTTTCCTGGTACAACATCGACCCGAGATTCTGGGGCGTGGGTGGAAGACCTCCTGAAGGAATCACGGCACAGTCAGTTTCCAATCACGCTTCGAGAAGAGTTCAGTTTTCTGAGATTTTCAACAACAGAGACTTCGTAGCCGGTGAGCAGACATTTACAAATACTTTTGACGTGTCTTACTATCCAAACGAAAAAGGACCTTACAACGTCAACCCAAATACAGAAACTACTCAGCAGAGATGGGCGGGGATTATGCGTCCGATCAGTGTTTCCAACTTCATCAATTCCAATATTGAATATGTTGAATTCTGGATGATGGATCCGTATGCCGATAACAGACCTTTGAGTCAGCCGGGAGGTTCACCTAAACTGTTGCTACATTTAGGAAACGTTTCCGAAGATATTCTCAAAGATGGTTTGATGCAGTACGAAAACGGTCTTCCGGTACCATCGGCTCCGTCTACTACAACCAATTCAAACTGGGGTATTCAGCCAAAACAACCTCCGATTTTGTATGCCTTCTCTACTGAAGGTACAGACAGAACTGCTCAGGATTTAGGGTATGACGGTTTGAGTTCAGATCAGGAGGCGGCACGTTTCGGGAATACATTTGTGAACCCTGTTACCAATTTAGCTGACCCTGCGGTTGATGATTTTGTGTTTTATCTTTCTACAAGATTTACAGGAAATTTAGCTTCTTCACTGGTTCAGCGTTACAAATATTTCAGAGGACCGGAAGGAAACTCACAGAGCAATTCTCTAGAAGTAGCTTCTCAAACTCCGGATGCGGAAGATATCAACAGAGATTACAATTTAGATCAAAGTGAAAACTATAATGAATATGTTGTAAACCTTGATCAGGCAAGTTTAACTTTAGGCCAGAATAATATTGTTGATGTTAAAACGGTTCAGGCGACTTTCCAAAATGGTCAGACCGATGATGTGAAATGGTATCTCTTCAGAATTCCGGTTAATAAATTAGATGATCCCAATGCAGGTGGAAACAAAGATGAATCAATCTTAAATAATGTCCGCTTCGCAAGAATGCTTCTTACCGGCTTTGATAACGTGTCTACATTAAGATTTGGTACCATGGATTTGGTAAGGTCAGACTGGAGAAGATATCCTAAAAACATTGCTAAATTTACTGACGGAACTCCGCCTGTGACACCGGATCCAGCAACTAACGAGGGTTCTATTGTTGTCGATAATAATAATTTTGAAGTAGGTAGCGTAAATATTGAAGAAAATGCACTGAATCAGCCTCCATATGTATTGCCTCCGGGAATCGACAGACAGGTTTTAAGTGGAAATGCCGGTGCTCAGAGACAAAATGAATCTTCTTTGTATTTGAAAGCTGAAAATTTGCTGGCAAACGATGCAAAAGGTGTTTTCAAAAATACTGCAATAGATATGAGAAGATACAAGAAGTTGAGACTTTTTGTACATGCGCAGGATCCTACAAACAGAGATGTGAATATCGGACAGATCGATCCAAAGACAAAATTCTTCATCCGTTTCGGTAGTGATAATTCAGATAACTATTATGAGTATGAGTCATCATTAAAAATTACGCCGAGAACAGCGACAACTCCAATGGAAATCTGGCCTTTCGAGAATGAAGTAGATTTCAATATTCAGGATTTTGTAGATGCTAAAATAAGAAGAGACCGTAATTTTCCAACTGGTATTACCGAAAGAAGAGAAGATAATCAATTTGGGGATGCCAATAAAAAAATCTACATCAAGGGACGTCCTAGCTTAGGAAACATTACCACAATTATGGTAGGGATAAGAAACGCTCCGGACCGGGGAAGTTCTTCAATCACCAGAGTTCTTTGGGTAAACGAAATCCGTCTTTCTGAAATCGAAAATGATGGCGGTTACGCAGGAAATGCAAGTTTAAATTTCAACCTTGGAGATTTTGCAACTGTGAACACGAGCGCATCTTATTCATCAGTAGGTTTCGGAAATATAGATTCTAAACCTGCCGAAAGAAGTCAGGCGGCACAATCTGCATTCAGCATCAATACGGCTATCAACGCAGATAAATTCTTACCTGAAAAGACAGGAATTAAAATCCCTGTTAATTATTCCTATTCACAAACCATCGAAGATCCAAAGTATAATCCTCTGGATACCGATGTGGAATTCAGCAAAGCGGCCAATAAGGAAGAGCTTAAGAAAGTGGCACGTACTTACACGCAGCAGAGAAGTCTGGGTGTAGTTAACATGCATAAGGAAAGAGTAAATCCAGACAGAAAGCCTAAATTCTATGACGTGGAAAATATCTCGATAACTGCCGTTTACAACGACGATCACTACAGAGATATTTATACCAAGAAAAACTACAGACAGTATCTGAGAGGGTATGTAGATTACAACTATCAGTTTAAACCTTGGGTGGTTAAGCCGTTCAACAAGATGATCAGCGATACCGCAAAATCGTATAAATATCTGGAGTGGGTAAAAGAATTTAATTTTAATCCGATTCCTACAAGATTATCTTTCAGAACTGAAATTGACAGAAATTACAACGAACTTGAATTCAGAAATATCGAAGCAATCCTTAATGGAAACCCAGGAAATGATTTTGCAGCCATTAAAAACAGAAACTTCTATTTTGGCTGGCAGTACGGTTTAGGATTTAATTTTACCAAATCTTTAAAACTTGAGATCAATTCAGCAACCAGAACTTTGAATGATCATGTGGATGTAAATACAATGGATAATTCTTCCATTTTCGGAAACGTATTCCGTGCAGGACGACCGGTGTTGTACAGACACAATGTTCAGTTGAATTACAAATTGCCGTTCCAGTATCTTCCATACTTAGAATTTATAGATGCTGAGGTAGGTTACGGTTTCACATACAACTGGAATGCAAGATCTACTGCGCAGTTAGCCAGTCCGGACGGAAGTTTAGGATCAATAGGCCAGAATACCAACGTGATTCAGGCAAATGCAACGGCAGATCTTCCACGTTTCTTCGGTCAGTTCAGTTATTTTAAAAGAATTACCGAAACTTTAGGAAAAAGAAAAAGAGAGACAGATTCTCTTAATACTGCTTACACACAAGCCTGGGAGAAAAAAAGATATGCTTATAAAAAGTATAAGTATAAAAATAAATTAACGGCATTGCAGGGTGCAGCGTTTTTCCTGACCTCATTCAAACAGTTGGATGTAACTTATTCTGAAAATAATGGTACTGTACTTCCAGGTCTTATTTCTGCACCAAACTGGTACGGGGTGGGGCAGACATTGGGTGGTCCAACGGTAGGTTTCCTTCTTGGTTCGCAGGCAGATATCCGAAGAACGGTTATTGAAAACGGATGGGTGAGTACCTCAGATTTAATGGTAGATCCTTATGTCCGGATGTCTACAAGGGATCTCAGGGCAAATCTTCAGATGATGCCGCTTAACGATTTGAGGATAGATTTTAATGTTATTCAGACCTACAACAGAAACTTCTCTCAAACTGGTTTCAATTACAGAGACGGCTTTGGTAACGCCAATCCAAATCTAACTTTTGCAACAGACTTAATCAGTTATTCAAATTCTGTGAATACCGTTAAAACTTCTTTCCAGGATGGCATGGCGGTGTATGCAGCGATCAGACAGAACGCTCAGGCGATTTCGCAACAGATAGGAGGAACTCCGGGGGCAGACGGTTATGCTCCAGGATACAGTATTGCCAACGCGTACGTTTTAATTCCTGCATTCCGAGCAGCGGTAGAAGGAAAAGCACCAAAACAGATTGGCAACGCAAGAAAATCAGGACTTCCGTTCCCGAACTGGAGAATCACGTGGTCTGGATTGAAAAATATTCCGGTAATCAGCGGTCAGTTCACCAAGTTTGATATTCTTCACAGCTACAATGCAACCTATACAGCAACGGGAGTACAGTCGAGCATCGATTATTTCAATAATCCGGGAAGCTTCGATATTAATGGAGACCGCATCAATCCTTTCACATTCTCACAGGTAGGTTACGTAGAATCGTTCGCACCGCTTGTAGGAATAGACGTTACAATGAGAAACAATATGCAGTTTGGAATTCAGTACAACAGAAACAGAATGTTGTTGCTGGGTCTTGTAAACCATACCTTGACTGAAGATTCGAATACAGAATATGTAGTCCGTCTTGGTTACATCGTAAGAAATTTCAGATTAGGAAACGCAGGCGGCGGAGGCCGAAACAATAAAGGAGCAGATTTAAATATCAGAGGAGATATATCACTTCGGGACAGCCGCACCAGTATTATGAATATTTTATTGGATGATTCACAGGTAACCGGAGGGCAGCGCCTGATGAACATCAAATTATCTGCAGACTACAACGTTTCGCAAAATTTGAACCTTATGGTATTCTACGAGCAGATGACCTCAAAATATAAAATATCAACAGCCTTTCCACTTTCAACTGTAAGAGCAGGTCTCAGAGCCACCTTCACATTTGGAGACGCAGGAGGTTTCTAAAATAATTTAAATCATGCAAATCCCTTTCAAAAAAACTGAAAGGGATTTTTTTATCTTATACATTTATTAATTTGTATCGCCTGTATTTCCCCGCTAAGTGTAAGGTTCTGTTTATTCTGAAAACAATTAAAATATAAAATCCCTGCATGGCTTTACGTTAAATCAAATTTTAATAGAAATCATTATCTTACTTAACCTTAACCTCAAACCAAAATGCGAATCCCGTAACCCGCATCCCGAACCCCCAACCCAGTAACCCAACAAAAATGAAATTTTCTTTTGACCATTTACCAATTTTAAATTAAATTTGTCGGTATAAAAAAATAAAAATGAATACACCTGCAGAACTAAAGTACACCAAAGACCACGAATGGATCAGGATTGAAGGAAACGTTGCTACAATCGGAATTACAGATTTCGCACAGGGCGAGTTGGGCGACATCGTTTACGTAGACGTAGACACCGTAGACGAAGATCTTGACGGGGAAGCCGTTTTCGGAAGTGTAGAAGCAGTAAAAACAGTATCAGATCTTTTCCTTCCAATCGCTGGGAAAGTAATCGAGTTCAATGCTGAATTAGAAGACCAGCCGGAATTACTAAACACAGACCCATACGGAAACGGATGGATCATCAAACTCGAAATTGCCGAAGGCGCAGATCATTCAGAATTGCTCACTGCAGAAGAATATCAGGCTGTCATTGGATAATTTCAGAACAATATTTAATAAGATTTTGCCCATTTATTGGGCATTTCTTACTTTTATGCTCCTCAGGCCGGGCCAGGAAAACCATGAATATTGGTTCATGTTCAGCGGCATAGACAAAGTTTTGCACCTGAGCATCTTTGCGGCACTTGGATTTCTTTTCATTGCGTCCTTTCCAAAAATAAAATTCGGCTACTACATTCAGATCATACTCATTTACGCCTTCCTCACAGAAATCTTACAGGAAGAAATGCACCTCGGCCGCTCCATGGAAACCCTTGACATCGTCGCAGACACCATCGGCTGCCTTATCGGATATTATACATATAAATATATCGTAGGAAAATTCTAAAACCACACTTTCTCTCTCTCTCTCTCTCTCTCTCTCAACTCTCCAACCCTTCCACATAATTTTCAGGAGCCGGGAACCCGCTGTCCACTATATCTTTTTTGCGGCAGCCTCCATTTCATTCCGTCAGCCACAAAAAAGGATGCCGTTTCCATCGGGGCTAGTTACGATTTTGCTTCTTTAGAACGACTGTATTTTGATAAGTAATAAGCAATAAGTAATAACGTAATTTCAGTAATTTTACTTTTTTAAACTTTTTTACAATCCAATCACGCATCCACAACTTAAAACCACAATTTTAATCGCCCGTTTTCCAATACTTAAATTTCCATCAGCAGTAAAAAACAATCTCCCGTTATAATAATACCATATTGAACCATTCCTCTCCTCTGGAGGGGATGTCAAAAATCGCAGATTTTAGACTGGGGTGGTTACTCCCACGCAAAAATTACTCTTTTAAGAATCGAAGTATAACAACATCAAGTAAAACTCTCACCGCTGGTGCGGGCGTCCCACCCGTACCCACTTAGATAAAGACAGTTTCCCTAACCAGCACATTTTAGGAATGCCACTCGCTCGTTTTGGAGTTCCGCCCGTACCCACAAAAAAAATTACTGCAGCAAAAACTCTCTATTTTCAAAACCCAAACAACTCGTCACCTTCATTTCGCAGCCCGTAATCCATAACCCGCACCCCGAATCTCAAATCTCAAATCTCAAATCTCAAATCTTTTTGTCCGCTGTTGCGGGCGTCCCGCCCGTACCCACAGAAAATCACAGCCTTCCTGCCCGCCACCTGTCAGGAATACCATGTTTGTCAAAAATCCGTATATCAAAATCACACCTGCCGCCATTGCACTCCGTAGGAGTGTGATCTGCGTAGAAACAACATTCCAAAACCTTCGCACTCCATAGGAGTGCTATCAACAAAGACGCCCACAATAACCTCCCCGCCACAACATTGCCACACCCCGTACCCTGAAATCAATCATCCCTTCACTCTCCGGCTCTCCAATTCAACCACTAACCAACTCAACCACTAAAGCCCTCCAACCCCGCACCCCTAAAACTCCCATCTCCCAACTTCCATCTCCTATCTTCCATCTCCCATCTTCCCACAACTTTTCCCACACTTAACCAGCGTGTTGTGACATTATGTTAAATAAATATGAATAAAAGTTTGGTGGGGATATTAAAAGTTTCTACTTTTGCACCACTGAAAACGGAAGGAAGTAAGTAGCGCAGGAGGATAAAGATAAGAACAAAACTTCAGAAAAAATATCAGCTGAAAAATTTGCAAGAATAAAAAACAGTTGTATATTTGCAGACCCAATTATGGGGAAGCGCAGAAGTTAGAGATTGAGTGAAAAGGTAAGAAAATTAAGGTCGTCAAAAAACTTTAAAATTTCTTGAAAAAACATTTGGTCATGTTAAAATAACTTATTACTTTTGCACACGCAAATGCGGGGCGAAACTGACAGAAAAGTAGCCCGGTTAAAAAGCGGAAGAGAAGAGATCATTGAAGATACAATATAACAACCAAAAAATAAGGAAAAACTAAAGCGTAATTAAGAAACTTTGAGTGAGTCAGACAAACATACAATGGAGAGTTTGATCCTGGCTCAGGATGAACGCTAGCGGGAGGCCTAACACATGCAAGCCGAGCGGTATTTGTCTTTCGGGACAGAGAGAGCGGCGTACGGGTGCGGAACACGTGTGCAACCTGCCTTTATCAGGGAGATAGCCTTTCGAAAGGAAGATTAATATCCCATAATATATTAAGTGGCATCATTTAATATTGAAAGCTCCGGCGGATAGAGATGGGCACGCGCAAGATTAGATAGTTGGTGAGGTAACGGCTCACCAAGTCAGTGATCTTTAGGGGGCCTGAGAGGGTGATCCCCCACACTGGTACTGAGACACGGACCAGACTCCTACGGGAGGCAGCAGTGAGGAATATTGGACAATGGGTGAGAGCCTGATCCAGCCATCCCGCGTGAAGGACGACGGTTCTATGGATTGTAAACTTCTTTTATACTGGGATAAACCTACCCTCGTGAGGGTAGCTGAAGGTACAGTATGAATAAGCACCGGCTAACTCCGTGCCAGCAGCCGCGGTAATACGGAGGGTGCAAGCGTTATCCGGATTTATTGGGTTTAAAGGGTCCGTAGGCGGATCTGTAAGTCAGTGGTGAAATCTCACAGCTTAACTGTGAAACTGCCATTGATACTGCAGGTCTTGAGTAAAGTAGAAGTGGCTGGAATAAGTAGTGTAGCGGTGAAATGCATAGATATTACTTAGAACACCAATTGCGAAGGCAGGTCACTATGTTTTAACTGACGCTGATGGACGAAAGCGTGGGGAGCGAACAGGATTAGATACCCTGGTAGTCCACGCCGTAAACGATGCTAACTCGTTTTTGGGTTTTCGGATTCAGAGACTAAGCGAAAGTGATAAGTTAGCCACCTGGGGAGTACGTTCGCAAGAATGAAACTCAAAGGAATTGACGGGGGCCCGCACAAGCGGTGGATTATGTGGTTTAATTCGATGATACGCGAGGAACCTTACCAAGGCTTAAATGGGAATTGACAGGTTTGGAAACAGACTTTTCTTCGGACAATTTTCAAGGTGCTGCATGGTTGTCGTCAGCTCGTGCCGTGAGGTGTTAGGTTAAGTCCTGCAACGAGCGCAACCCCTGTCACTAGTTGCCATCATTCAGTTGGGGACTCTAGTGAGACTGCCTACGCAAGTAGAGAGGAAGGTGGGGATGACGTCAAATCATCACGGCCCTTACGCCTTGGGCCACACACGTAATACAATGGCCGGTACAGAGGGCAGCTACTTAGCGATAAGATGCGAATCTCGAAAGCCGGTCTCAGTTCGGATTGGAGTCTGCAACTCGACTCTATGAAGCTGGAATCGCTAGTAATCGCGCATCAGCCATGGCGCGGTGAATACGTTCCCGGGCCTTGTACACACCGCCCGTCAAGCCATGGAAGTCTGGGGTACCTGAAGTCGGTGACCGTAAAAGGAGCTGCCTAGGGTAAAACAGGTAACTAGGGCTAAGTCGTAACAAGGTAGCCGTACCGGAAGGTGCGGCTGGAACATCTCATTTTAGAGCGTCTTTCGACGTTAAACAAAAACAGTACGCAAGTACATTGTACTTATTTAAAGTTTTTTAGCTTTAGTTTTTTTATTTGGTTGGTATATATATGAATGATAAAAGATAATTGATCAGTGATAAAACATCATACATCAATCATCATTTATCACTTATAAAAAACATAAACCCACTAGAAATTAGTATAAGGGATAAGAGATTGGGAATGAAAATGAAATATGCGGTATGAAAATATCAATTATAACTCATTAATCATCACTCATAACAAAGTCTCGTAGCTCAGCTGGTTAGAGCGCTACACTGATAATGTAGAGGTCGGCAGTTCGAGCCTGCCCGAGACTACTAATTTAAGTGATTTGAAATTGAAGGTTTGAAATTTGAAATTCGTTAAGTCTGAATATCAAATCTCAAATATCAAATCTCAAATCAAACTAGAGGGGAATTAGCTCAGCTGGCTAGAGCGCCTGCCTTGCACGCAGGAGGTCAAGGGTTCGACTCCCTTATTCTCCACCATCACCGATGGTTTAATTTTAAAAAGCAGATAGAGCCAAAAACAATATTTTGCGAATTAGATCAGAAGTAGAGAAAAGATCATTGACATTAACGGTAAAGATATCACAAAGAGAAAACCGGGCGCGGAAAAGCGCTTGAGTTTACAAAAATATTATTGGCAGCAATGCTGATTAAAAAATACTGAACTAATCAACAAATTAGGAAAGAAATCGTTAAGGGCGTATGGCGGATGCCTAGGCTTTCAGAGGCGAAGAAGGACGTGGTAAGCTGCGAAAAGCTCGGGGGATTGGCACACACGAATTGATCCCGAGATGTCCGAATGGGGCAACCCGGCATGTTGAAGACATGTCACTCCGCAAGGAGAGCAAACCAGGAGAACTGAAACATCTAAGTACCCTGAGGAAAAGAAATCGAAGAGATTCCGTAAGTAGTGGCGAGCGAACGCGGATTAGCCCAAAAGCTTTTATATGTTTAATAGAATGTTCTGGAAAGAACAGCCAAAGAGGGTGATAGCCCCGTATATGAAAGGCATATTAAAGTGATAAATGAGTAGGGCGGGACACGTGAAATCCTGTCTGAATATGGGGGGACCATCCTCCAAGGCTAAATACTCCTGAAAGACCGATAGTGAACAAGTACTGTGAAGGAAAGGTGAAAAGCACTTCGAATAGAAGGGTGAAACAGAACCTGAAACCGTACGCCTACAAGCGGTCGGAGCCCACAAGTTGGGTGACGGCGTGCCTTTTGCATAATGAGCCTACGAGTTAATTTTACTAGCGAGGTTAAGCACTTCAGGTGCGGAGCCGGAGCGAAAGCGAGTCTGAACAGGGCGCATAGTTAGTAGGATTAGACGCGAAACCTTGTGATCTACCCATGGGCAGGTTGAAGCTTTGGTAACACAAAGTGGAGGACCGAACCGGTTGACGTTGAAAAGTCTTCGGATGACCTGTGGGTAGGGGTGAAAGGCCAATCAAACTGGGAGATAGCTCGTACTCTCCGAAATGCATTTAGGTGCAGCGTCGATTTACAGTTTATTAGAGGTAGAGCTACTGATTGGATGCGGGGGAGTCAAATCCTACCAATTCCTGACAAACTCCGAATGCTAATAAATGATGGTCGGCAGTGAGGGCATGGGTGCTAAGGTCCATGTCCGAGAGGGAAAGAACCCAGACCAACAGCTAAGGTCCCCAAATATATGTTAAGTTGAAGCAACGCGGTTGGACTGCATTGACAGCTAGGATGTTGGCTTGGAAGCAGCCATTCATTTAAAGAGTGCGTAACAGCTCACTAGTCGAGCGGTCCGGCATGGATAATAATCGGGCATAAACATATTACCGAAGCTATGGATTTACAGTCACGGGACTGTATCTGGTAGGAGAGCATTCTGTTTGCGCCGAAGCAGTACTGTGAGGTATTGTGGAGCGGACAGAAAAGAAAATGTAGGCATAAGTAACGATAAAGCGGGCGAGAAACCCGCTCACCGAAAGACTAAGGTTTCCTCAGCCATGCTAATCAGCTGAGGGTTAGTCGGGACCTAACGCGAACCCGAAAGGGGTAGTGGATGGACAATGGGTTAATATTCCCATACTTGCTCACACTAAAAAGGGGACGGAGTGCCGTACTTACTGGAGACTGACGGAATAGTCAAGACCTAGCCTTCGGGCGAAGTTGCTGTAGGGAAAGTGCTTCCAAGAAAAGCCGAAGTGAAGCAACCCGTACCATAAACCGACACAGGTAGTCGAGGAGAGAATCCTAAGGTGCTAGAGTGAATCATGGTTAAGGAACTAGGCAAAATAGTCTCGTAACTTCGGGAGAAGAGACGCCATCAGCAATGGTGGCCGCAGTAAAAAGGCCCAGGCGACTGTTTATCAAAAACACAGGACTCTGCAAAATCGAAAGATGCAGTATAGGGTCTGACACCTGCCCGGTGCTGGAAGGTTAAGGAAGGGCGTTAGCAGCAATGCGAAGCGTTTGACTGAAGCCCCAGTAAACGGCGGCCGTAACTATAACGGTCCTAAGGTAGCGAAATTCCTTGTCGGGTAAGTTCCGACCTGCACGAATGGTGTAACGATCTGGGCACTGTCTCAACCATGAGCTCTGTGAAATTGTAGTCTCGGTGAAGATGCCGAGTACCCGCAATGGGACGAAAAGACCCTGTGAACCTTTACTATAACTTCGTATTGACTTTGAGTAAGTAATGTGTAGGATAGGTGGGAGACTATGAAGCAGGCACGCCAGTGTTTGTGGAGTCAACGTTGAAATACCACCCTTTACTTACTTGGAGCCTAACTTCTTAATTGAAGGACACTGCGTGGTGGGTAGTTTGACTGGGGTGGTCGCCTCCAAAAGAGTAACGGAGGCTTTCAAAGGTACCCTCAGCACGCTTGGTAACCGTGCGTAGAGTGTAATGGCATAAGGGTGCTTGACTGTGAGACCTACAAGTCGATCAGGTGCGAAAGCAGGACATAGTGATCCGGTGGTTCCGTATGGAAGGGCCATCGCTCATAGGATAAAAGGTACTCCGGGGATAACAGGCTAGTCTCCCCCAAGAGCTCATATCGACGGGGAGGTTCGGCACCTCGATGTCGGCTCGTCACATCCTGGGGCTGGAGAAGGTCCCAAGGGTTGGGCTGTTCGCCCATTAAAGTGGCACGCGAGCTGGGTTCAGAACGTCGTGAGACAGTTCGGTCTCTATCTATTGCGGGCGTTAGATGTTTGAGAGGGCTTGAATCTAGTACGAGAGGACCGATTTGAACAAACCTCTGGTGTATCAGTTGTTCCGCCAGGAGCACCGCTGAGTAGCTACGTTTGGAAGAGATAAGCACTGAAAGCATATAAGTGCGAAACTCGCCTCAAGATGAGACATCTTTTAAGGGTCGTGGGAGATGACCACGTTGATAGGCTACAGGTGTAAAGCTGGTAACAGCATAGCCGAGTAGTACTAATTACCCGTAGATTTATAGCCTAATTGGCAGCGTTAATCCGCGCCGCTCAGGTTCTCTCTTTGTGAATGTTTTTATCGATAAAATTATGTAGAATGTATGAAAGTACAATGTACAGAGTAAAGCACAACGCTTACATACTTTATACATTATACCACAGTACATCCCTACGTTATATACAGCCTTTAGGGTGGTTTTAGCGGTGGGGCTCACCTGTTCCCATTCCGAACACAGAAGTTAAGCCCACCAGCGCCGATGGTACTGCGAAAGCGGGAGAGTAGGTCGCCGCCAGTTTTTTATTCAAATCCTCAATCATTTATTTGATTGGGGATTTTTTTGTTTTGATGCGGGGTGCCCGATGCGGGATGCGGGGTGTGAAATTCAAGATTTAAGATTCAATATTCAAGGTTCAAGGTTCAATATTCAAGGTTCAAGGTTCGGGATGCGAGATACGGGGTGCGGGATACAAAATTCAAAATTTAATATTCAAGATTCAAGATTCGAGGTACGTATTCAAAATTGAAGATACGGGATATAGCTGCTGGCAGGAATCAAAATCTTAGCTGGCAGATAATAAACCATTTACAGAAAGCTTTTACCGCGCTTTTGATTAAAAAAAATGATATATCTGTGGCGTCCAACACCCAATATCATTCATCATTTATCATTCATCAATCATCAGTGCGGGATGCGAAATTCAAAATTTAGAATTTATAATTCGGGATTTAATATTCAACATTGAAGATACGGGATATAGCTGCTGGCAGAAATCAAAATCTTAGCTGACAGACAATAAACCATCCACAGAAAGCCTTTAACGTGCTTTTGATTAAAAAAAATGATATGTCTGTGGCGTCCAACACCCAATATCATTCATCATTCATCAGTGCGGGATGCGAAATTGAAAATTTAGAATTTAAAATTCGGGATTTTATATTCAAAATTGAAGATACGGGATACGGCTGCTGCCAGGAATCAAAATCTTAGCTGGCAGACAATAAAACCATTCACAGAGAGCTTTTACCGTGCTTTTGATTAAAAAAAATGAATATCCTTAATTAGTAATAACCTAGTTTTTAAAAGTTTGATTGTCATTCCGATGGAATCTAAGCTGCTAAATTTTAATGTGTTGAGATTCCTACGGAATGACAAAGTTACTGCTGATCTTAGATTATAATCAAAAACGGACAATCGTAAAAAAAAATGATATATCTGTGGAGTCCAGCACCTAATATCATTCATCATTCATCATTCACCAATCATCAGTGCGGGATGCGGAATTCAAATTTAACATTTAAGATTCAAAATTGAAGATACACAATACGGCTGCTGCCAGGAATCAAAATCTTAGCTGGCAGACAATAAACCATTCACAGAAAGCTTTTACCGTGCTTTTGATTAAAAAAAAATGATATGTCTGTGGCGTCTATCATCAATCATCAATCATCAATCATCCATCATCCATCATCAATCATCCATCACCCATCATCAATCACCCATCACCCAGCACCCGACATCAATCATCCATCATCCATCATTACCCATTACCCATTACTCATTACTCATAGAACTTTTTCTTCTCAGCAATAAATATTCTTCCTAGCGCGCTTCCCTAGCCCTGATAAAAGCGGCATCCTTTTTTGTCTTGAAAGAATAGATAAATGACCGACAGGAGCCGACGACAAAAAAGATACAGCGGATAGCAGGAATAAGCTCCTGAGAAAAATTATAACCTTTCTTGCTGCCTAATTCTAACAATAGTATATCATTGCTTTTACAAGACCGTTAATTTCTATTAACAAATACTTAAATAGACTAAATCATTCGCAATGCTGATGCTGAATGTTGTAACTTTATCTTATGAAAGAAAGAATTGTAAGCGGTTTCAGATTTGGAAACTATACTGCACCTGAATCTTCGTTGTTTGACCGGCTGCTGGAAATCTTTACAGATCTGCTCACCCATACTTCAGGGGATTTTGACGAAGCCATAGACTGGCTCAGAATGCTGGATGACGAATATAAACTGACTACTCCCGATTACACCATCGAGGATTTTATTGAAGATCTTAAAAAGAAAGGTTACATCAGAGAAGAAATTCGTCCTGACGGTAGTGGAACCGGCATTGGTTTAAGTGCGAAAATGGAGCAGAACATCCGCAAGCAGGCGCTTAATCAGATTTTCGGAAACCTTGCGAAAAGTGGTACTGGAAATCACAAAACCAATAAAAGCGGAACAGGTGAAGACAGCACCGGAGAATTCAGAAATTATAATTTTGGTGATCCGGTAGAAAAGATATCTATTACCGAAAGTCTTAAAAATGCTCAGATTAATAACGGAATTGGAGATTTTCATCTGACTGAGGATGATCTGATTGTGGAAGACAGCATTCATCAGTCGCAGATGAGCACAGTGCTGATGATTGACATCAGTCACAGTATGATTCTATATGGTGAAGACCGAATTACTCCAGCCAAAAAAGTGGCTATGGCTCTTGCAGAACTCATAACAACAAGGTATCCGAAAGATACTTTGGATATTATTGTTTTCGGTGATGATGCGTGGCCGGTGAAAATTCAGGAGCTTCCATATCTGCAGGTCGGTCCGTATCATACCAATACGGTTGCGGGATTACAGTTGGCGATGGATATTCTCAGAAGAAAAAGAAATACCAATAAACAGATTTTCATGATCACAGACGGAAAGCCCAGCTGCATAAGAGAATCAGACGGAACTTATTATAAAAATTCATTTGGTCTGGATGAATATGTAGTTCAGAAATGCTACAACATGGCGGCTCAGGCGAGGCGTTTGCATATTCCGGTGACTACTTTTATGATCGCTCAGGATCCTTATTTGCAGCATTTTGTAAGTGAATTTACTGCAGCCAATCAGGGAAAAGCTTTTTATACTGGCCTGAATGGTTTGGGGCAGATGATTTTTGAAGATTATGAAACCAACAGAAAAAAGAGAATTCGTTAATTTTTTTTATGTGAATGAGCATTAAAAATATTCAATATTAAACAGATTTTAAAAAGATGACATCAAAACCGGAAATAAATACTTTAGGTGAATTAAAAGCATCAGGCTATACCGTAAAAAGTATCAAAAATGAATTAAGAGATAATTTAAAAAAGAAAATACTCAATAAAGAAAATGTTTTTGAAGGTATTTTCGGATATGAAAATACTGTGATTCCTCAACTGGAGCAGGCAATTTTAAGCAAACATAATATCAATCTTTTAGGTTTGAGAGGTCAGGCGAAAACCAGATTGGCGAGAATGATGACCAAACTTTTAGACGAATGGATTCCGTTCGTGGCAGGAAGTGAAATCAATGATGATCCCTTAAATCCGATCTCAAGATTTGCTAAAGAGTTAATTAAATCTGAAGGCGACAACACACCCATTGAATGGCTTCACCGCGATGAAAGATTTTTCGAAAAACTGGCTACGCCGGATGTTACAGTTGCAGATTTGATTGGTGATGTAGATCCTATTAAAGCTGCCAATTTAAAACTGTCTTATGCGGACGACCGAGTGATTCATTTCGGAATGATCCCCAGAGCCAACAGAAGTATTTTTGTGATCAACGAGCTTCCCGATCTTCAGGCAAGAATTCAGGTTTCTCTGTTTAATATTCTGCAGGAAGGCGATGTTCAGATCAGAGGATTTAAGGTGAGAATGCCTTTGGATATTCAGTTTGTATTTACGGCAAATCCTGAAGATTATACCAATAGAGGAAGTATCGTTACGCCTTTAAAAGACCGAATTGGTTCTCAGATTTTAACGCATTATCCTGAAAATATTCAGACGGCAAAAGAGATTACGAAATATGAATCTTCGCTTGATGACCGTCAGAATGAAACTGTCTACGTTCCTGAATTGGCTAAAGATCTGCTTGAACAGATTAATTTTGAAGCAAGGGAAAGCGAATATGTTGATGCTAAAAGTGGCGTAAGTGCGAGAATGAGCATCACGGCTTTCGAAAACTTATTGAGTACGGCTGAAAGAAGAGCTTTGATTACGGGTGATGAAAAAACATCTGTGCGATTGAGCGATTTTGTAGGAATTATTCCCGCCATTACCGGAAAAGTGGAATTGGTTTACGAAGGCGAACAGGAAGGTGCTGAAGCCATCGCTGAGTTACTGATCGACAACGCAGTCCGCACTTTATTTGGAGTACTGTTTCCGAAAATTGAGAAGCTGCAGAAAAAAGATGCTGCAACGCCTTATGACAGTATTATCGAATGGTTTTTGGATGATAAAGGTTTTCTTGAAATTACCGACAATTCATCGGACGAAAATTTCACAAAACAGCTTAATCTCATCACCCCTTTGGATGATTTAATTAATGAGTTCAGACCCGAAACAGATGAGAAAGACCATCTTTTCCTGAAAGAGTTCATACTTTGGGGCTTGGCAGTGAGCAAGAAACTGAATAAAGAAAGATTCAGAACGGGAGTTTTCTTCTCGTAAAATTTTTCTGATTTAACATAACAAAAAAGCTTGAGATATTACATTTCAAGCTTTTTTTATAGTAAAAAATAATTTTAAAGGTTATACTTAAGCCGTTTTAAGTGACTTTCTGTCTTCCAGAAGTTCGAAGTGAAACCTGATGTTGGCAATATTTTTCCACGTCGCGTATTTAAAAAGGATAAATCCTATACACATTCCTAACGTATTAAGAAATACATCATCAATGTCTGCAACACCTCTTCCGGAAATATACTGAATTGATTCAATTATGGTGATCACCACCAAAAAAAATCCTGTAATAGGTACCAGAGAGTTGAATCTTCTGACACATAATCCTAACCATCCAAAAGGGCTGAAAACAAAAACATTTCCTATAATATTGACTAAAAATGCTTCGCTGTCTACGTCATCTGTAAAAAAATGCTGGATTGTAATAAACGGTCGCATCTGTAAATACGATACCTCTGAAGCTTCTCTTCCCGAAGCAAAAAACATCATATAAAGTAAAAAAATTGTATAAAGGCTGATAAAAACCACAAAATATCTTCTCATAACTCAATCGCATCATATTAACTATTCTAAAAAGTGGTTATTAAGGGGTAATTATTAGCTAACAATAATCTTTCCTTTCTCTATCAAAACGCGATTTTTTATGATTCTTTAAAAACATTTAACATAATATATGAATTTCACTTGTCAAAAATTTCAGATTTGACTGATGAATACTGGCTTTTTTAATTTTATGCTGAACCTTTATTGCGACTTAACATAATTTATTTTTGACTAAACTTTGTGAAAGGGATTACTTATTTTTATTCTGAATCTGCTGATAACTTTCCTGAATGTATTTCCTCTGTTCAACCTTATCCACTTTTGGAAACCAGAATTTTTCACCGTACGTTCGGGTGATAACTGAAAAACAATTTAAAGATTTGTTGGTAATCTTCACGGAAACAGTATTAATGATGGCTGCAGGACTGTTGGGAAATTGTGGAATTTTTTCTTCAGATTCTTTGGTAGAACCGTCTGCATAGATAGCCTGCCAGTAATAAGAATATTTCTGCGACATCTTATTAGGGAAAAAAGACATGGTGGTATCATCAACTTTAACATCCTTAAAATCAGAAATTTCAATATCGCACTGTTTCTCTTTTACCTGCGAATGATTTTGAATCTCTAAATCTTTTTCGCAGTTCAGTTTGCCGTGAGCGGTTTCTACAGTAAGATTAATATTTGCAGTTCCAGCCTTCAGCGCTTTCAGTGTAATTTTTCCTTCACCGGAAGATTGTATGGAAAGGAATTCATCAGAAGATACGTTCCATCTGTAGCAGTCGATGCATTTTGCAGCGGTGTTGGACATGAGCTGAATACTGTCGCCAACTTTTACTGTGGATGCGCCCGTAATCTGGCATTGTGCCGGAAGCAGTAGACTCATCGACGTCAGAATTAAAATAAATATAGTTTTCATAAGTTTTCAGTTTAGTTTTCAGTTTAAAATTTAGGCAAAAAATGTTGGTGTGAGTTGAACAGCAAAAATCATACTCTTACAAAAAAGCACCAAAAAAAGCCTCACACAAAGGTAAGGCTTATTAACATAATTATTTTTCAGCAAATCAAACCTGAATTACTCCAAGATTGAATTTTTCTGTAATCGGGGAATGATCTGCCGCTTCAATTCCCATAGAAATCCATTTTCTGGTGTCGACAGGATTGATAATAGCATCCGTCCACAATCTTGAAGCCGCATAAGTTGCTTCAGTCTGTTTCTGATATTTTTTTGTAATAGAATCAAGAATTTCTTTGTGTTCTTCTTCTGTAATTTCTTTTCCCTGTTTTTTCAGAGTAGATTCCTGAATCTGTGCTAAAACTTTTGCGGCCTGAGAACCGCCCATCACTGCAAGATCTGCCCATGGCCAAGCCACAATTAATCTTGGGTCGTACGCTTTTCCGCACATTGCATAATTTCCTGCACCGTAAGAATTTCCTGTAATAATCGTGAATTTTGGAACTACGGAATTGGAAACCGCGTTCACCATTTTTGCTCCGTCTTTAATGATTCCGCCATGTTCCGATTTTGAACCGACCATAAATCCTGTTACGTCCTGTAAAAAGATCAAAGGAATTTTTCTCTGGTTGCAGTTCGCAATAAATCTTGTTGCTTTATCTGCAGAGTCTGAATAAATAACGCCTCCAAACTGCATTTCACCTTTACCGCTCTTTACCAGTTTTCTCTGGTTGGCAACGATTCCTACAGACCAGCCGTCGACTCTTGCAGTTGCACAGATGATGGTTTTTCCGTAGTCTGGTTTGTATTCTTCAAATTCAGAATTATCTACAATACATTTGATGATGTCTAAAGTATCGTATTGGTCTGCTCTCGAAACGGGCATAATTCCGAAAATATTCTCCGGTTTTTCTTTTGGTGGAGCACTTTCTATTCTGTCGAAACCTGCTTTGTCATAGCTTCCGACAGATTTCATAATGTTTTTAATTCTGTCTAAAGCATCTTTATCGTCTTTAGCTTTGTAATCGGTCACTCCCGAAATTGAGCAGTGCGTTGTTGCTCCGCCCAAAGTTTCGTTATCAATAGTTTCGCCAATAGCAGCTTTTACAAGATAGCTTCCTGCAAGGAAAATAGAACCTGTTTTGTCTACAATCATCGCTTCGTCGCTCATAATCGGCAGGTACGCACCACCGGCAACGCAGCTTCCCATCACTGCAGAAATCTGGATGATTCCGGCAGCACTCATTTTGGCATTATTTCTGAAAATCCTTCCAAACATCTCCTTATCAGGGAAAATCTCATCCTGCATCGGAAGGTAAACTCCTGCAGAATCTACCAGATAAATGATTGGAAGTCTGTTTTCCATGGCTATTTCCTGAGCTCTCAGGTTTTTCTTTCCTGTGATTGGAAACCATGCTCCGGCTTTCACAGAGGCATCATTGGCAACAACCAGACACTGTTTCCCCGAAACATAACCCATCATCACAACGACACCGCCACTTGGGCATCCGCCGTGCTCTTCGTACATTTCATATCCGGCAAAACCACCTATTTCTATTGAATCTGAATCTTTATCCAGAAGATATTCAATTCTTTCTCTGGCAGTCATTTTTCCTTCATCACGTAACTTCTGCAGTCGTTTTTCGCCGCCACCTTTTTTTATTTCTTTAAAAATCCTGTTGATTTCAGAAAGTTTGAGTTTATTTTGATCTTCTCTTTTATTGAATTCTAAATCCATTAAATTTTATTTTATTGCGTTTTTAAATATACTACTTTTAGATAAATGAGGTAAATAAGAATTTTTTAAGATTAAATATGTGGTATTCAGAAAATTATGATATTTTTAACTATGCATCGCTTTGATTTTGGCAATACTTTTGCTAATTTTACAGTAGAGATAAACGGGATCGTATCTCAGTTTACGCTCTAAGTTCCTAGTTTATTTTTTTAATAGTTTATTATTTGAAGGCCCTGAAAGTTTCATAGATTTTCAGGGTTTTTTTGTGGGATGAGTTTAGCAAAGTTTTTCCTCCGGATAGCGTATGTAATTTGTACTTTTGCTAAGTTTTAATTTGATCTCAAAAACATGAAGCAACAGGCGCTTTTCAGACTGCATTTTATCGTTTTTCTATGGGGTTTTACAGCGATTTTAGGAAAACTGATTACTTCGTCTGCTCCCGTGCTTGTTTTTTACAGAATGCTTTTTGCTGCCCTGTTTTTGTGCTTATATTTAAGAATATTTAAAAAGGAAAGCATTAAAATTTCCAGAAAACTCTTTTTTCAGCTTGCGGGAATTGGTTTTGCGATGGCGCTGCACTGGTACTGTTTCTTTTATTCCATTAAAGTTTCCAATGTTTCTATTGCTTTAAGCTGTCTGTCATTGTCTACATTATTTGCTTCTATCATGGAACCGGTTATTTTTAAAAGGAAAATCGATCTGACCGAAGTAATCATGGGAACGGTGATTGTCGCCTGTATTCTTTTAATTTTTAAAACTGAATTTCAATACAAGGAAGGGATTTTCTACGGAATTTTATGTGCGGTGTTCGGAACTATATTTTCGGTTTTTAATGGAAAAATGTTTGGAAAAACCAGCTCGGGAAACATTATTTTTTACGAAATTTTCTCAGGATGGTTTATTTTAATGGTCATTTATCTTTTCACAGGTCAATTTTTTACTTTAAATGAAATAAATTATCGCGATATTGCGTTAATAATCTTGCTGGCAAGCGGGTTCACGGCCTTTCCAATGCTTGAATCTGTAAAGCTGATGAAATATATTTCGCCTTTTACCCTAATTTTAACAGTAAATTTAGAACCAGTCTACGGAATTATATTAGCTTTTTTTATCTTTGGAGAATCAGAACACATGAGTTCAGTATTTTACGTGGCCTCACTGGTAATGATTTTAGCCATTGTAGTGAACGGTTTTATAAAAGCAAAAAAACAAAAACAACTCAAATAAGCATCAATTTATATGATGAAAAAATATTTTTTACTGGTTTTCTCATTGGCATTTGGGATTTCTCAGGCACAGATTGTAAGAAAATATTCCAACGAATTCCTTAATATCGGCGCAGGTGCGAGAGGTTTAGGGATGGGTGGAGCCGTAATTTCCAATCAGGACGACGTCTATTCACCGATGTGGAATCCCGCAGGACTTTTGGGTATTCAGAAAGACTGGCAGGGAGCAGCGATGCACGCAGAATATTTCGAATCGATAGCGAAATATGATTATTTAGCGTATGCTAAAGTTTTAGAAAACGGCGTTTTCGGAGTTTCAGTGGTAAGATTAGGGGTTGATAATATTTTAAACACAACTCAGTTAATCGACGCTGAAGGAAATATTGACTATGATAAAATCACGCAGTTTTCGCAGTCAGATTACGCGGGAATTTTATCCTATGCTTTCCGTCCGGGAGGAAGTGAAAATCTTGACGTCGGTGTGAATGCGAAAATCGTTTACAGAAATGTTGGAAAATTTGCCAGCGGATACGGTTTCGGGTTTGATGTGGGAGCGATTTACAAATTAGACAGCGGTTACAAAATCGGTGCGATGTTGAGGGATGCGACTACAACAGTTAACTTTTGGAATGTCAATCAAAACGAATTGTCAACAGTGGTGAATGGGGAAGAATTTAACCCTGCACCCACTGATAAAATGGAATTAACGATGCCTAAACTAAACATGGGTGTCAGCAAAAATTTTGCGATTAACAGTTCGATGTATGTTCTACCGGAAGCTGGAATCAATGTAGATTTTGCCAAGACAGCAGCTTTGCTTTCAACAGATTTTGCGAGTATTACACCTTATGCCGGAGCAGAATTTGGTTACCAGAAAATGATTTTCGTTCGTTTGGGGGTCAACAGATTCCAGTCGATTACAGATATCGAAGATTTGAGCAGAAAAGTTTCATTCCAGCCGAGTGCGGGTATCGGTATTCGCTACAGAGGTTTAACTTTAGATTATGCCATCAGCAACTCAGGAATCGGAGCGTCTAATTTTTATTCAAACTTTTTTTCTCTGAAGCTCGACATCGGAGAATTTAGAAATGATTAGTGGTGCTTTGGGAAAATTTCCCAATTCATTTTTAACAAATACTATTTAGGTTTTTAGAATATTTTTTCGTGAACTTTCAAGGGCGGAATTCTCTAAAAATTTAAAAAAATTACTCCCTTTAGAGTCGGGGAAAATAATTTTGAGAAATTGTAAGCAGACTCTTGTTTAAATTTAAATAATGAAAAAATTAGCCATCGCCTTTTCAATGCTGAGCTTTACTGCAATTTTTGCACAGAAGGTTTCAGATTATCAATATATAAGCCTTCCAGAAAAATTCGAAGGTTTTAAAGACAGTAATTATGGTTTGGATAAAGCCTTAATTAAATCTTTAAATACGAAAAAATACATTGTATTACCTGCAAACCGCAACGATTGGCCTGCAGCAGCCATGCAGAATTCATGTAATGTTCTTCTTGCGGAAGTAGAGAATGACAGCGGAATGCTTAGAAATAAAGTTATTGTAAAGTTTAAAGACTGCAACAACAAGGTAATTGCCACTCAAAAAGGAGCATCGTCTATCAAAGAATTTGAGGAAGGATTTCAGGATGCTCTGAAACAGGCGATGACAGCAGTTCCGGCTTCAAATCCAATTGAAAATCCCGCAGTTCAATCTCCGGCAGGAAATAACAGTGTGCCCGAAATGATGACGAAAGAAGTTGTTTCGGAAGTTTCAGGATCTGCTTCAGGAGCGGAAATGTATACCAATCAAGGTGTTAAATTCCAAAAAGTGAAGCTGAGTGCTGAACAGTTTATTTTAACAGACCAAAGCTCGTCTCCTTTCGCTACTTTCACAGCTACAACAAAAAAAGATGTTTACAGAGTTAAATTTAGAGACGGGCAATCAAGCATTGCCTATTTTGAAAATGGAAATCTTATTGTAGAAATGCCATTGTCTGGAGAAAGTTACCTGAAACAGGTTTTCAGTAAAAATTAAAAATATTGTCATTTAAAAAGCCCGATTCCGTAAAGAACCGGGCTTTTTTTATATTTCCGGGTTGTCATTAAAATATTCCCAGACAACCTTTGCCTTGGTTTTCCCTAAAATTTCCTCCAAAGTCTCAAGATTAGCTTCTTTAATTCTCTTGACGGATTTCAGTTTTGATAAAAGCAGTTCAATAGTTTTTTCTCCAACGCCGGGGATTTCTTCCAGTTCCGTTTTTATAGTTGAATTTTTTCGTCTTGTACGGTGATGTCTTACGCCAAAACGGTGAGCCTCATCACGCACCTGCTGTAAAATTTTCAGCGTCTCAGATTTTTTATCCAAATATAAGGGAATAGGATCTTCAGGGAAGAAAATTTCTTCAAGCCTTTTCGCAATCCCGACGATGGTAATTTTGCCGTAAAGCCCAAGAAGTTTTAAACTTTTCACAGCGGAAGAAAGCTGACCTTTTCCACCGTCAATCAGGATTAACTGTGGTAAAGTTTCGCCCTCATCCAGCATTCTTTTGTAGCGGCGGTAGATGACTTCTTCCATGGTTTTAAAATCATCAGGGCCAACAACAGTTTTGGGATGGAAAATTCTGTAATCAGCTTTGCTGGCTTTCCCATTTTTAAAAACCACGCACGCCGAAACCGGATTGGTTCCCTGAATATTGGAGTTGTCAAAACCTTCGATATGTCTTGGCTCAACGGGCATTCTCAGCAGCTTCTGCATTTCAGCCATAATCCTGTTGGAATGTCTTTCAGGATCGACAATCTGAACCTGTTTCAATTTTTCAATTCTGTATTCTTTTGCATTTTTCTCTGAAAGTTCAACGATTCTTTTTTTATCGCCGACTTTCGGAACAATCAGTTTTACATTCGGGATTTCAACAGATAAATGGAACGGAAGCAACACTTCTTTTGAATCAGAATCAAACTTCTGGCGGATTTCAATCAAAGCTTCTTCCATAATTTCCTCATCCGTTTCCTCGAGCATTTTCTTGATTTCGGTGGTGAAACTCTGGATGATATTTCCGTTTCTTATTTTGAAATAATTCACGTAAGCTGCCGTTTCATCACTGGTCATCGCAAAAACATCCACATCATCAATATTCGGATTTACAACCGTGTGTTTCGACTGATAATCTTCAAGAATATGAAGTCTTTCCTTGATCAGCTGAGCATTTTCAAACTGAAGATTTGACGCATATTTTGTCATCTGATTCACCAGATATTCCCTCGCACGGCGGAAATCTCCCTTTACAATTCCACGGATGGCATCTATTTTTTCATCGTAATCCTGCTTGCTTTCCAGTCCTTCACACGGGCCTTCGCAGTTTTTGATATGGTATTCGAGACAGACTTTGTATTTGCCCTCATCAATTTTAGAAGGAGCTAAATTTAAATTGCAGGTTCTTAATTTATAAATATGCTTAATCGTATCCAACAAAATCTTTGCGGGACGCACCTTGGCATAGGGTCCATAGTATTCTGAGCCGTCTTTTATTTTGGTTCTGGTGAGAAAAATCCTTGGGAAATTTTCATTTTTAATACAGATCCACGGGTATGTTTTGTCGTCTTTCAACATGATGTTGTAAAACGGCTGATGTTCCTTTATCAGATTATTTTCCAGTAAAAGTGCATCGTATTCGCTGTTTACGATCGTGGTTTCCAGACGGTTAATCTTCCCGACCATGATTCTGGTGCGGTATCCTGAAAGTGTTTTGTTGAAATAGGAAAGGACTCTTTTCTTCAGATTTTTTGCTTTACCTACATACAGAAGATTTTCGTTTTTATCGTAATACCGATAAACGCCGGGCTCTGATGGTAAAGTTTTAAGCTGTAATTCTAAAGAAGGATTCATTAGACAAAATTACGGAAATTTAAATAATGATTTTCCGACAGGGAGTAGCAATCTTTTAAAACGTAATAGATCTTTCTTAGCTGAATGTTTCATCAGGTCTTTCTAATATTTTCATAATTCTCATCACTTTTCTGGTTAGATTTTAAAAAAAAAGTTAGTTTTAATAATTCAAATTAAATATTCAGGATGAAATTATTTTTCTTTTTACTGTTCCCAATGGTGTTTCTTTCAGGTCAAAACTTCACAGTTATTTATGAGTTAAAATATAAACCTCAAATCGGTAAAGATTTCATCACTGAAAATTTTTATTTAGATGTAGACAAGAATCTCTCTGTATTCAGATCTGAGTACAACAGAGAGTCAGATTCTTTAGTAAATAAAACAGGTTTCGGATATGGTTCTAAACCAACATATAATAATCAATTTGATGTGTTGAAGAATTCAGATGAAAATACAGTTTTTAAAATGGTAACTGCTCCCATGTTTGTTGATGTATATTTCATAAAACCTGATCTGTATACATGGAATATTTCTTCTGAAAAAATGATTATTGCAAATTTGGAATGCCAAAAAGCAGATACTGATTATGGTGGAAGAAAATGGACAGCTTGGTTTACTTCAAGTATTCCGTTGTCTGATGGGCCATATATTTTCGGTCAGTTACCGGGTTTAATTGTGAAAATTTCAGATGAGAATAGTGATTTTGTTTTTGATTTGGTAAAAGTGAAACAAAATAAAACTACTCCACCTTATGTCAAGAAAAAGGGAAAAGAAATTTCGTGGGATGATTTTAAAAAACTTCAGAAAAATTATTATGATCAACCATTTTCAGAGTTAAGAAGCAGGAATATTCCTATGGGTAAGGATGATGGAAACGGAAATACCAAGAGGTTAAATGAAACTGAAATGAAACAGATGGAAAACAGGATGCGAAAGCAGATTAAGGATGAGTATAATCCTTTAGAGCTTAATTACAAGGTAGATTATGATGGAAAAGGAGAGCGCTGATTTCATAAATAAAAAAGCTGCAGAATTTCCGCAGCTTTCATGATATTTTTTTTAATCTGAATTTTATCCGTTGCTCATCTCTGTGTATTCGCTGATCAGGAAGCTCAGATAATCCCATTCTACAGATTTTTTAGGATACATTTTCATAAATTCTGCGTTGTCGCCAAACAGGAAATCATAGTTATCTTCAAAATCATCTTTGTGAAGCCAGATTACTTTGTCGCCTTTTTTCACATAAAAAGATTTTGTAATTCCTCCGCTCACCTGCATTCCGCCGAAGCTCATTCCTCCGGTTTCTTTAGCTCTCGGATCGTGATAAACAGAAATAATATCGTTAAACTCAGGATTGATGAGCTGCATCAAAAATTCTTTCTCGTCTTTCTTATTTTTAAGCGAAACAGTTTGATTGATAAAGTGAATTCTCTCTTCAGAAACATTTTTGTTCATCTTTTTTCTGTTGATGTTGTTCACATTTGAAACAAATTTCATTGCCTTCAGACCTTTTTCAAAATTTCTTGGTAAAAGATACATTTCACTCACATTTTCGGCGTCAAGTTTCAGTTGCTTTTTGGTTGCGCTGTCTTTCAGTACGATTTGATAGATCTGTCCTTTTTTCATGTCAGTCTCTTCACAAAATCCTTTGTGGATGGTTCCGTCTTTAAGAATAACCGTTGAAACTTTCTTGGAAGATGGTGCAGAAAATCCTTCATTGAAGAGATACTGTTCCATATTTTTAATCTGCTCTTTGGTGTATTTTACCTTTTCCTGAGCGAATGAGAAAGCACTTGTAAGTGAAAGTGCCAGTAATAAAGCTTTAATTTTCATACATGTATGTTTAATATTAGGGCGTAAAAATAATAAAATATTTGACTTGTGCTAAATAAATTTTTGCTTCCAAAGATGCCGTTTCCAGTTCGCTTCAAAATGTGTATTTTTAGGCAAATTTTTTTAGAATGATATACGGTATAGATACTTTCAGTTTCCATGATGTTCTGGAAATCTGCAAGACCCCAAATAAAGCACAGCTTACTCAGGAAGCGAAAGATCAGATTATAAAATCTCAGAATAATGTAAAGCAGATTGTAGAATCAGACAGAACTGTATATGGGATTAATACAGGCTTCGGGCCACTTTGTGATGTGAAAATTTCTGAGGAAGAAACAGCTCAGCTTCAGTATAATCTTATTATTTCTCACGCGGTAGGAGTGGGAAAGCCTATAGATAAAGAATTTTCAAAAATCATGATGATTGCGAAAGTTCATGCGCTGTCGAAAGGTTTTTCGGGAGTTTCTCTTGAAGTGATTGAAAGATTTATTCTGATGTTGGAAAAAGACATTATTCCTGTTGTTCCGGAGCAGGGTTCTGTAGGGGCATCCGGCGATTTGGCACCACTTTCACATCTGGTTTTACCACTTTTAGGCCTCGGACAGGTTTGGGTAGGAAACGAAATCTTCGAAACTGCTGAAATTTTAGAGAAAAACAATATTGAACCATTGGTTTTAGGGCCAAAAGAAGGTTTGGGATTAATCAACGGAACTCAGTTTATTCTGGCTCACGCCATTAAAGGTTTAGAGAAATTTGAATACCTTTTGGATTTAGCAGATATGACCGCTGCAATGAGTCTGGAAGCGTACAGAGGTTCTGCAAGTCCGTTTAAAAAAGAACTTCACGACATCAGACCTTTTGAAGGAAGCAAAAAAGTGGCGGCAAGAATGCTGAAATTTTTAAAGAATTCAGACAACCTGAAAGCGCATGAATACTGCGACAGAGTGCAGGATCCATATTCGATGAGATGTGTTCCTCAGGTGCATGGAGCGAGCAGAAATGCTTTCGAACATTTAAAATTACTTACCGAAACAGAATTGAATTCTGTGACCGACAATCCGATTGTTTTGAGTGCCGAAGAATCTATTTCCGGTGGAAATTTCCACGGACAGTTGCTTGCGATGCCTCTCGATTACGCAACTTTGGCGGCGGCTGAGCTGGGAAATATTTCAGACAGAAGAAGTTATCTTTTGCTGGAAGGAAAATATGGTTTGCCAAGATTATTAACTGAAAGTTCAGGTTTAAATTCTGGTTTTATGATCCCGCAATACACTGGTGCGGCTTTGGTAACCGAGAACAAAACGCTTTGTTTCCCTGCGTCGGCAGATTCTATTCCTACAAGTTTGGGTCAGGAAGATCATGTCTCGATGGGAAGTATTTCGGGAAGAAAATTCAATCAGGTTTTAGGGAATTTGGTTAATATTTTAGCGGTTGAACTGATGTTTGCTGCACAGGGATTAGAATTCAGAAGACCTGCAAAATGCTCAAAAATTATTGAAGAAAACCACGCCATTCTCCGTTCAAAGGTTGCCAAACTGGAAGATGACAGACTAATTGGGAAAGATATGCTGGCAATAGCTGAATTGATTAATGAGAGAAAGTTTGTGGTGAATTTTTAAAACGCACAAGATGAAAAAAATTACTATTAGTTGCGCCTTAATGCTTGGGATTTTTGCCTTTGGTCAGAATTCAAAGGAAGTGAAAGTAAGGGAATTGATGACATTGACGGGAGCCGGAAATCTTGGTGTTGATGCTTCAAAAAGAATTGCCGATGCTTTCAAAGAAGTTTATCCTAATATTTCTGAAGAATTTTGGAATGAGTTTGCAAAAGAAATAAAAGCATCAGATTTGGAAGATCTAATTGTTCCAATTTATTTAAAATACTATTCAGAAGATGATTTAAACAATCTTATTTTATTTTACAAAACGCCAATTGGTAAGAAAGTAATAGCGTCTACACCCTTAACAATGAAAGAAAGCAGTGAGGCTGGAATGAAATGGGGCAAAGAAATAGGACAAAAGATTCTAAAAAAATTAGAAGCTGAAGATTCTTCAGTCAGAGTTGAATTGCCACCTCCACCAATGAAAATGCTTTCAAAATGATATAAAGTAAATAAAACTAACATATTTTTATTCAATCAAAGCTTCCAATCCGGAAGCTTTTTTCTTTCAAATTAAATTTAACCTTCTGTCTTTCAGTATAAATTAATAACTTGGCTTCACCAAATATTTTAAAATTTTATACATGAAAACAAAAGTTTTTTGCATGCTTGTGGCATTTATTGCGTTCACATCATGCAGTCAGGATGACATGCAGAGTAACCCTGCAGAAGTTCAGATGACCCAAACCGATCCGCTTACTGCAAAACAAATCAATGAGAAAATCAACGAAACCATCAAAACCGGAAAACGTTTTTCATGGAAAGAATCCTCAGATCATTTTGTCTGGAGCGGTATTTTTCAGGGAAATAAATTAGCATCAATCGGTTTTGGAAATTCTTTCGACCGAAGCGAAACGCCCGACAGCAAAGAGATTGAAAACATGATCCTGCAAACCATTGAAAAATATGAAGGCAAAAAAGACAGGATTTTGTTATCATCAGATGAGTTTTTAAACCAGATCGATGTGGTTGTAGAAAAGCAGGAAACTGTGATTGCTTTAAGAAAATTAAAGCAAATCCGTTATCTCGAACCGGCCGACTACCGATATTTTGAAAATGAAAATAAACTCAGTGGTGCTTCGAAATCAAGTTCATCCTCAGGTTGTGGATATGAATCTTTAGCTTTAAATGCATCAGATTACACCACTGTAACGCCCAATGCAAAAGCGCCATGGTCATTCGCCAAACACAATATTACTTCTGCATGGAGTTACAGCACCGGCGCAGGGGTGACGATTGGTCTGATTGATTCAGGAGTTTCTTCAAATCAGACTTTATTGGGAAGCGGTTTCAACAACGGGAATTCTTCCGGCAGAACCATCATCAAAAACGGAGTTTATGTAGATTCAGTTTGGCCGTGGAGCACTGGTTTTGACGGTTCGGATGATAAATGTGGTCACGGAACGAGCATGGCTTCGGCGATGGCGGCTCCTAGAAATAATCAGGGACAGCCGGTTGGTGTGGCTTACAATGCGAATTTAATTTCTTACCGTGCCGCATCAAATGTTGTTTTAGATGGTTATCACGAACAGAACGGTGTTAAAACCGCTTTTACCAATTTAGGAAATACAGCAAGTGTCAAAATTATTTCCATGTCAATGGGACACATTTTCTCTGTCGGAAAGATTGAAGACGGTGTAAAATATGCCTATTCAAAAGGAAAACTCATATTCTGTGCCGGAGGAACTTCTACGAGTTTTACCACTTTTGTAGGTGTAATTTTCCCTGCGTGGATGCCGGAAACTCAGGCTGTAACAGGTGTTAAAGAAAATACATCCAACCAGAAATGCGATGTCTGCCATTCAGGTGAGGAAATTGACTTTACCTACCAGATGGAGAGAGCTTCGGGAAGCAATATTCCTGTTTTGAGTTATTATAACGGACAAACAGATTACGTAGGCGGTTCATCAGTCGCAACAGCTTCTACAGCAGGAATTGCAGCTTTGGTTTGGTCTAAAAATCCATCATGGACGAGAGATCAGGTTTTAAATAAAATGAGACAGTCGGCAACGTATTATCCAACTAAAAATGCAGATTACGGCTATGGAAATATCAATGTTTTGCAGGTGGTGCAATAATTTGGATTTAAAATTAATACAATGAAAGCTTCCTTTTTGGAAGCTTTTTTGGTTTAGTCACCTAACTGATAATCTAAAGGAAGCAGATTTTCTATTTTATTGTTTGCAAATTCTCCCTGATTGGTCAGCATTCCAGGGTTAGAAGTGTTTCCGTCGGAGCTTATCTCAAAAGTTTCTCCTTCCGGATGAAGATAGGAAGTTTGAACGATTGGAATTTTAGTTTTTACAAACTGACCTTTTTTGTATTCGTAAAAATACTTTTTGAAATTAATTTGCATCATGTAATCATAATCTAAAATTAATTTTCCGTCAGTATCTTTTGTGTAGTCTGTTTCGGGAATGCGCGTTTTTGTGATAGCGATTTTGTACGCAGGTTCGGTACGTTTTCTGCCTGCAATGTCAGAAATGTCACTTGGAATGCTCAAAACTGCATGTTTGCTTTTCAGACTTGCCGTGTAATCTTTAAGTCGCTGAAGTTCGGCAGCTGTAGGATATTTTTCATTTGGAAATTTTGTAATCTGATTGACTATAAAACCCTCTGATTCTACTTTTTTAGCATAAACACTTCTGAAAAAATGAACCTGACTTCCGTCGAAAGCGTTCATTCTGTTCAGTTTCATTTTTGAATTACTTTTTGTTTCTGTAAAAAAACTGGTACCGTAAAATCTTGTGGTCTGGTTATCAAATTCAGAGACAAATTCCACCAAATTATATTTTATGGTATAGCCCAGATTTTTATTTTCGATGATTAAAGTTTGGGGAGCTTTTACGCGAAGAATCTTATTTTCAGAGTCATAGGAGAACTTGAGCGTTCTTTGGTTTTTAATCTTAACATTTTCATGATCATTTCCAATAAATGCATTCAGGAAATGACCAATGTAGCGCTTATAGGTCGCTTCTGTGTAAGGAATGATCTTTACTTCTTCAATCTTCGTGGTCTTCAGTAATTCAACCTTTAGAGTTTTGTTTAAAACTTCTGAAACGTTAATAGAATAAGAATCATATTCATCTTTATAAAAAACAAGAATTCCATTTTTAACGTTCGGAATATCTAAGCTGAAACTTCCGTCTGCTGCAGAGATTGTGCCCGTTTTTGTTCCGTCAAGGTAGATGTTTGCCTGCGGAATTGGTTTGCCTAAGTCATTGACAACAGTCCCTTTGACCTTTTGAGCTATAACAAGATAGAACGGTAAGAGGATCAATAAAAGTAATATTGTTTTTTTCATGGTTTACAATATTACTAAAAATATAGTGATAAAAAAATAACCGAAATAAATAGATCTATTTTAAGTGAAATTTAATCGGTTTTGGCTTGAAATAAACTAAAAAGTTATGTTTAAAGCTTGTTTTCAGCCAATCCTCACACTCGTCATGCTGAGCGATCCTGCAATAAGCTCGTCATTAAAAAGTCTCAGATCTTCAGATTTTTCTTTTAAACCTAAAGTATAAAGCAAAGGGAGATAATGATCCGGAGTAGGGATGGCGTATTCCAGAGAAGTACCATGGCTTCTGTAATCAATCAGATTTTGAAAATTACCTTCAGTCAGCCAGTTGTTGGTTTTTTCTCTTGCCTCAATTGCCCAGTCCCAGCCGGCTCCAACGGTGTTGATGTTTTTCCAGTCTACCATTCTGAGGTTATGAACAATATTGCCACTTCCAATAATTAGAATTCCTTTTTCTCTAAGTTTTGAAAGCCTTCTACCCAAATCGAAGTGATACTGCGGAGGCTTATTATAATCAATACTCATCTGAATCACGGGAATATCAGCTTCGGGATACATGTGTCTGATCACCGACCATGCTCCATGATCGAGTCCCCAACTGTGATCTTCTTCCGCAACCGGATTCAAAATATTCACCACTTCACTTGCCAGTTCCGGACTGCCGTGCACAGGATACTGCACATCAAACAAAGCCTGTGGAAAACCTCCGAAATCATGAATGGTTTTGGGCATTTCCATCGCAGTAACAAAAGTTCCTCTTGACAGCCAATGTGCAGAAATGCAGAGAATAGCGTTGGGTTTTTCAATTTCCTGAGCTGCTTTTCTGAAGCCCTGTACAAATTGATTTTCTTCAATAGCGTTCATCGGTGAACCATGTCCAAGAAAAAGAACGGGCATTTTTTTTGAAGGCTTAAAACTATTGCTGATATTTTCGAGATCGTGGAGATTCATATTAAAAAAAGAAACGTTAAAAAATATAAACCACAAAAGTCACAAAAGAGAAGTTTTTAAAAATTACTTTAAAAAGTTCAAAAAAGATCAATGTTCAGTAACGTTCTCTTTTTTGAACTTTTGTAAAACTTATAAACTTCAAAAGCTTTTGTGACTTTTGCGGTTTTAGAAAAAAAATTAAGCTTGCTTAACAAACTGCAATTCGCCGGCAATTTTAACTTCTTCGCTTACCATTACACCACCTGCTTCAAGAGCTGCGTTCCAGTTCAGACCAAAATCTTTTCTGTTAATTTTTGTTTCAAAAGAGAAACCTGCTTTAGTATTTCCCCAAGGATCAACGTTTACTCCACCGAACTCCACATTCAGAACTACAGATTTTGTCACGCCATTTACGGTAAGATTTCCTTCTACTTCATCATTCAAAGATGTAGATTCGAAAGTGATTGTTGGGTTTGCTTCTGCATTGAAGAATTCTGCAGATTTCAGGTGATTGTCTCTGTCATTATTGTTGGTAAAGATAGAATTTACATCAATGGTAGCATTCACTTTTGCACTTTTGAAAGTGTCGTCATCAGCATCAATTTCTGCATTAAAACTTTTAAACTGACCTTTAATATTAGAGATCATCATGTGTTTTACTTTAAACGTAACTTCGCTGTGTGTAGGATCAAGATTCCATTTTGTAGACATAATATTTTGATTTTTAATTGTTATTTAATGAAGCAAATTTAGGGCAAGACTCGTTTTTCATCCATTGATTTAGGATAAGAAATCTAATTTTAATAAAAATTTAACCTCAAAATCTACAACCTCATTCAACACACTTATCCATCATTCATCGATCATCAATCATCATTCATTACCTATTGCTTATTTTTTCTGGGAGCTGTTTCGTGCTATCCGCTCATACTCCTCGCACCACCGCTGATGCCCTCCCTTGCTGTGGGGTAACCGCTGCTATCACGGCTAGGTGCTTTTTTTGAAATGGATTTGCTATTGTACAGAAGAATGTATTTTAAGAAACCACCCCGTCAAAAATTCTGTCGAATTTTCGCTACCCCTCCAAAGGAGGGGAATTCTCACGATGTCAATTCACTTCCAATATTCTTTATATATTTAATTGATTCGTCGATTTTTCTTTTCTTGATTATCAAAGGAGGGGAATTCTGACGATGTTAATTCTAATTACTGCAGTTTTGGTGACAATTGGTTTAATAAAGATAGAAAAAAGTCGAAAATTGTATGAAAGTCCATCAATAGAGGTCCCTGCACCCTAGCAACAGGTTTGCCGGTAAGCATGAAAGCCTGTTTCACCCCTGCAGCAAACTTGCCGGAAAGTGAGAAAGCTTCTTGCACCCGTGCATGGAAGTTTCTCACCAGTATGGAATATAAAAAAAATTAAATGTAATAGTTCAGATCCCTGCGGAATGAAAGGAAACTGTGAAAATTTGCAAGCTAACGAATAAAAACATTCGTAACATTTATCTCAGAAATTAGATCTGAAATGAGGAATTTTAAGCACAAAAAAAGCAGATAAAATAAATTATCTGCCTGTATCACGATTGAAGATGATTAGTCTTCTGAGATTACGCTTTTTTCACGTTAACTGCGTTAACGCCTTTTGCTCCGTTTTGTAAATCAAATGTTACTACATCATTTTCACGGATAGTGTCTACTAATCCTGAAGTGTGTACGAAAACATCCTGACCTCCTGTTGATGGTGTAATAAAACCAAATCCTTTGGTGTCGTTAAAGAATTTTACTGTTCCTTGTTGCATTGTATTGTATTAAAAAAATTATTGTATTTGCTGATAAATTGTTTGGCTGATGCCATTATCGTTCTGATCAGCAGGTCAAAACCATAATAAATCGATTTGTAAGCAAAAAAATGATGTTGGAAATTTTTAGATCCTGAAATTACTCAGGTTGAAAAAAGGTACTGCACCTGTTCTGTGACGACAAAAATTAGCGACTGTAAAAGCGAAAACTGATAGAAGAGCGAACTCAAAGTTTCAGAAGTAGCGTCGGCAGGAGCCTGATTATGGCACAAATGTACGCATAATATATTGAAAACAAGCACTTTTTATTTTTAATCCATTATTTCAGTGAAATACTGCTTACGAAAATTTATAATTGATGACTTTAATTAAGCCTGAATTTTAGCTAAATTAAATCTCTCCATCACAATCAGTATTGCCTGAAAAAAGGTGCTCAGATGCTGAGTGTATGTTTTGTTTTGAATTAAAAGAGAATTACAAAATTTTTGATAGACATTCTAGTCGTTGAAATCTCATTTCATTTCCGACTGTTTAATGGCTGATATTTATTTCTTATTTTTGGCAGATTCTATTTAATTTTATGAAAATGGCATCAGAAATATTGTTTTATATACATTTATCCTGCTGCCTGACGACATATTATTGATACAAAAATGAAATTTTACTTATGAAACTACATAAATTATCTTTAATGATGATTCTTTTGGGAGGGACGGCTTTCGCTCAAACCCAAAAATTCACGATGGCAGAAGCCGTCAACGGTTTACGAACCAATCTGGCTGTGAAAAATATTTCTCAGTTCTCATGGTCTGCAGATGGGAAATCCTACATCAATGCGGTAAAGAACGGTTATCTGATCACAGATATCAAAACCGGAAAACAGGATACTCTGGTTTCTTTAAACCAATTAAATAAAGGCTTGGCAGAAAATAAGCTGAAAGGTTTTCCACAGGTGAAATTTACAGATGCTTCAAAAGGATATTATATGTCTGGTGGCAAAATGGTCTGGGTAGAAAGATCCGGCAGCGAATGGAAGGCTAAAAAGTCTGCAGATATGCCAAAAACTGCTGAGAATTTCAAAGTATTTAATGACAATCAAACCTTTGCATTTACAGATAAGAATAATCTTTTCGTTAATAAAAATGGAAAAACGATTGCTGTGAGCAACGAAGCCAACGAAAATATTCTTTTTGGCGCAAACAATGTTCACAGAAACGAATTCGGGATTGATACCGGAATTTTCCCCGCACCCAATTCAGAGTCAGTAGCTTTTTACAGAATGGATCAGACCATGGTAGCAGATTATCCCATTATCGATTGGTCTGTAACTCCTGCGGTCAATACAAATATCAAATATCCGATGGCCGGGAAAACTTCTCACGAAGTAACTTTGGGTGTCTTTAATATTAAATCTGAATCCACAACTTACCTTAAAATTGAGGGCGAAAAAGATCAGTATTTAACGGCAGTGACATGGAGTCCGGATTCAAAATATATTTTTGTGGGCGTGCTTAACCGTGGCCAGAATCATTTACAGATGAATCAGTACGATGCGGTAACAGGAAATTTAGTTAAAACTTTATTCGAAGAGAAGAGCGATAAATATGTGGAGCCACAGCATCCGCTTTTGTTTTTCCCAAATTCAAATACAGATTTCATCTGGCAGAGTCAGAGATCGGGTTATAATCATTTGTTTCATTACAATTTAGAGAAAGGTTTAATTGCCCAGATTACAAAGGGGGACTGGCTGGTAACTGATGTTTTGGGTTTCAACGAAAAGAAAAAAGATATTTATTATACCTCGACAGAAGTAAGCCCCACAGAAAGACATTTGTACAGAATCAACTGGAATTCCTACAAAAAACAGAGACTCGACGATGCTGAAGGAACACATGCCGGAGTTTTGAGCGCCGATGGAAATTATCTTTATGATACTTACTCAAACGCAACTACTCCGAGAAAAGTAAATGTAATCAACACCACGACTTTGAAAATTCAAAACCTGTTGACTGCAGAAAATCCTTTGAAGAATTACGCAAGACCGGAAATTAAAAATATCAATTTAAAAGCTGACGACGGAACAATTTTGTACGGAAAAATCATCCTTCCCACCAATTTTGATCCCGCTAAAAAATATCCGGCAATTGTTTATTTATATAACGGACCGCACTTACAGTTGATCAATAATACTTTCCCGGCATCTGGAAATCTTTGGTATGAATATATGGCTCAAAACGATTACATTATCTTCACAATGGATGGGAGAGGTTCTGCTAACCGTGGTTTGAAGTTTGAGCAGGCTGTTTTCAGAAACCTTGGAACTACCGAAATGAATGACCAGATGAAAGGTGTGGATTATTTAAGATCGCTTCCTTACGTAGATTCAGAAAAACTGGGAATTCACGGGTGGAGTTTTGGTGGTTTTATGACGACCAGTTTCATGCTTCGTCATCCCGATGTTTTTAAAGCCGGAGTAGCAGGTGGACCGGTTATCGACTGGAGCATGTACGAAATCATGTATGGCGAAAGATATATGGATTCTCCTCAGGAAAATCCGCAGGGTTATGCAGCTTCAAATCTTTTGGATAAAGTTCAGAATTTAAAAGGAAAACTTTTGATGATTCACGGTGCTCAGGACGATGTCGTGGTTTGGCAACATTCGGTAAAGTTCCTGAAATCAGCGGTTGATAATGGAGTACAGCTGGATTATTTCATGTATCCTGGCCATCCTCACAACGTTGGCGGAAAAGACAGAGTGCATTTAATGCAGAAAGTAACAGATTATTTTGATCAGAATCTAAAAGGTAAATAAGATGAAAAGAGTCGTAGTCATTCATTTTTTATTGGTTATTTCATTCTTTTCAGCGCAGACTTCCGTAGATTTTAAAGACATTGGTGAGAAGGTTAAAGATTCTGCCAGTGCGTATTATTATAAAAAATTAGTTTACAAATTTGTACATCTGCCCCAAAGTCTGGATTCTATCGAGTCAAAATATTTATACTACGGACAGTTTTCAGCCCCGGATTATGATGATAAAAAAGTAGTTGTTGTAGGAGATTTTACAGAATTTTTCAACAGAAAAAAATATAAAGAAGGTATTGAAGAAGGGGAGAAGATTCTAAAACAGGAACCGGTAAATCTTGAAGTTTTAGGAAAACTTGTATTACTTTATGATCAGGGAGACAAAGAAAACAAAATGTTTCCGGTGCGTACAGCTCAGTTCAAAGCACTTCTTGATGCCGTGATTAAAAATCCGGTACAAAAAGATGAAAACAAAGTGTATGTAGTAATGTCTATTGCTGATGAGTATTTGGTTGCCAATTTTTTAGGCTATAATCTTTATACCATGAGAAGGCGTTCTGATCATGTTTCTGACGGAATTATCGACAACTGGAAATTATTAAAAAAAAGAATTTCCTTTTTAGTACATTATAAACGAGATTAGAATGTAGTTCAATTAAGAGATAAAAAATCCGGCTTTACAGTCGGATTTTGCTATTTCTGAATGTATATGTTCTTACCAAACATCAACGTTTTTAAACAAGCATTCAACTAATTTTGCTCTATAAATATCAACAGTATGGAATTAGGAATAGGAATGTTCGGAGATGTGTCATTCGACCAGAAAACCGGAAAATATAGAGATGCCGGAGTGAAAATCCGTGAAATCATCGGTCAGGTAAAACTGATGGATGAGGTGGGGATTGATGTTTTAGCAATGGGAGAGCATCACCGTGCAGATTATGCAGTTTCTTCACCTGAAATGGTTTTGGCAGCAGCTGCAAGTGTTACAAAAAATATTAAGCTCGCAAGCGGAGTAACGGTTTTAAGTTCGTCCGAACCTGTGAAAGTATATGAAGATTTTGCAACATTAGATCTGATTTCAGACGGAAGAGCAGAAATTTTTGTCGGGCGTGGAAGTTTTATTGAGTCTTTCCCTTTGTACGGCTATTCTTTAAATGATTACGAACAGCTTTTCGACGAAAAATTAGAATTGTTATTAAAAATTAATTCAGAAGAAAACGTTTCGTGGTCGGGGAAACTACGTGCTCCGATGCAGAATCAAACCGTTTATCCGAGAGCAAAAAATAATGGCAGACTTCCAATATGGAGAGCTGTGGGCGGAACTCCGCAGTCTGTTTTAAGTGCCGCAAAATTGGGAATGCCTTTAGTGGTCGCCATCATTGGAGGAATGCCGATTCAGTTTAAAAGCCTCATTGAATTTTACAGACAGGAATACCTGAAAGCCGGTCATCCTGAATCTGAAATGCAGATTGCCGTCCATTCTCACACTTTTGTAAGTGAAGATCAGAAGGTGATCGATGAATATTTTTACACTTACAAATCTCAGATGGACAGAATTGGTAAGTCCAGAGGCTGGGCACCTTTTTCAAAAATGCAGTACGAGGGTGGTAGAAGCGAAGATGGCGCATTGTTTATCGGAAATTCCAATCAGGTTGCCGACAAAATCAATTACATAAAAGAGATCTTCGGAATCACCAGATTCATAGGTCACATGGATGTTGGCGACCCAGCCGATGATGTAATGAGAAACTCGATTGAGCTTTTTGGAACTGAAATTTCAAAACAGGTAAGATAATCTATAGACTCTGCAGAATATTTTTCTGTGGAGTTTTTTTCTGTGAAAAGAGAATAATTGCCTGAAATCAATCTGTAAAACTCCCTGAATCAGGATTATTTTACTGCAAAATTATTCCCGTGCAACAGGTCATATAAAATAAAACAGAGCGGTTTTTTCAACCGCTCTGTACCTAAACCAAAACACAAATCATGAAAATGAATGTTGCTTTAAATATAAAATTATTTTACAATAATTTCTAAAAAATTTTAAATTTTCTTCAGCGATAATAAAAATGTGTTGCAGTAACTGCAAACGGCATTCTTACTACACCACCTCGATTAAACTTCCCCGTTCCTCATCCTTGGTAATATTCAGCGACACAGGAATTTTCTCCTTCAGTTCTTCGACGTGGGAAATGATTCCTACGATTCTGTTTTCCTTCTGCAGATTCATCAGGGTTTCAAATACGATATTCACCGATTCCAAATCCTGAGTTCCGAAGCCTTCGTCGATGAAAAAGAAATTCCTGTCTGACTTCGCATTCGCCTGAACACTTTCTGCCAAGGCCAAAGCCAGACTCAATGAAACCTGAAATGCCTGTCCGCCAGACAATGTTTTTACGCTTCGGCTGCGACCTTCGTTGAGATAATCAATAATTTCAAAATCATTGTTTTCGTTCAACTGCAAACTTAGTTGATTCCTGGTCATTCTATGAAAACGAACGTTGGCGTGGTCGCACAACTGACGCAGATAAATCGACGAAACGTACTGTACAAAACCTGCTGCCTTAAAGAGATTGGTCATGATTTTCAGATTCTCGGCACGCTTCTGAAGCTGATTTAAATCTTTCAGTAAATCTTCTTTTTTCTTAAATTCTTTTTCCAGTCTTTCAATTTCTGAACTGATTTTTACCACATTATTGTTGGCGTTTTTTAAATCATTTTCAGCAGTTGTAAACTGACTCTCTGCTGTAGCAAACTGTTCTTCATCAAAGGAAAAATCTTTGAGCTTGGCTTCCAGATCGGCAATTCCGTTTTTCAGAGTTTCAAATTGAATTCTGAATTGCTGAATTTGATTTCGTACTGCCTGAACATTTATTTCCTGAATTAAAATGTTTTGAACTGCAGGTAAATCAGAAAAATTGTTTTCAACTAAGGATTTCGTTAAAATGTTTTCATTTTCAAAAATCTCTTTTTCCAGTTCAGAAATTCGCTTTTCAACCTGATCAACAATCGTTTTCTGCTCAGCCAATTTTGGAGAAATCTCCTTTTCGTCTTTTACAAGCTGCTGATAGTCCCGCGCGGTTTCAAGATTAGATTGTGCGAGTTTTTTGTAAGTATCTTCAATCTCACCGCTTTCTTTTTCCCTGTAATCTGACCATTTTAAAATTTTCAAATTGGCTTCGCTGGTCTTGATTTGCTCCTCTTTTTTCGCTTCATCAAGTTTAAATTCTTCTAAAGCTTTTTTATATTTTTCCAAATGCCCGCGTTCTTTTTCCAGCGTTTTCTGCTGTTCGGAAATCTGTCTGTTCAGTTCTTCGGTCTGCTTTTCAATCTCAAAAGACTGCTGGCGTTTTTGCAGAAACTCGTTTTCATTTTGAGCATTAAAATCTGTCCACGAAAAGTTTATTCGGTGATTTTCAGTTTTAATTTTAATTTGATTTAAATTTTCCAGTTCAGCTTTCTGCTGTTCTTCAAAAATCTTTTTTCGGTCAAGAATCTTTTCAATTTCAGCAAGCTGCTTTTGATTAAAATCTTTCTTAATTTCAATTTGCTCAAGCTCTTTTTTAATTTGATTCAATTCAGCATTCACATCATCAAATTCCACAATATTTGGATGTTCCACCGCACCACAAAGCGGACAGGATTCTCCATCGTGCAGCTCTCCTGCAAAATGTGCGAGTTTCTGCTGAACTTCAAGCTGACTTTTCCGCTCCGAAAGTTTTTTTGCATCAGTTTCCAAAGCATCAAATTTAAGTCTAAAATCTTCTCTAAAAGTTTCGGTATTAATAGAGTAGGGAATAAGTTCAGCGTTCTGTTTCCCGATTTTATCCTGCAAATCTTCAATTTTTTCATTTTGATTTTTTGCTGATTCTGTCAAATTTTTCTGCGCCAAAAACCAGTTTCCAACATTCATTAAAATATGAGAATCTATTTTTTTAGGTTTTAAAATATCAACATGATCGGCAAGTTCCGTAATTTTTTTCTGAATTAAATTCTGTGCAGTTTCTACTTCTTTTACTTTATCGGAACCTTTTTCTGTTCTGATTTTTAAAGCTTGTATATCATTCGAAAATTCAAGCATTTTAAGAATCAAACCCAAATCATTTTCCTGAATTTTAGACTGATCCAAAGCTTCAAATTTAGGTAAAAGTGCAGCCAGTTTATTTTTGATGTCTTCAAATCTGGTTTCGGTTTCCTGCAATAATTTAGATTGATTTTCTTTGTTTTTCTGTTGCTCCAAAATTTCTTTCTGAAGCTTATTTTTCTCAGCAATTATCGGCGTGAAAATCCTGAATACTTTATCAAAAAGTTCCGTTTTGATTTCGAGTTCGTCAACTTCCGTTTTCTGTATACTGAGTTTTTCAAAATCAGATTTCTTCTGCTTCAGCGATTCAAAATCGGTTTTTAAATTTTTAAGTTGCTGGTATTTTTCTTCGATCTGTTTAAACTGAATTTTAAGCTCTTCAAATTTTTGCTGCTCCAGCTTCAGATGTTCTTTCTGCTCAGCAATCTGTTCCTCATTTACTTCTTCAAAACCTTTTAGCTGACCCTCCAGTTGGTCGAGTTCAGATTTATTTTTAGCATTTAAAACAGAGACATTATTCTGCAAATCAAACCGCTGAAGGCTGAAAATTTCCTTCATCATATTGGTGCGTTCTGTAGCTCCAAGTTCCAGAAATTCTTTAAACTGACCTTGCGGAATGATGATGGTCCGCTTAAAATTCGCATAACTCAATCCTACAATTTTTTCCGCATTGGAATGTTCCAAAGGTATCCACACGCCGTTGTTCCATTCGTAGAAAGTTACGGTTGGCGTTTTTACGTCCTCAAAATTTTTGGTATTTCTTCTGAATTCCCTTGTAGCGCGGTATTTTTTGTTTTCAAAATTGATGAAATCAAATTCTATATAGGATTTGTTTGATTTCAGATTCATCATGTTGTAGGCACGTTTGTCCCTTGAATTCAAACGCTCAGTTTCTCCGTACAGTGCAAAAGAAATGGCTTCCAGAATAGAAGACTTCCCTGAACCAACCGAGCCGAAAATCCCGAACAGACCGGCCTCCGTAAGATTTTCAAAATCGATTTTCTGACGTTCCTGATAAGAATACAGACCTTCTAAAGTCAATTGAATTGGAATCATAAAGATGATATTAAAATTTGAACCATTAAGTGATTGAAGAGGTTGAGCTGGGGTTAAGGTTTTGCACACAAAATTAAGATACGGTCTTAAGAAATTTATTTCGCTTATTCCGACTTAAAAACTCATTAACCTTAATGTTTTAAAAAATGTTTTAGATTATATTACTTTTCAGAAACGATTTCATTAAACAGATGAATCAAATCTTCATTGGCTTCCTGTCCGCCGTTTTTAGATTTAAAATAATCCTTAAACAACGCCTGAATATCCTGATTAAGATTGATTTCGCTCAGCTGATTTTCATTAAAATCCTGATTCTTCACTTTCGGAATCAAATGAACAATACCACCATGTGACTGATAAATCAGTTTTCTTTCTTCAGCTTTTAGAAAAGTTTCGCTTTCCAAAGTGAGTTCTACCAGCGCGTTTGGATTTTCCTGAAGCCATTCAATGGTTTTTTCTACAGAATCAAATGTTTTTCTGACTAAAGGTTTTCCGTTTTCCAGAGCAATTTTTTCAAATGAAACCGATTGATTGGGTTCCGCTTCAATGATGGAAACATATTTTTTCTGTCCGGCCTCACTGAAGCTGTAACAAAGCGGTGACGATGAGTAAACGACAGGTTTTTCCGCCGTTCCTATATTCTGAAAGCCGTGCAGGTGCCCCAAAGCTGTATACTGAATCTGATGCGGAATAATATCCGACCAAATCAGATCTGCATTCCCGATTTTAATAGGTTTTTCGCCATCAGGTTCTTCCAAAATAGGTGCGCCTTTTTTGTTCATATACAAATGTGTCATCAAAAGATTGACTCCATTTTCATCACAAAATTCATCGGCAATTTGCTTCCAGTTTTCTCTTAAAACATTGTTGAGCTCAACTTCTTTATTTTCTCCGAAATATTCTTTCAACCGGACTTCATTCGCATAAGGTGTATGCAAAATTCTGACAGGGAAATTTTGATTTTTAAATTCCAGTTCAATAAAACCGGCGGCAGTTTTGGAAATTTTAAAATGCTCCAATTCAAAAGGCTGAACTGTCGCTTTGGGATGACCTATTAAAATAATTCCGCATTCTCTCGCCAACGGATCGGGAGCGTCGATCAAACTGGGAGAATCATGATTTCCCGATATCGCGATAACTGGGCGTTTTCCATTTAAAGATAAGCGTTTCAAAGTTTTATAAAAAAGCTCGACAGCCTCAGTTGACGGATTGAAAGTGTCAAACAAATCTCCGGCGATTAAAACCAGATCAACATTATATTCATCAGCAATCTGAACGATTTCATTCATGACCAAAACCTGTTCTTCCAGTCGTGAAAAACGGTCTAGGCGTTTGCCTAAATGCCAGTCGGCGGTGTGGAGAATTTTCATAATATTTGAGATTCGTTTTCCTGTTCGGCAGCCAATTTTGCTTTAGTATTTTCGCGCATTTCCTTCAAGCGGTTTTTTCTTTTCGCTTCAGCCTCCTGAATCTTGCGTTTCTTATTGGCAATTTTCTTGTTATGAATTTTTTTATTGGCATCTGTATTTCTGCTCATCTCAATTTATTTTAGATAAATTTTTTGAAAATTGATTTAGCTAAATTAATCTATTCTTCAGAGAAAACTTTATTTCAAAGTGAATTTAGATGTTCGATTTTAATTTTATTGATTAGGTTTTGTCAATCAAATTTACATCAAACGTCATCAATTTATTTACGGTTTTACTCAATTCGAAAACATTTTTAATCTCGTTTTGAGATAACAAAGGTTTTAATTCAATAGAAGTGGCCTTTAGCCCGTTTGCGTCAAGAGATATACATTTGGCTTTAACCGACTCTGATCTTAAGTTTTGGCTAAAGCCTTTTTGTTGTCATCCATTTTTAACATCGGGCTAAAGCCCGACGCTATTGATTTAACCCTTTAATATTAAACTTACATCTTAGCTTGAATTCAGTTAATTTTTTAAAAATAACTCAACGTAGAATTAAAATAAACCTCCGTAGGTTTAAAATAATCCTGTTTGCGACTTCCGGAGTCTGCATTTTGTTTAAAACAACCCTGTTTGTAACAAAATGCAGTTGCAGTTGGTTTGCTTCAATGCTGTTTGTAACCAAATGCAGAATACTTTTGTTTAAAACAAGTCTGTTTGTAACAAAAGGCAGTTGCATGTGGTTTGTTTCAATACTGTTAATAACCAAATGCAATTTTGCACCATCAAACCTAACAGGTTTCTAAAACCTGTCAGGTTTAAAACAGTACAGTTCTTACAGATGAATTTGTAGCATGGAAACCTCACAGGTTTTCAAAACCTGTGAGGTTTAGATTAGGTTTACAATTGAAATATTTAACTTTACAACATTATGGAACAACAGTCAAAAGATCCTTTACACGGAAAACGCCTCGATACCATTCTTGAAGAACTGGTAGAATATTATCAGGGTTTTGAGGAATTGGGGAAACAGATCAATATCAAATGCTTTACAGATAACCCGAGTATCAACTCATCACTGAAGTTTTTGAGAAAAACAGATTGGGCAAGAGCAAAAGTTGAAAGTCTGTATCTCTATGTTTTGAGACAGAAGAAAAGAGAGGAGTCGAAAAATAAAAACTAGTATGTTGAGGATGATTCTTTACAGATATTTAATGATTCAATTCTTTCAAAAACAGTATATTTGTGCCGTTTAATCGTGAAAAAAAATTCACGCAAAAAAAGAAATATGACAATTGACAACAATCATGTGGTAGCTGTAAAGTATGTTCTTCACACTATCGAAGAGGATGGGAGCAAAATCCTTGTAGAAGAAACAACTGCAGAAAATCCGCTTACATTTTTATATGGTGTGGGAATGATGATTCCTAAATTTGAGCAAAATATCCACGGTTTGACGGCTGGTGATACTGCTGCTTTCGTGATTCAGCCTGAGGAAGCTTACGGTGAAAAACAGGAAGATGCGATCGCACAATTGCCAATCGATATGTTTGCTGAAGCTGGAATTCCACCAGTGGGAGCGATCTTGCCTTTGTCTGATAACGAAGGAAATAATTTTCAGGCATTCGTAGTGGAAGTGACACCTGAAGCTGTAATTGCTGACCTTAACCACCCAATGGCTGGGAAAGTTTTGGATTTTCAGGTTGAGATTTTAAATACGCGTCCTGCAACCGAAGAGGAATTATCTCACGGTCACGCTCATGATATCGACGGAAACGAGGCTCACTAAGAGTTTTCTATATAAAATTAAAATGTCCTGCAGAAATGCTGGACATTTTTTTTGACACATGAGTCACATTAGTTTTAGTTTTAAACTTTGAAAATATTTTAGAACACATGAGATTTGAAAATCAAAGATTTTCATTGTGTACACAATATAAGAATGTAGGATAATACTTACACTCACTTTAAAAATCTTTGATTTTTTCTCTAATGTGGTCTGGAAATGTTTTCAAACCAAGAAAAATCTCTGTGACTTATGTGTTAACAGTTTTTGTGGTTAAATAATCAGTCTAAAAATTCTCCTGAAACATAGTACCAGCGGTTTTGAATCATTTTAAATGTCGATAACTCATGATGGACATTTTTTTCTCCGTCTTCATCGGTGTAATATGCTTTGAACTCCACCTTATTCATCGATGGTTTACTGACGATTTCCAGTTTTGTCCATTCGTTGATTTCTCCCCATTCCTGCAGATCTTTGGTGTTGTGGAACTGTCTTTTGCTGGGCGAGGTGGTTTCCATTAAATATTTCCCATTTGGAATAGCAAATGCTGAAAACCTTGAACGCATCAAAGCTTCGGCGGTCGGAGCAAATTTTTCTCCGTTGTGATAAGGTTGGCAGCATTCTTCATACGATTTTCCGGAGCAGCATGGACAGTTCATTTTCTTTGATTTTCTTTTTAAAACACAAATGTACACGAATATTTTTTCACTAATAACACAAAGCATTGTTCAATAGGGACGGGCTTTAGCCCGTCTTAAATTTAATTAATTTGATTGGCTTTAGCCGAAACTTATATCTTGCTTTTATATTAACCGAAGAATCTTACGCACGAATCTGTGGAATCCGTGAAATCTGTGAGAATCAATTAGCGCACAGATTTCACAGATATACACAGATTTTATGCTCAAAATCAGCTGAATCAGCAAAATCAGCGAGAGCTAAATTTGAGATAATTCGTATAAAATTCGAGCAATTCGTATCAACAAAAAAAGCATCCAAATGAATGAATGCTTCCTAAAATTATTTAATAAAACCTCTGTTTCTCAACAACGGCTTAATATCCGGATCGTGTCCTGTAAAGTCTCTGAATGCCTGATTCAAATCAACAGAATTCCCGACAGATAGAATGAATTTTCTGAAACGGTCGCCGTTTTCTCGGGTCAGTCCACCATTTTTTTCAATCCATTCCCATGCGTCGCTGTCTAAAGTTTCTGACCATAAATAAGCATAGTATCCTGCTGAATATCCACCGCCCCAAATGTGTGCAAAGTAAGGTGTGTGATATCTTGGCGGAAGAGTTGATAAATTAAATCCGTGATTATTTAAAGATTGTTTTTCAAAATCCAAAACCGGAAGCAACTGACTTTCGTTGGTTACAGAATGCCAATCCATATCCAAAGCAGCGGCAGAAACCAGTTCTGTCGTCATATAGCCTTGATTAAAAGTGGCTGCTTTTTTAATTTTATCAACCAAAGCCTGCGGAATCGGCTGTTTTGTTTCATAATGAAGTGCATAATTTTTTAAAACGACAGGGTCTAATGCCCAATGTTCATTGATCTGAGATGGAAATTCCACAAAATCTCTCGGTACGTTTGTTCCTGAAAGTGAAGGGTATTTCTGGCTCGCAAACATCCCGTGTATAGAGTGGCCAAACTCATGGAAGATCGTAGTTACATCATCATAACTGATTAGCGAAGGCTTTCCGGCAGCTGGTTTCTGATAATTGTAGCAATTGACAATCACAGGTTTTGTCCCTAATAAATAAGATTGCTCAACAAAATTGCTCATCCAAGCTCCACCGTTTTTAGAATCTCTTGTGTAGAAATCTAAATAATAAATGGCCAAAGATTTTCCGTTGTGGTCGAAAACTTCGTAGGTCACTACGTCAGGATGATAAACAGGAAGGTCGGTTCTCTTTTTAAATGTCAGTCCATAGAATTTTTCAGCGGCGAAGAAAACGCCTTTTTCCAGAACGGTTGTGATTTCAAAATAAGGTTTGATTTGATTTTCATCTAAATCAAATTTCGCTTTTCTCACCTGCTCAGCATAGAAATTCCAGTCCCAAGGTTCCAGTTTGAAACCGCCTTTTTGCTGGTCGATCAGATCCTGAATATCTTTTGCTTCACGTCTTGCAGTCTCAACGGCCGGAGTTGCCAATTGGTTCATCAATTTTACCGCAGCATCAGGGTTTTTCGCCATCTGATCCTGAAGTTTCCATTCTGAAAAGCTTTTTTTGCCTAAAATCTGTGCTTTTTTCAGTCTTAATTTTGCCAGTTTTTCGATGGTTTCTCTCGTGTCGCTGTTTCCACCTTTTTCCGCTCTCATCCAAGACGCTTTAAAAACTTTTTCACGGGTAGCACGGTTGGTAAGGTTTTGTAAAACCGGCTGTTGCGTTGTGTTTTGAAGTGCTAAAAGATATTTTCCTTCTTTCCCTGCAGTTTTTGCATCGGCGGCGGCTGCAGCAATTTCGTCAGGAGAAAGTCCGTCCAGTTCTTTTACATTGTCAATGATAATTCCTCCTTCTTTTCTCGCTTCAAGCAGTTTATTGGAATATTGAGTGGAAAGCGAAGCCATTTCCTGATTGACTTGCTTTAATTTTTCTTTATCGGCAGCCGAAAGATTTGCTCCGGCGATTTCAAAATTCTGTTTGTAAAACTGAAGAAGTCTTTTGCTTTCAGAATCTAAACCGCTGTCTGAAATAGATTTAATTCTTTTATAAAGATTTTCATTCAGATACATTTTATCGGAATGTGCCGCAAAAACAGGAGCGAATTCTTCATCCAAAGCCTGAAGAGTAGGGTTGGTATTGGCACTCGTCAGATTTGAAAATGTAATCATTGCTCTTTTCAGAACTTCGCCGCTTTTTTCCAAGGCTACAAGGGTGTTTTCAAAAGTTGCCGCTTCAGAATTATTGGCAATTTTCAGGATTTCAGCGTCGTGCTGTTTCAGACCAAATTCAAAAGCGGGTTTGAAATGCTCATCTTTAATTTTATCAAATTCCGGAGCTTCGTACTGAAGTTGGCTTTTCTTCATAAAAGGATTTGACGAAAGCGAAGCATCGGGCACAGGAACTTCCTGTTTTACATCGGTTGTTTTCATTGTGGTGGTACAAGAATGGTTAAATGCCAAGGCAGAAACTAACAATACGGATGAAATATTTTTCATGTAAACTTATTGTTTTAAAGATTATAAAGTCTCTTTTTTGATTTTAAAATTGGTTTTTATTGTCAATTGTAAGAGATTTCATAATTTAGTTGTTATTAAAATATAAAGATATTAAAAACTAAACTTTTAAACAGCAAAATATCAAACCGCCATGATTTTAAGATTTAAATTCAGACGGAATTAAAAGACATCATTATTAATCAAATAAAAATTTATATATGAAATACACATCAATTTTACTTTTATCAGGATTGGTTACGCTCGCTTCCTGCAAAGAAAGCGAAAGCAGAAACGGAAAGTCAAAATGGCTACCGGACGTTACCAACAAAGACCATGGGCCTTTAAAGCAGAAAGAATTCAGTGGAGATTTTGACGAAATTGAAGTTTCACAAGCCATCGAAGCCGAAATAATTAAATCTGATGTTGAAAGAGTGGTAATCTCTGCTCCGGCAAATATTATTGATGAGGTTTTGGTGGATAACAGCGGCGGCGAACTGCATATTCATTACAAAAACGGTTTCCGTGTAATGAATACAAATAATGTGAAAGCTAAAATTTATGCGAAAGATTTCAAAAAACTGGAAGCCAATTCTGCGGGAATTATCGTGGTAAGAGATCAGTTTACACAGGATAAAACCGATGTAGAAGTTTCCAGTTCAGGTCATATTTCGGGTAAACTCGAAGCCAACGAAATGGATATTGATGCAGGCAGTAGCGGAACTTTTAAAGGACAAATCTGGGCTGTAAAGCTTAATGTAGAAGCTTCTTCAGCTGGAGAAGTGAATATTTCAGGAAAAACCAAAGGTGCCGATTTAAATGCCTCTTCAGGCAGTACGATTTCAGCAAAAGAAGTGGTTGCAGAAAACGTAAAGGCAGAATCTTCAAGTGGTTCAAACGTTGAAATTGGTGTTTCTTCTAAATTTGAAGCACATGCATCTTCAGGCGGATCGATCAATGGATTCAAAAAAGGAAATGTGACAACCGTTTCGAAAGAAGAAAGCAGTGGCGGAAGCGTAAGTTTGCAGTAACTATTTATCGCCTTCCTCTTCACCTTCCGTGGATGAAGTTTCCCAGTCTTTATTTTCAAGATTTAAATTATCATAAGCCAATAAATCCTCCTCCCGCTGGAGGATTTCTCTTGTGGTGAAAAGGCGGATATCTTCATCATCTTTTGATTTTGCCAGCTTACGGATGGAGGCTTTATCAATCGCCATAAATCTCTGTCCTAAACGTCTGGCAGCATATTTTCTCATGCCTATTTCCTGCAGAACATCTACAGCCATATCAACGGCAGTTCCTAAAGTTTCACGGTAAATATTGTCAATGCCGTTGTCGAGATACGCGTAGGCATCAATTCGGTTTTTTGCACGGACAAATATCTTCACGTCGGGATATTGCTCACGAACCAGTTCAGCAACAAACCGGTTGTCATCCGGATCATCAAGACAGAGAACTAAAATTTCAGCATCTCCAATTCCGGCAGCTCGTAGAACGGGAATTCTTGTGGCATCTCCGTAATAGACTTTAAAGCCGTAACTTCTCAACAATTTCACACGGTCAGAATCTCTGTCTAGAATGGTTGCGGTGATTTTATTGGCTTTCAGAAGTCTTCCGACGGTACTTCCGAAATGTCCGAAACCAACGATGATAATTTTTTTCTGAGAAATATCGCTGTCAAGAATATTGAAATCTGATTTTGTTTCAGGAACTTCTCTGATGAATTTCGGTGTGATTATTTTATCATTAATAATTAAAAGAATCGGCGTAATGCACATTGTGATCGCTGTGACAGCCATCATCTGAGCATTCATTTCTGCACTGAAAAGTGATAAATCTGATGCGTAATTGATTAATACAAAGGCAAATTCACCCACCTGAGAAAGCGCAAAAGCGTAAAACAGACTTTGTGGAGAATCTATTTTGAAGAATTTTCCGATGACAAAAAGAACAGCGAATTTTACGGCCAAGACTACAAAAACAGTACTGAAGATAAATGTTGGATCTGCAGCAATAACATTGAAATTCATTGTTGAACCCACGCTGACGAAAAAGACGGCGAGCAAGAGTCCCTTAAACGGATCTATATGTGCTTCAAGCTCATGACGGAATTCACTGTTTGCCAACATCACACCCGCTAAAAACGCTCCTAAAGCCGGAGATAATCCTATGGCAACCATCAGTTCTGAAACGCCAATCACCAGAAACAGGGAAGTAGCTGTGAGTAATTCGGTCATTCCCGCTTTGGAAACGTATCTTAAGAATGGAACAAAGACATATCTTCCCAGTAAAATCAAGGCTACCACGCCAAAAATCACGGTTCCGGCCTGAAGCCAGTCGGGAAGTTTCTGAATTAGAACCTGAACTTCATTTTCGCTGTTTTTCGCTTTGGTGTGAGCCAAAACCGGTAAGATTGCCAAAATCGGAATCACGGCAATATCCTGAAATAAAAGTGTGGAAAAAGAAGCTTCTCCTGCCAGAGTCTTCAGGTTGTTTTTTTCTTGTAAAGTCTGGAGAACGATTGCTGTTGAGGATAAAGCGAAGCACATGGCGACCGCGATGGCTTTGTTAGTACTCCAGCCTGCAACCACGAAAATACCGAATAAAATTAAAATTGTCAGAGCCATCTGGGTGAGCCCGAGCCCTACGATTTTCTTCCGCATCTCCCAGAATTTTCTCGGTTCCAGTTCCAGTCCTACTAAAAACAAAAGCATGATGACTCCGAATTCACTGGCGTGCATAATATCGTTGACGTCGTTTCCTGTAAGTTTCAGGAGATACGGTCCGATGATGATTCCACCCAGAATATAGCCGATTACTGAGCTCAGACCTAATTTTCTTGCCAGCGGAACCATAATAATGGCAACGCCCAAAAAAATCAAGGTGTTCATTGCTATACTGGATTCCATATTTATTGATTTAGGATTTCGACAAATTTCTTTTTATGTAAAATGATTTCTTTTTTAGACAGTTTATTGGCTTCGTAAACAATCGTAATGTCTTTGATATTGGCGCCAAAAACGTTGAGAGAAACAATCAGCGTACTGATGATTTCATCGATGGTGTATTTGTAAGTGCCTTCTTTTGTGAAAGATCTTTCTTTGCCACCCGTCGTCACCACGATGTAAACTTCTTTGTCTTTCAGTGGGTTATTTTCACCTTCCTTGACCCAGTTTCTGTCGAAAACTTCGTCAATCCACAATTTAAGTAGAGGCGGAATTCCAAACCAGATAATCGGAAACTGAAAAATAAAACGGTCGTACTGCTGCAGTCTTTTTCTTTCTCTGAAAGCGGCAATGTGAAAATCGGGATATTCTTCGTACAGATCACGAAGTGTAAAATGCTGATGACGAACGTAGAAATTAATCAGTTCCACGTTTGAGGTAGAATGCTCGAGGTAAGGATGGGCAAAAACCACCAGTGTTTTCTTCATAAACCCGTTTTCAGTAAATATAATGAAAATTTGCTTAGAAATTTGCGGATGTTGACGGTTTTTAATGAAATTTTAATCAGAAGAAAGGATATGAATGAGTGTGATTAAAAATTATTCACACTCTCTAAAGCTCATTAATAATAAGGAAGCTAAATTTTCCGAATTTTTATCTATCATTATTTTTCTTTCTGCTATTTCAGTGTAACCACGCTTATGACCACTCGTATCGCCATTTTTGGTAGGTGTAAAAATAATGTGATGATAATTTCGCAATATTTGAACACTTTTAGAGTTTTTCATTTGCTTTTTTATAGAGGAATGTGAAGTTAATGTTTTATAATTTTCATACATCCTTTTAAAATCATTATGTTTTTCCTTCACAGACTTCGAATAATTCAGATGTTTTAAAATTAAATTATTAAGATTTGATTCTCCTGTATTTTTTTCACAAATGGTAATAAGATCAGTTCTTTTCCATAAACCTGTTTCAATTTTAAAATAGGTCTCGAATATATAATTTTCAGGATATTCAATAACTGAAATTAACTGGCTGTCAGATTCTTTTTTTCTGAATAGTTTTTCAAACATAATCGAGTGAAATTTAAACTACCATCCACCCGAAGCACCACCGCCTCCAAAACTTCCGCCACCTCCAAAGCCACCAAAACCTCCGCCGCCACTTGATGAACCGCCACCACCGAAGCCACCGCCGCCAAAACTGCCTGGAAAAGGAAACGGGAAAAATCCTCCAGGATAATTTCTTCTGCCGCGTCGCGTAATGATCACATCGTCGTCATCGTCGTTTCCGCCACCACGGTTTTTAAAAATAATGATGAGGATAATGATAATGACGAAGGCAATCAAAAGTAGCTGACCAAGATCAAAATCGTTCTCTTTCTTTCTTTCAAAAGGTTTGAATTTTCCCTGAACGGCTTCCATGATCGCAGAAGTCCCACGGTTGATGCCCTCGTACCAGTTTCCTTCACGGAAATGCGGAGTCACGATGTAATCGATGATCTGTTTTGAAGTAGAAGCTGTAAGATATTGTTCAACTGCTCTCCCTTGTTGAATGGCCAGTTTTCGGTCTTCAGTTGCAATCAAAAAAACAACGCCGTTATCAATTCCTTTCTGTCCGATTCCCCATTTTTCGCCGATCATCGTAGCAACAAAATTAATGTCTTCACCTTTTGTGGAAGGGATAATAACAACTTCAATTTCTGTAGATGTAGAATCTGAAAATGCAATCAGCTTTTTGTTTAATTCATCAGTTTCCTGTGTGGAAAGAAGTTTGGCTTCGTCATAAACAGGATAAAGCAATTTCGGCTTTTCGGGAATAGTGTACTGTGCCGATACGAAAGCGTAAAAGCATAGAAAAAGGAATGAAAATACGGTTTTATGAAAATGTAATTTCATTGGAAAGTTCGTTGGTGTTTTCTCCCGTCACCGGAAAATGTTTTTTGAGTTCGAAACCTGTTTTTAAAATAGCATCCCGCAGCGATTCGAAAAATTTTTTCTGAGCAAAACCGGCAGTGATTTCATCATGCAAAGCATCCCAGTAAGACTGATGTACTCGTTCGTGAATCCCTCTGTCGCCAATGATAGTCAGATATTTTTGTTCAAAATTAACATGAAAAAGAACCGCATTCAATTCTGCGGTCTTATTCATGCAAAGTTCTTTGAAAACATCATAAGCTCTGTCAGCATTTTTGTTTTCTGTATTGGAGTCGATGTGCACCCTGATCTCGCCCGTAGAATGATCTTCCGCGGACTGTATCGCATCTACAAGCAATGCGATCTGTTGATCTGTAAGGAAATTGCTCACGTTTACTTTTTAATTATTCAGAAAATACATCCGGTGCTTTTTCTGCTCCTGCAGCTGCTTTGAAAGAAGGTTTTTCTTTAAAGTTGGTAAAGTTGGCAATGATATTTGAAGGAAATTGCTTGATTGAAGTGTTGTAATCTCTCACTGCCTCGTTGTAATACACAGTTTCTGATCTGATGCTGTTTTCAATCGCAATATATTCGCTCTGGAAATTTATGTACTGCTGATCTGCCTTTAAATTCGGATAAGATTCCACAACCGCCATCAATCTGCTCAATGCACCTGATAATTCTCCCTGTGCAGCCTGAAATTTAGCCAGATCCTGCTCGGTCATATTGGTTGGATCAATGTTGATAGACGTCGCTTTAGATCTTGCTTCGATTACTTTGGTTAAAGTTTCCTGCTCAAATTTAGAATAAGCTTTTACAGTTCTTTCAAGATTTGGGATCAGGTTGGCTCTTTTCTGATACACCGTTTCCACGTTCGACCATTTGTTATCTACAATCGCTTCTTTGGCAACGAAGTTATTGTAGCCGTTTTTCCCCCAGAAGAAGGCGATTGCAACAATTACCAAAAGGGCAATTCCGATAGTTCCTGCGCTAAGGCAGCCTTTATTTTTCATATGTGAATTTTTTTAATGTTTTTTAATTGTCATATGCAATCGCCAGACTTCAGAATATTTTAATATTATTTTGTAATGGCGATTTCATAGTTTAAATGTTTTTAAATTTTTGCGTTTTCCAAATATACAAATTATGTGCTATTTTTGTAAAAAATATTAAGAATGACAACAATTGTGGTGGCGATGGGCGAGAAGAACGAAATCGGGGCAGACAACAAACTCCTGTGGCATCTTCCTAAAGATTTAAAACACTTCAAAGATCTTACTTCCGGACATCCGATTATTATGGGCAGAAAAACCTACGAAAGTATTGGTAAACCGCTTCCAAACCGCACCAATATTGTTGTTTCGAGAAAGAAAAACTGGTTTCAGGAAGGTATTTTGATTGTAGGAAGCATTAAAGAAGCTTTAAAATTCGCAAAGAAAATAGACGAAAATGTATTCATCATCGGAGGTGGAAATATTTACGAACAAACAATGGAAGTTGCTGATAAACTGGAAGTAACCTTAGTAAAAGCTCAACTTGAAGCCGATACGTTTTTCCCAAAAATCGATCCTAAAATATGGAAACTTTCAGAAGAAATTTTTCACGAAAAAGATGAGAAGAATGAATATGATTTCAGCTTTCAAACTTATGAAAGAGTTTAATGTTTTGAGTTTAACGTTTGAGGTTTATACATAAGAATGTTGATGTGTCGAAACTTTAAACTTTAAACGTTGAACCTTAAACCTTAAATTATTACCTTTGCATTTCTAAAATTTAAACATGAACAAATACATAAAATTTGTTATCTCTGCACTGATCATCGCAGCTGCAGTTTATCTGATGATGAACAGAAACATTGGGTGGGGAATCGTTTTGGTGATTCTTGCGGCAGTACCGGTTTTCCTTTACTTTAAAAACGAATACATTCTTTTGGCTTTCTGGCAATTGAGAAAACAAAATATGGAGAAAGCAGGAGAGTGGCTTACAAAAATTACCAACTACACTTCTCAGCTGGATAAAAATCAATACGGATATTTTCATTATTTACAGGGTCTGACATTAGCTCAGGACAATCCAACGAAAATTGAACCTTATATGAAAAAAGCGTTGGATTACGGTTTGAATATGAAACATGACCGCGCAATGGCAACTTTGAATCTGGCTGCAGCAGCACTTTCTAAAGGACGAAAGCAGGAAGGACAGAAACTTTTGGAAGAAGCTAAAAGATTAGACACGGCAGGAATGATGACCGAGCACATCAAAACAATGAAAGCTCAGCTGAAAATGCCGACGATGCAAAAACACGTTCACAATCCTCACATGAGACAGAGAGGCAAGTTTTAAGAACTTAAATTTCAATATAATAGAAATGCACCTGAGAAATCAAGTGCATTTTTTGTTGTTTACATTTCAGAATTACTTTCATATCCATAAAATTTTGGGATTTGCCAATGGTATTTTACGGCTAAAGTTCTAACGGCAACGATCATTAAAATCGTAAAAATCTGAATAAAAGTATAGGAAAGTGTGGTGAAATGAGTCAGCAGCAAAAAAGTAGAGCCTCCAACGATACAGGCACTTGCATAGATTTCTTTCCTAAAAATTAATGGAATTCTGTTCAGTAATATATCACGGATAATTCCTCCAAAACAGCCGGTGATCGTTCCTAAACCGATACAAATCAAAGGATGAATGTCTAAATTTAAACCTTTCTGAACACCGATAATGGTAAACAATCCCAACCCAAAACTGTCAAATATAAAAAGGGTAACCTTAAAGTTTTTCTCGATTGATTTAAAAACCATAGAAAAAATACTCGTCGCCAGAATCAGTCCACACATCAAAAGATCGTGCATCCAGAAAACGGGAGTGTCCAGTAATAAATCTCTCACCGTTCCGCCTCCAACCGAAGTTACGAAGGCAATAATCAAAACCCCAAACGGATCAAGCCTTTTCTGCATCGCAGCAAAACTCCCCGACATCGAAAAAGAGATCGTCCCGAGAATTTCTATGATGAAATTGAATTGCTCGTGCATGTTTTATGATTGATGTTCGATAAATGATGATTGATAAAATATTTGTCTTGAACATCACTGATCAATCATCACTAATCATTTATTTTTCTACTCTGACTGCTTCCGGAACCAACAATTCATACTCCCCGCCGTGGTTAATGATTTCTCTCACGATGCTGCTGCTGATAAAGGATTTTCCTGATGAGGTTAAAAGGAAAACCGTTTCCAGTTTTTTGTGAGCTAAAGTTCGGTTGGTGTGGGCAATCGCTTTTTCAAATTCGAAATCAGCAGGATTTCTGAGTCCTCTGAGAATGAACTGAGCGTTTTTTTCGAAACAGTAATCTACGGTAAGGCCTTCAAAATGATCTACTTCCACGTTGGGAAATTCCGCAACGGAGTTTTGGATGAATTCCATTCTTTTTTCAAGCGGAAACATGTATTTTTTTGAAGAATTTTGTCCGATCGCAATAATCACCTTGTCGAAAAGTGCCGCTGCTCTTTCAATAATATCATAATGTCCTAAAGTAATCGGGTCAAAAGAGCCCGGAAAAACGGCAATTTTCATGCGTGAAAAGTTTTGGGTTTTAGGTTTTGAGTTTAAAGTTTTTATAATGTTAAACTCTCCCTACTGAACTATATTTTATTTAAATTAAAAAATGAATGTTAAAAGCAAAATGTAAACTTCCATCTTCCTACTTTTTCAAAGCCTTCTCCACTTCATTTCCGCACAGATCTTTGATGGAAATTCCATAGATTTTTGCCTGTTGTGGAAGAATACTCGCCGGAGAAAATCCAGGATTGGTATTCATTTCCAGCATATACGGAACTCCGTCCATTAAGATAAATTCACTTCTTGAAAAACCGCTCATTCCTAATGAATTGTAGGCTCTTTTTGAAATTTCTTCTACTCTGATTCTTGTTTCGTCGTCAATCCTTGCTGGTGTAATTTCTTCTGAAGCACCTTCATATTTGGCTTCATAATCGAAAAATTCGTTTTGAGGAACAATTTCGGTAATTCCTAAAACAATGGTTTCGCCTTTATAATCAATCACTCCCACAGAAACTTCCATTCCATCAAGGAAGCTTTCAATTAAAATTTCATCATCTTCTTTAAATGCAATTTCAGTCGCAGCAATCAATTCAGATTTTTCTTTCACTTTGGAAATTCCAAGAGAAGATCCGGATTGATTGGGTTTTACAAATACCGGAAGTTTTAGATTTTCAATAATTTCGTCTACATTAATTTCCTCTCCTTTTCTTAAATAAACACTTTTCGCAGACGGAATTCCATATTTGGAAAGTACGGCTAATGTATCTTTTTTATTAAAAGTTAATGCACTCTGATAAAAATCACAACCTGTATATTTTTGTCCGATGGCATCCCAGTAGGCCTGCAGAATTCCGTTTTCGCCAGGTGTTCCGTGGATGATATTGAAGCAAACGTCGAATTTCAAAGTTTGTTCATCAGATAATTTTACTGTGAAATCACCTTTGTTGATGTCATGTTTATTTTCGTTTTCATCCAAAAAGTACCATTCTTCCTTCAGGATGATAATTTTATATACATTATAAAGATCTCTGTCCAGAGAATCAAAGATCAGCTGGCCGCTTTTAAGAGAAACTTTGTACTCGTCTGAGTAACCTCCCATCACAACGGCTACATTTTTTTTGTTCATATCTAAATCTATGTGTCTAACAGGGCAAATTTAATGATTTTAAAGAATGATAGCAGCTCATTCGATAAATTTTAAACCGCAAACCAAATGTATTAAATAAATCCTATTCTAAAATTATTATTTATATTTGCCGTTACAAATAAAGAGTTTATCAGTATGCTGAAATCGCTTTTCAATTGGAGAGTTCTCCTGAATTTAATTCTTGCAGCCGGAGTTTTTGTAGGTTTAATATACCTCACATTCCGCTGGCTGGAGATTCATACCCATCACGGCGATGAAATACAGGTTCCGAATGTGGTAAACAAATCTGTACACGATGCCGTAAAGATTCTGGATGATTCCGGATTGGAATATGAAGTAGACAGCTTTAAATATGACCCAAAATACAGACCTTTTCAGGTATTGCAGATTTATCCTGCGCCGGGATCGCGTGTGAAAAACGGAAGATCGGTTACTTTAAAGGTTAATCCAAGAAACTGGGCTCCCGTTTCTGTGCCTGATGTTATCAATAAATATTCTGGATTAGGTTTCCAGCGTCTGGATCAGGTAGGTTTAAAAGTTGGTGATACCATTTACGAACCGAGCATTCAGAAAGATGCTATTTTAAGAATTTTATTTAAAGGAAACAGTATTAAACCTGGAACCAAAATTCCAAGATTCTCTATTATTGATGTGGTAATCGGCAGTGGACCGATGAGAAATATCGGAATTCCGAACGTGGTTGGTCTTACGGTAAAAGAAGCTAAAGCATTGATTGCAAGAAACCTTTTTGAAGTAGGAATTGTAGACTATGAAGATGGTGGAAGTGATGAAAATGATATCGTTTATTATCAGGATCCTGCATCCGGTGATGTACGGGATCAGGGAATGCAGATTGACCTCTGGGCAAGTAAAAAAACACCTGCCGAGCTGATGAATAAAATCAACGAGCTGAACTCCATGTACAGAATGAAGATCGATACCACGCTTCCTCCGGTACGATATGAAGAGGTTCCGAATTTTCAGGATGTACCACCAATAGAGACAACTCCGGCAACTCCGCCAAAAAGGGAGGTTCCGAGAAGTGATCCTCCGAAACAGAATACGACGCCGGCGAGATCTTCAGGAGATAAACCTAAAACGACGACAACTACAACCAAGCCTGCAGATAAGCCAAAAGCAAAACAGGTTATCAATTAGATTAAAAATTATACAAATAATCAGGCTTCAACGGTATTTTTGCGTTGGAGCCTTTTATATATTTAAAGAAATGACAGAAGACAACGAAGATTTTTTGGATGACGAACTGGAAAGTTCCGATGAGCAAAATCCTGAACTTGACGACGAAAATAAAGGGCTTTATGAGCACGTTAATATAACCGCTGATCCGAAGCAGGAACCTTTACGAATTGATAAATTTCTTTTAAACTATCGTCAGAATTCTTCAAGAAATAAAATTTCACAGACCTGCCGTGCAGGAAATGTTGTGGTGAACGGTGTTCCCGTAAAACAAAATTACCGTGTAAAGCCCGGAGATCAGATCTCGGTGCTTTTGGCTCATCCTCCAAGGCAAAATATAATTATTCCTCAGGATATTCCAATCAATATTGTTTATGAAGATGAGGATGTGATTGTTGTGGATAAAGATCCGGGAATGGTCGTGCATCCGGGTCATGGAAACTGGGATAAAACCCTGATCAATGCCCTCGCTTTCCATTTTGAAAAAAACGGAGCTAAATCTGACCTCGACAGGGTAGGTCTGGTTCACCGTATTGATAAAGATACTTCAGGACTTCTGGTGATTGCTAAAAATGAATATGCCCTCAGTTTTCTTGCCAAGCAGTTTTTCGACAGAAAAACCAAAAGACTGTACTGGGCTTTTGTATGGGGAAATGTAAAAGACGATGAAGGCACCATTAGCGGTCATATAGGAAGGCATCCGAAGAACAGAATGCAGATGCACACTTATGTAGACGGAAGTCAAGGGAAGCATGCGATTACGCATTACAAAGTTTTGGAAAGATTTAAATACATGACGTGGGTGGAATGTAAACTGGAAACCGGAAGAACGCATCAGATCAGAGCTCACTTCAAACATTTGGGTCATACACTCTTTAATGACGAAAGATATGAAGGTCATACGCCTCTCCGTGGAGTGAATCTTCCTAAGTATAAGCAGTTTATAAAAAATGTCTTCGAAATTTTACCCAGACATGCACTCCATGCCCACACCCTCGGGTTTATACATCCCACTACTAAAAAGGAATTGTATTTTGAGAGCCCAATGCCATCAGATATGGCGGATGCTGTAAAAAAATGGAGAAATTATTTAGAAAACTAAAAATATATTGAGAATTTTTTTATATTTGTTGAATTGAAATCAAGATTTGTTATGAGAAAACTATATGCTATCGTATGTTTAGCTCTTTTGTCGAATGCATACAAAGCACAAGAATCACTACCATACTATCAACAATATCTTTTGGATGGTGAGTTCCTGTTCAACCCTGCTCAATACGGTAAAACGGACTATGTACAGCTTAACCTTAACTATCAGCAACAATTTTCAAAGTTCAGCGAATCCCCAAATGTTCAGTCAGTAGGGATCAACGCGAATATCTTTGATAGAGTAGGAGCCGGTATCTCTGTATTCAGAGACAGCAACGGACCTATCTCAGCAGGTGGTATCACGGCCGGTGCGTCTTATTTTATCCCTTTAAGCAGTGAAGGAGAGAGAAAAGATCAGTTTTCATTCGGTACAAGTGTTAATTTTTATAACATGAATTTTGATTATACCAAAATTAATACTGAAGACGGATTTGACCCTTTGCTACAAGGTAACGAGAGCAATATCTTTATGGTTTATGCCAACTTCGGTATGGCTGCAACATACAGAGGTTTATTCGGGGGTGTTTCCGTAAACGATATCGCTTTGAGTAATGACGAATCTATCGTAAACAACTACGAGCCTTCTCCAATCAAATTCTTCTTAAACTTAGGATACGACTGGAATCTTGCAGATAACATCGCTTTAACGCCGTCAGTATTGGTAAATTTAAATACCAACTCTACAAGAATGATGGATTTGAACCTAATGGCAACATTCTCAAACGAAGTAAATGCATTCTCAGTAGGAGCCAGCTACAGAACTGTACAGAACAGATTTGACAACCAGACGCTTCAGATCGCACCGGTAGTAAAAGTAAGATTAAACAAACTGATGATCGGAGCTACTTACAACCTTGGACTTTCTGATATTCAGGAATACGGTGGAAACAGTTTTATGATCGGTCTTGGTTATAACTTTGATAACTTTATTAATCATAGAGGATTTAGATACTAATATGATTTAATTTAAATAAATTTGAGCTCTGAAATTTTTCAGAGCTTTTTTTATGATCTACATTCACATTCCTTTTTGCAAACAGAAGTGCAGTTACTGCAATTTTCATTTTTCAACTTCATTAAATTTTAAAGATGATATGCTTTCTGCGATGAAAAAGGAAATTTTTCTCCGCAAAGATGAACTTCAGAATAAAAATCTAAACTCACTTTACTTCGGTGGCGGCACACCTTCAATACTTTCGTCAGATGAAATCAAGGCTTTGATTGATGAGGTTTTGAAATATTATAGTTTTAATTCTGATATTGAAATTACTTTGGAAGCCAATCCGGATGATTTAGATAAAAATTTTTTGAAAGGAATTTCAGATTCGCCGATAAACCGACTGTCTATCGGTACACAAAGTTTTTTTGAGGAAGATTTAAAACTGATGAACCGTGCACATTCTGCTTCAGAAGCTGAAAGTTCAATCAAAAGAGCTCAGGATTTTGGTTTGGAAAACATCAGTATAGATTTAATTTACGGTTCTCCCACTTCAAATATGGAGATCTGGAAGGAAAATTTAAACAAAACTATAGCTCTTGAAGTTCTGCATATCTCTTCTTACGCTTTAACAGTTGAGCCCAAAACAGCTTTGGAAAACTGGATTGCCAATGGAAAAGTAAAATCACCAAAAGAAGCCGAGCAAAACCGCGAGTTTTTCTACATGAAAGATTTTCTGAAAGATCATGGTTTTGATCATTATGAAATTTCAAACTTCGGTAAACCCGATTTTCATTCAAAACACAATTCTGCCTACTGGAAATCCTGTGAATATCTTGGCATCGGCCCTTCAGCACATTCATACAACGGAAATGAGGTTAGAAGCTGGAATGTCGCCAACAATAAAAAATATACAGACGAAATAAACTCAGGAATTTTGCCTAAAGAAACTGAAATTCTTTCTCAAAAAGATCAGTTTAATGAAATGATTATGATTGGTTTAAGAACGACTTGGGGAGTAGACCTATCCGTTTTAAATGAAAAATTCAATGATGAAATTCTGGAACATTTTCAAAATGAATCTAAATTAAAATTAGAAGAAGGAATTTTACTTATTGAAAACAATCATCTCAAAATTCCTGAAAAGCATTGGTTTATGGCAGATGGAATTGCGTCAGATTTGTTTATCATTTAGGTCGGATGTCGGCTGTCAGATGATGGAAGATTGTGTTTGTGAAAAACTTCAAGCATCCAGCTTCCATCATCCAACAATTTCCTTATTTTTGCACTAAATTTAATCAGTTTTGAAAACTAAAAAACACGATTATTCTCATCTTTCCGCAAAGCAGCCCATCGGTATTTTTGACAGTGGTGTTGGCGGACTGACGGTTGCCAAAGAAATAAAAAGACTTCTTCCTAACGAAGATCTCATTTATTACGGCGATACAAAACACCTTCCGTACGGGGAAAAATCAAAGGAAGCCATTGTAGGCTACTGCGAAAAAATCACAAATTTTCTGCTTGAAAAAAACTGTAAAGCTATCGTCATTGCCTGCAATTCGGCAACGGCAAATGCGCTGAAAGAAGTTCTTGAGCTGGTTGCAGACCATGTGCCTGTAATTGATGTGATTAATCCCGTGGCAGAAAAGGTTTCTTATGAAATTCACAACAACGTTGGAGTGATTGCTACCAAAGCAACCGTAAATTCAGGACTGTACAGAAAAAGCATCAGAAAACACAACAAATGGATCAAGGTTGATGAGTTGGCGACACCGCTTTTGGTTCCGGCGATTGAAGAGGGTTTCAAAAACCATCCAATTACGCATTCTATCATTTACAATTATCTCAGTAATGCGAAGCTGAAAAATATCGAGACACTGATTTTAGGCTGTACACATTATCCGCTTTTGATTGACGAGATCAAACAATATTATGGAAACCGCGTCAGAGTAATAGATTCCCCAAATATTGTAGCAAGTCATCTGAAGATTATTTTAGACAAATATCATTTGCTGAACAACAACAATTCAAGACCTAATTATCACTTTTACCTTTCTGATCTCACCAAAAATTTCGAGAAAATATCTAAAAAATTCTTTGGTAAAACCATCGATCTTGAGCTAAAGGTTCTATAAAACTAAAAGCTGTTTCAAATTCTGAAACAGCTTTATTTTTATCTTTCTACAATGACTTTGTGGCTTTCGAGTCTGCGTTTTGGTGTGTGAATCGGTTGGTTGGTATCTGCTTCAGATTTTTCGCCAATAGCTACAGCAAAAAGACTTTGGTATTTTTCATTTTGCAGAATTTCATCATATTCAACAGATTTAATGCCTTCCATCGGCGTGCAGTCGATTCCCATTTCTGCGCAGGCTGAAAGAAGAATTCCCAATGAAATGTAAACCTGCTTTGCCATCCAGTTTTTGATATAATCCTCACCATTGGGCTCAACCATATTTTTATAATAATTAACAGCCATTTCCGGAAGGTTTTCATTGATTTGAGTCTCAAAATCTTCAACAGATTTTAAAACCTGAAAAACAATAACCAATTTGCTTTCAATTACCTTAGCGGTATTGTGAAAAGAAACTTCCGACAGCTGTTCTTTAACTTCCTTACTCGTCACAAAAACAAAATTCCATGGCTGACTGTTGATGGAGGACGGACTGAGTGTCAGGATTTCTTTCAATTCCTCAATTTGCTCAGCACTGATTTCTCCTTCAGCATTGTATTTTTTCACCGTGTACCGGTCTTTCATTTTTTGCAGAAAACTCATTTTTGAATTGGTTTTAAAATTTTGATCAATATAAATTTACATTTTAAGTCTGACTTTAGAAAATCGACCAAAAAAAATCAGGAATTAATTTTCCTGATTGCTTATTTCTTCATCAACTTCCGGAGTAGGCTCATAAAAACTGAAGCTTACATTTCCGTATTTTCTTGTAAATTTAAAATTCGGATGATCAAGCTTTAATCGGCTTTGATGTTCTACAATCAAAACGCCGTTAGGTTTCAGATATTTATTTTTTAAAACTAAAGATAGCAGTTCATGATACTTTTTTTCTTCAGTTTCAAAAGGTGCGTCGGCAAAAACAATTTCATAAGATTTGTTGTTTCTGAATTTCTTCAGCCAGTCGTAGACATCGCCTCGCTGTGTGCTGATTTGAAGACTCATATCCAGTTCCGCAGCAGTTGAGTTGATGAACGACGTGTGCTTTGGATTCATTTCCACGGAAGTTACATCCTGACAGCCTCTCGACGCAAATTCAAGACTGATGGAACCTATGCCTGCAAAAAGATCAAGAACGGAAATCGACTGCATGTCGTAAGTATTTTCCAAAATACTGAAGAGTGCCTCCTTGGCAAAATCTGTTGTAGGTCTTACATCAAAATGTCTGGGAGCGGCTATTTTTTTTGCTTTCCATTTACCGGAAATTATTCTGTACATTTTTGTTGGGGTGTTTTAATGTTGGGTGTTGGGTGCTGGATGCTGGGTGTTCGATGGTGGTTTTATGTAAGTTTATTTCTGAAAGCGATGATGTGATTAATTAGTTTGTAAGAGAAATTATACATTTCACTAAACTGATTTTCATTGATGTAATTTCTGTTTTTAGCTTTGTAAAGACAGGTTACAACTTCAGCCACAGAACGAATTGAAAAGCCTAAAAATCTCCTGAATTCCAGAGTGCTTTGTAAAATACTGCCTTCAGAAATATTTAGTGCTACAGAATCGGATGCTCTTCGGATTTGAGATGTTAAATTGTATATTTCATCTTTCGGAAACGATAACGACATTTGAAAAATAGATTCTCCAAATGTCATTGCATCCTGCCAGATAATTAATTTTTCAAATTTAAAACTCATCAAAAAAATATACGCAAACATGTAAACATCCATCACCCATCATCCAACATCCAGCCTAATTTAATATGAAATTCTTACTCGGAAGATTATCAAAAACAATCTTCAGATTCTTCACAAACTTCTGAAGTTCCGAAATAAAAGTTTCATTTTCCGTCGTTTCTCCGTAAGCGAAAAATTTGGTTTCATTAATTCCAAAACCAATTTTGCTTAAAGTAAACATCACAAAATAAAGGAAATCAACTTCAGAATTCACATCCAGATTGTTGTAAAGAATCACTTTTTTATCATCAATCGCAAAAAACTCGCACTGATTATGGTATAAATTGATGTGAATCTCTTTATTATTTTTAAAACTGATCGCATTTAAAAACTTTTCTCCCGAAAAATTAAAGAAAACAGGAACCGACAGCGCCTTGATTTTCTGATAATATGCTTTAGGAAAAGTGTAGTAAAACTGAACCTTAAACTTGCGGTTTACCGAAAGCATCAATTCTTCACTATCCTTGTCCACAGGGGTATTGAAGGCAATCAGATCAAAACCGGATTCGTGGTCCGAAAATCCTTCCGGCATCAGCGTAAAACTGTTGAGAGCCGAAACAATATGCACTTCTTCAAATCTCTGTTTGAGCAAAACCTCGTCAAGGGTATTCAGAATAAAGTTTTCCGGCGATTCTTCGTCAGAGAAATAAGATTTTTCTTCCACAATGCTTTTATTTTTAGCAATCTGGTAGATCAGTCCATCTTTTGTGAAAAGTAAATGTAGTACGTTCATAAGTCAATTGCTGCAAATTTAGTGAAAATCTACCATTACCGCACCCGATTGATGATGAAGTATCTCTTTGTTGTAAAAATCAAGATGGGTTTGGCTTTCAAGCACATCCAAAACCATTCTCTGCAAAGTTCCGTCACCGATTCCGTGTACGATTTCAAGTCTTTTCAAATGGTTTTTCCGGCAGAAATTGATTGTCTGAATCAGCTTTTCTTTTTGAAGAAACAACCGCTCAAAACTGTCGTAATCGCTAGGATTTTTAACTAAATTTTCAAAATGAAGATCCAGAATCATCGGATTTTTATCGTGTTTTTTGGAAACTGTTTTTTTCGGTTCAGCCTTCTTTACGATTTTAATATTTTCATAGATTTCAGCATTTTTCGGAACCAGTTTTTCCTTTGGATATTGGTAAGTAAAACCATATTCATCCTTAAAAACCACCGTATTTCCATTGACCGAAGTGACAACTCCGCCCAAATCTTCATCCAAAACTGAAACTTTTTCTCCTATTTTCATTTTATTGCGAGTGAAACGAAGCCATCCGTTTCTTTATTTTTTAATTTTTTTCAGGAGCCAGGAACCTGCTTTCCGCTCATACTCCTCACGCCACCGCTTTTGCCATCGCCGGTTGCGGGGTAACCGCTGCAATCAGGGCTAGTTACGACAATTTCCCCAAAACCTAATGGGTTTCTAAAACCCGTTAGGTTTACTCCCCGAACCTCGAATCCGAAAACTCGAACCCCGAACCCCGAATCTCAAATCTCAAACATCAAATCTCAAACCTTCGCTCCCAATTCTATCACTTCCAAATCCTTTATTTCTTCGCCGTCAATTACAAACCGCATCATCGTTCTCATTTTATGCCAACCCTGTTTTCCGCATGCTCCGGGATTCAGATGCAGAAGATTGTTTTTTTGATCAAACATTGCTTTCAGAATATGAGAATGCCCTGAAATAAATAGTTTCGGAGCTTTTTCAGAAATTTCTTTATTCGCCAATGGCGTGTATTTTCCAGGAAGACCGCCAATATGAATCATTAAAACTTCTACATTCTCACAAAAAAACCGATTCACTTCAGGGAATTCCGAACGGATTTTCGCTCCGTCAATATTTCCCCAAACGCCTTTCAGTGGTTTTATTTTTTCAAGCTTTTCAATGATTTCAAAACTCCCGAAATCTCCGCAATGCCAGATTTCATCAGCCTGCGATGCATATTCTAGAATTCTGTCATCAATGTAGGAATGAGAATCGGAGAGGAGAAGGATTTTGGTCATTGAGTTTTCATTTACCACAAAAGTCACAGAAGATTTTATTTTGCGAAAGCATTTTAAAGTTCAAAAAAGCCTGAGTTTTATTTTTTAGATAAAATTATATTAAGCAAAGCTTCAAAAATACTGTTCAATAATCGGTCTGGATTTTTGCAGATATTAAATCAGCCACAAATTTACTCAATAATCCCGAAATGTTTAAATTTGGTGAAATTTAAAATTTATGAATTCGGCATATTTGATTATTTCTGTGATAAGCAAAAATTAGATTGTGGCGATTCCATATGACCTTAAAAAAAATAAATATTTACATATGAAAAAGAAACTTTCTTTTTTCCTTTTTCTTTTGACGGTAGGCATTGCCAATGCACAGGTTGAAGAAAAAAAACTCGATGAGCTGATTCAGAATACTTTAAAAACATTCGACGTTCCGGGAATGTCTGTCGGAGTGATCAAAGATGGAAAAATAATTTACTCCAAAGGCTTTGGTGTCCGTTCGCTGACCTCAAAACAGCCGATGGATGACAATACTTTGGTGGGAATTGCTTCCAACTCAAAAGGTTTTACCTGTACGGCACTCGCAATTTTGGCAGATGAAGGAAAATTGGATTGGGACGATAAAGTTTCAAAATATATTCCTGAATTTCAGATGTATGATCCTTATGTTTCTCAAAATGTAACCATCAAAGATCTGGTCACTCACAGAGCCGGTTTGGGTCTCGGACAGGGAGATTTGATGTTCTTTCCCGAAGGCGGAAACCTAAGTGTGAAAGATATTGTACACAACGTAAGATATTTAAAACCTGAAAATCCTTTCAGAACGACTTTAGATTATAACAATGTGATGTTCATTGTTGCCGGAGAAGTAATTACAAGAATTTCAGGACTGAGCTGGGCAGAATTTATCGAGCAGAAAATCCTTAAACCTGTCGGCATGACTTCAAGTTTCGGAAGCTACAACAGAGCAAAAGCCGTTGCCAATAAAATCGATGCTCACGCTCCCGTTGACGGGAAGGCAATCGCTGTCCCTCACGACTGGAACGAAACTGCCAACGCAGCCGGCGGAATTATGAGTAACATCAAAGACATGACAACATGGGCAGAATGTCTGATGAATAATTTCACCACCAAAGACGGTAAAAAACTGGTTTCAGATAAAAACATCATGCAGCTTTGGAATCTTCAGATTTCAAGTGGTGCAGCTTTGAAAAATCCTTACGACACAGGTTTCTACGGCTATGGATTGGGATGGTTTTTAAGTGATGTGAAAGGTCACAAACAGGTACAGCATACAGGTGGATTGATCGGAACGGTGACTCAATTCACTTTAATTCCGGATATGAAACTGGGAATTGTGGTGTTGACGAATCAGCAGTCAGGAGCGGCTTTCAATACGGTTACAAATACTGTGAAAGATTCATATCTTGGTGTTGCCGACAGAAACTGGCTGAAAACTTATGGCGACAGAATGAAAAAGATGGAAGAGTTTTTTGATAAGCAGAAAAAAGAGGCGTTTGCAAAATCAGAAGCATTTAAAAAAGACAAAAACCTTCAGCCAAAAGCGGAACAGTTCACAGGAACTTACAATGATGTCTGGTTTGGAGATGTCAATATTATTAAAGAAGGTAATACTTACAGACTGAACTGCAAGAATTCACCAAGACTGAAGGGCGAGTTGCTTCCGTATTCCAACAATACTTTTATCGTCAAGTGGGACGACAGAAGCTATGATGCGGACGCATTTATTATTTTCAGTTACGATGAAAACGGAAAAGCAGAATCTGCAAAAATGAAGGCGATTTCAGATATCACAGATTTCAGTTTTGATTTTGATGATCTGGATTTGAAGATGAAGTAATGATTAAGAGGTAAGAGGAATTTATTTTTCTTGCTGATTTCCATAATAATAGATTTTTTTTAATTAAAATGAAGATATGGCCTCAGGATTTATTACTTTACCCGATGGAAATGACTGGTCAGCTCGCTGGTCCACATATGATTTTGTATTAGAAGCCATTATGAAGAAATTGGCATCTAATGGTGAGGAAGGATATTTGAAAAAATGGTTAGAATTTATTTTACCAAATGAAGAAAACGGAGATATTGAATGTGGTTACTGTTTTTATAAAAAAATTGGTAGTAATGATGATGATTTTGTGACAATTTTAAGAATCATTGATACTAACTTGATGAAACAAGGCTATTACGAAATATTCTGGAATACAGTTGCAGAACTAAATCAGGAAATAGATCCTGGTGCTGGCGATATTGGTTTCTTAATAAATGAGCTTAATAATTGTTTTTTAATAAGTTTGTCAAGCGGTGAAAAATATATTTTTCCAGAAAAAGATGATGTTGAATATGGAATATTGAACATTGGAGAATTTAAAATTGGGTTATAGATTGTACTAATTTTTAAGTCATCTTAAATTACTAAGAAATCTGAAAAGAAGAAGTTATAAAAATCAAAACTATTTCAGACATCACAGATTTCAGTTTTGATTTTGATGATCTGGATTTGAAAAAGAAATAGAAATTTCTAAAAATATAGTTGGGAATTTTATAAACAGACGGGCTTAAGCTCGTCTGTTTTTTTGGAAATATCATTTTGCAGCAAACATTACAATTGCTGTCATCATATTCAAACCTAAACTTATCAGCAAAAAGAAATTGAAGGTCTTTTGTCTGATTAATTTATAAATTGAAAATCCCAATAAAAAAAGAGTAAGCAAAATTGTTGGAATAATGGTGAGCTCTCCGAAAAAAATTAAAATTTTGACAGGCGTGTCCCATTTGGAATAGTTAACGAAAAATAAAATCAGACTCATACAAAAAATACTCGCCATAAAAACCAGTACTTCAGTATTCTCTTTTGTTTTAAATTCAGACATTACATCCTGATTTTTCCCGGTTCGTAAAAGAAAAGCAGTTTTTTTCTGGCTCCTTCAAACTGCGACCAAGAATCACATTCAATCTGAAATCCGGCAACGCCACAGGTCGGGAAGTGATAAATATCCTCGGAAATAGAATTGGCAAAATTGGAAATCCCATTGTTGTGAGAAAAAAGAGCAACAGAATTCAGAGAATCATCTAAAGTATAGATGGCAGATTCAAAATTTCTTTCTTTGGGATTGTAGAGATTCTGATCAGTTCCTATTGTCAGCTGATAGGTTTGGTTGAATATTTCGCAGGTATTCAAAGCCCTCACAGCGGGACTTGAAAGAAGGTAATCAATGCCGATATTATTGTTTTTCATGTATCTTGACATCAACATCGCATCTTCCAGACCTTTGTGAGCAAGGGGTCTGTCAAAGTCTTCTGTTTCTTCCGGCCAGTCGCTTTTTGCGTGCCGTACTAAGATGAGTTGCTTCATAATGAGTGGTTTGGAAAATTAAATTTATAAAAAAATTGTTGAAAATATCAAAATTCATAAAAAAAACTGTGTTTAGAATAAAATCACTAAAATTTATTAAATTTGCAGTCTTATGAAATCTTCACTGAAACAAATCCTTGCAATAGACTACGGAAAGGCAAGATGTGGTATCGCAGCTACCGACGATATGCAAATTATCGCAAGTGCTTTAGATACGGTACCTACCGGTTCACTGACTGATTTTTTAAAAAAGTATTTCTCAGAAAATCAGGTGGAAGCCATCGTAGTGGGTTTGCCGACAGATTTGAAAGGCAATATGTCTGAAATTGAGACCAGTATTTTAGCTTTTATCGAAAAGTTTAGGGCAGAATTTCCTGAGGTGGAAGTTCATCGTTTAGATGAAAGATTTACTTCAAAAATGGCATCGTTTTTTATCTCCCAAAGCGGAAAGAATAAAAAACAGAGAGAGCAGAAAGGTCTTATAGACAAAGTAAGTGCAACGATTATATTGCAGAATTTTTTAGAACAAAGAACAAGATGATTTTACCAATAAGAGCATTCGGGGATCCGGTTTTAAGGAAAGTGGCAAAGGATATTGATAAAGATTATCCGGGGCTGCAGGAGTTGATTGATAATATGTTTGAAACCATGTACAGTGCCAACGGTATCGGTCTGGCGGCGCCTCAGATTGGTTTAGACATCAGGCTTTTCATGGTGGATGTAACGCCTTTGGCAGAGGATGAAGATTATGAAGACATTGCTGAGGAACTGAAAGACTTCAAAAAAGTATTTATTAATGCCAAAATTCTTGACGAATCAGGTGAAGAATGGAAATTCAATGAAGGCTGTCTTTCGATTCCGGACGTAAGGGAAGATGTGAAGAGAAAAAGTACGATTCTGATCGAATATTATGACGAAAATTTCGTTAAACATACAGAAACTTTTTCCGATATTAGAGCCCGCGTTATTCAGCATGAATATGATCATATTGAAGGGATTCTTTTCACAGATCATCTCAGTGCACTGAAGAAAAAACTGGTGAAGGGAAAACTGGTGAAAATTTCTCAGGGCGATGTGGGAATCAACTATAAAATGAGATTTCCAAAGTAGATTTTAGTATTAAAAAAAAAAAAAGAAAATAAACAGGTAAAAGGCAGTTGTATATTGCCACAAAAACAAGATTATGCAGTTAGAAAAAATAATTTCGATTTCCGGAAAACCGGGACTTTTCAAACTGGTTTCTCAGCTTAGAAACGGTTTTATCATTGAAGATGTTACAAACAAAAAGAAAGTGAGCATCGGAAATTCAAGTCAGGTAAGTCTTTTAGACAATATTGCAATGTTTACTTTTGATAAGGAAGTGCCTTTGTTTGAAGTATTTGAAAATATTGCAAAAAACTATGACTATAAAGAAACAATTTCTCACAAATCTTCAGAAGCAGAACTGAAGGAATTTATGAGTGCTTCGCTTCCAAACTACGATACAGAAAGAGTATATGTTTCTGATATCAAGAAGCTAGCTCAATGGTACAACACGCTTCACAAGGCAGGTTACATCACTCCTGAAAGTTTTGTAAAAGCAGAGTCTGAAACTGTAGAAGGAGAAGCGGCAGAGGAAATCAACGTAGAAAAAGAAGCTCCTAAAAAAGCTCCAAAAGCAGAAAAACCGGCAACACCAAAAGTAAAGGCGAGCACCGGAGCGAAAGCAGCTACCAAGAGTACACACAGAAAAATGGGATAATTTATTTATCTGAATTAATACAAACCTCGTCAGCAATGATGAGGTTTTTTTGTCTGAATAAATGATTTTGTAAAATTTCTTCTTCCCCCAACCCTAAAGGGAGGAAGAAATTTTTAATCCAGATGTGTACATAAAAATCAACTTACACCCTGTCGGGTCGGGAAAGTAAATTGATTTTTATTTTGAACAGACACTAAAGAATTTTTATTATAATTAAATTTGCCTTAACCCTAACCTTAACCTTAACCTTAACCTAAAAAAATGAACACCAGACAGGAAAAACTCGAAGCTTTCGGAAGACTTTTAGATATTATGGATGATCTTCGTGAGAAATGTCCGTGGGATCAGAAACAGACGCTACAAACCCTTCGCCATCTGACTTTGGAAGAAACTTATGAGCTTTCTGATGCACTTTTGCAGGAAGATTTAACGGAAATAAAAAAAGAACTCGGCGATGTGCTTTTACATTTGGTTTTTTATGCCAAAATAGGTTCCGAAAAAGAAAGTTTCGATATTGCTGATGTCATCAATTCTTTAAATGAAAAACTGATTTTCCGTCATCCTCACATTTACGGCAATACCGAAGTGAAAGACGAGGAAGAAGTAAAACAAAACTGGGAAAAATTAAAATTAAAAGAGGGCAACAAATCTATTTTGGGTGGTGTTCCCAAAGGTTTGCCGAGCATGGTAAAAGCTTATCGAATTCAGGATAAAGTAAAAGGAATTGGTTTTGAATTTCACGATGCCGAAGATGCGTGGAAAAAAGTGGATGAGGAAATCAAAGAATTTCATGATGAAACCGATTTAAGTAAGAAAGAAATGGAACTGGGCGACGTATTTTTCTCCCTAATTAATTATGCCAGAATTTCAGGTTTAAATCCCGATTCTGCTTTGGAAAGAACCAATCTAAAATTCATATCAAGATTTCAGAAAATGGAAGAGCTTGCAGCTGAGGCAGGTTTAAAATTAGCTGATATGAATTTGGAGGAAATGGACGAACTTTGGGATAAAGCGAAAAGAAAATTGAAAGAATAACTTAAATAATTGTAACTTAAGTGTACATTTAAGTTTGAAATATTTCTAAAATCTATATAAAATATCTGTCATGAAATTCACCTACATTTTCGCTATACTTCTATTAAACTGCAACCCAAAAACACCGGAAAACTCAGCAACCCAAGATTTACAACCTGAATTTTCCCTTCCCAAAAAACTGAAGGAAGTTTCGGGAATGGCAATTTCACAAGACCAAAAAACAATTTGGGCCATTGAAGATGCTGGAAATAAAAATGTGGTGTACGGTCTAGATTTAAAAGGCAATCTTATCACAGATGTTTTGGTGGAAAATGCCGAAAACAACGACTGGGAAGACATTACAAAAGACAACGCAGGAAATATCTACATCGGAGATTTCGGGAATAATGAAAACGAAAGACGGAATCTTTCCATTATTAAACTTGATTTAAAAAACAGTTCACAAAAATCTACGAAAATCGTTCAGACCACGAAGTTTCATTACGAAGGACAAACTGAATTTCCGCCAAAAAAATCAAATTTACTGTACGATTGCGAAGCTTTCGTAGAAAAGGACGGCAGTTTTTATCTCTTCACAAAAAACCGAAGTAAAGGATTTGACGGAAGTTTTCTTGTGTTCCAAATTCCAAATAAAGAAGGTGATTTTGAAGCGAAATTAATTGGAAAATTGAAACTGGAGGGAGGTTACAACGATGCTGCCATTACTTCAGCTTCTATTAATTCTAAAAATGAAATCGTTCTTTTGACGCACAAAAATATTCATGTAGTTTCCGGTTTTACAAATGATAATTTTAATTCAGCTAAAATTCAGAAATTATCTTTAAACCATAATTCCCAAAAAGAGGCTATAGTTTTTCTTGATGATAAAACTGTGCTGATTGCCGATGAAAAGGATAAAAAAGAAGGTGGAAATGTGTATAGATTCGAATTGAAATAGTTCATGTAAAAAACAAACCTTCAAGGTTTCAAAAACCTTGAAGGTTTACTCACTCTTCAAATAAAAAAGGCACTGCCTTTAGAAACTCATTCCCACACCACCGGAAATTCTTCCGCCGTCAGATCCGATAAAATAATCCAGTCTGGCAGAAATCATATCCAGAATTCCAAGCCAGAAGCCGGCGCCGACACCTTGATGCCATGTATCTGAAATTTCATGGTCATTCCAGACTCTGCCCAAATCGTATCCAACCAAAATTCCCATATTGGCAGGAACGATACTGTTTTTCACACGTCCAAAGTCCCAGCGAACTTCTGCACTGTTGACGAAATAAGATTTCCCTGAAAATCTTTCATTTCTGTAAGCACGCAGACCGTTTCTTCCGCCGATGCTTGCCGCCTGATAAAATTCAAAATTATTGTTGTTAATAATCATCGCATTGGCTGAATTGGCAAATACAAATTTCCCGTTTTTATCGATTCTTCTGAAGAGATTCAGAGTTCCCTGGTAAGCCACGAAATTCTGGTCAAAATTTGCAAAATTTGTTTTCCAGCCTGCGTTTAGAATCAATTCCATTCCTAAAGTAGGGAAGGCTTTGCTGTCGGAATTTTTAAAACTAAAAGTATAGTTGGCACCACCAAACTGCTGTCCGTTAAAAACTTCAGGATTTACATCCGGAGAAACTGCGATGAAGCGGTCATCGTTTCTCTGCACTTCAGAATGCTCAAAACTCAACTGAAACTGGTGCTTCAGATTGAGCCAGCTCGTTTTAGAAATGGAAGGAGCAACTTTGATCTGGGAAATTCTAACTCTATTAAAATTTCTGCTGATTTCTTTATTAAACTCACTCTCATTCGACAATCCAAAGAAAGTTCTTGCAAAATGAGGAGTCGTGTAGTACGCATCAACATTGGCATCCCAGCCGAAAATTGCCTTTTTGAAAACACCTTTATACCCTAAATTGAATCCTCCGGTAGCGGTATACAGATTAGCACTCAAAGAATGCTTTTGTGTAAACGGATCGCGGATGAAATTGTTGACGGTATAATTAGCAACAAATCCCAAAATTACCCCATCATCAGGATTAAAATCAGCATTCGGATAGCCGGCGAAAAAGTTGTATTTTGGGTGTTTCCAGTTGTAGGTATTGGCTTCGTAGTCGTTGGTTAAATGTTTTGATGCTCCTTTGGTTTCATACGTATTTTTCTGCGATTTAAAATCGTAAATTTTCACTTTACTTCCGTTGGAAACTCTGTATACATCATGGTTGTAGCCACCAATCAGGCGGATGTTAATTTTAGATTTTCCTTCGCCGTTCACTTCATAAATATCGTCGTCTTCCAATCCGTAAACCCAGATTTCTTTGGTTAAAGTATCGTTATAGGTTTTTTCGAAAACCAGTTTTTCTTTCTGACTTTTGTCGTCGAGTTCGTATTGTTTTACAGTAACCAAACCATCAGATTCCTTTGTAATTACAAATTTATCTTTGTTAATGGTACCTGCGATCGGAACTTTTTCTTCCAGGACAGAAGCGTATTTTGTTGCATATTTTCCCAAATCCTGTTTTCTGACCTTGAGCTTTCTCTGAATATCGGCAATCGTTTCATCCTGAACTTCTTTCGGAAGGTTTTTGAAAGCTTCATCAATATCTTTGTCTGTAATGTTTTGCTGAATAAATTCTGCCTGCGCATTCCACTGTTTTTCGCTGGCGGCTTTCAGAATAATTAAATCCAGCGGATAAGGTTCCATATTCATCCACTTCACATTTTTGATTTCATCTTTAAAAGATTTCATGTGACGGATCATCGGAATATTCATAATCACTTTAAAAGCAGCACCATCATAATTGCTGAACGCCTGATCGTGATCTCTCGGAATAGGTTTGTAAAAAACATTTTTTCCGTTTTTATATTCTGCCCATTTCCATTGGTCTTCGTGTCTGTCCCAGTCGCCGATGAGCATGTCAAAAAGTCTCGCACGGATGTA